>DATFBL010000036.1:0-2000 GCA_035253865.1 Nitrososphaeraceae archaeon | reverse complement strand
TCTTATCGCATTGTATTCCAACGACCGAAAAAGACCTGAAAATCAGAAATTCTCTCCCTGGGTAAATAATATTCTTCTAAAATACGTTGAATTTCAAGAGCAACAAAAAGAATATGGACCGTTCTTGGAATTTAAGGATGCAGACCAAACAATGGTAAATTTGTATGACCACGAAAGAAGAAAGTCGCTTGCAGTTTACATTGATAGGGTTAAAAAGAAATTATACTGCGAATACCACAATGATAAGACAGATTGTCTTCACGTTGGTTTTTGCCTTGGAATACCCGAAGTATATCGATTACTAATCAAAGACGGATTCAAATCGCCCAAGTCTTCAAAAAATAATTGATTATGGTATTTCTTCAGGCGAAATTATCGAACTACCTGATTTAGATTTTAATGATAGTTTCCTTATTTCTTATGAAGGACCAATTTTAAGAAAGTGATTCTTTCAGGAAACTTCAAGCATCTCTATTGTAGTAATATTTAATTTTCAAAATTATTGTCCGCTTATGGAAATTCCCAAAATTTAATCATTTTAGCGAAAATACTCTTGAAGAGCTTGTCAACAAGATATAAAAGTGTTTTATAGTTTGTTGTACATTCAATGGTAACGCTTCAACAGCAACTGGTGGCGGAGGTGTTGAGTCCTGTCCCAAGTACCTAATTCTTCCGACCATCGGTTGAAATTCTAAACGTACCATCTAGTACATTTGTACTCCAATATCAGGACAGAATAGACAGAGTATACAATGGACTCTTTTTTTTGACATAACTATTGGAATTATGAAATCTGGATTACTGTCTCCAAAAATTAATTCTCAAAATCTTCTCAGGACTTTTGGTTTGAGCAACTCAGGATGCTCTTTTAAACTACTTACAAGTGCCATCATTTTTTCTCTATCTTCTGGCAAATTGCCACCAATAGAATAAACGTTTGATGCATGATTTGCTCTAAAAACTATAGGCGAAATAGGATCAATCTCACTTAACAACAATTCAAGCTCGTCAAGTATCAATGAATCATCCAATGTTTCAAATGGTTCACCGAATTTTTTCATAAACTCATCGTAAACACCATCTTCTATTATTAGTGTCAGAGCAGCCAAAAAGTTTGGTGATACCTTACTTACAACTCTGGCGGTCTCTTTTATGTGGTCTACTGAGTATCTTTTTCCACCAATTCCTAGGATAATCATACATGATATGATGAAACCACTATTTTTTGCCCTATTGCATGCATCAATAATACTTTTAGACGTAGCTCCCTTTGTGATCTTCTTGAGTAGTATATCGTTTCCAGTTTCGATCCCAATATACAACATATTGAGACCCTTCTTGTTTAGCAACGTCAACTCTGCAGGGGTTTTCTGCAAAAGATTTTTAGGCATTGCGTAACAGGATATACGCTTTAAATTCGGAAATCTTTCTTTAATATATTCTAAAATTTGGACTAACTTGTCTGTACTAAGATTTATAGCATCTCCGTCCGCCAGAAAAATCCTTTCAGTTTGAGGAAATGATTTTGAAACAATATCTATTTCACTCATTATTTCTTCCCACGGTCTCTCAGAATATTCCTTGGTCCTATACATATTGCAAAATGAGCACTTGTTAAAGGAGCATCCCAAAGTAACCTGGAAAATGATTGAATTAGCCTCTGATGGTGGCCTGTATAGCGGATAATCGTAACCCAGCTCAATCATTAATCATATTGATAATATCATGCAATTTAACTTGTTTGGATGTGATATTATTCCTAATCTCATACTATTGGTTTTAGTAGATTACATAACATGCCTTTTTGAATGCGAAATCAACGTGAATTTATGGCCTCTTCACTCACTGAAAATGCAGATTAATAAATGAAGTCAGAGTTTATTTTGATGACTAATATTTATAATTTAGATAAATGATACAGATGATATCTAAAATTACGAAATGAAAAATAATGAAATTGCCAAAATATTTCGAGAAATCTCATATCTTATCCAAATAGC
>DATFBL010000035.1:0-23209 GCA_035253865.1 Nitrososphaeraceae archaeon | reverse complement strand
CCGGGTAGCAAAATAACAAATTACCTTACAGAATTTTATGGAAAATATGCCAACATCATATCTCTCAACAAGAATTTAGTACTTTCAGGTTTAGTTGGTTTTATAGTTAGTATAATCGTTGCATATATGTCTACTATATATTCAATTGATGATTATACAACTTCTACATTAACTGTAATAGCAGGATTCATCTCATCCAAAGTAATTTTTGTTATTCTTTTTCATCTTGATAATAAGAAGAAATATACAAAAAGATTTACAGGCAAATTGAACATTGACATTTTAAAACAAATAGCAACTAAGATGATATTTGCTGACGCCATATTTGATATTATCAATAATGTATCAAGATTTTTTATTCTGCTTGAATTGTTGAAAATAGAATATCAGCCAGTACAAGCTGCGACAATAGCTTCTATTATAGCCTCATGTTTCGCTTATTTAGCTATAAACTTAATTGTGAGACGTATACATGTATTTAGATTTAGAAAGAAGTTATTCTAAGTAATATAGCAAATATTGGCAATACTGACATCCATAATGATAGATCATTTATCCATAGTTTTACGGTATCAAGTTTATTTTAAAACCGATAACTGCGTGGGTAACGATGAACCAAAAAAATACTCGATTAAATATTATCTATGGCCTCATATTTGGAAGCAAATTGTGAATAACTTGCATTCCAACGCTTTGCAACTGATTTTAAAAGGATAACTAGAACTGAAATGATTTCTTGAGCATGAAAAGGTATTCATAAGGAACCTATTAACAGGCAAAACAGTAATGATAAATGCAATAAATACACTTTTATCGCTACTTAGACGTGATGAACGTGCAGTTGTAAATATATACCAAGCATTCATTTCGTATGCGCGCATTTTGTCTCGGACAAACATGATTAATTTTGGTTATTGGACTCAAGAAACCACCAGCATTAAACAAGCACAGGAAGCATTATGCACTCTTACGGGAAATCTGGCCGAACTTGATACTGCAAAAAATGTATTAGATATTGGAAGTGGCCTCTTAGGTCCAGCAGAGCAATGGAATCTAGAATACAAGTTCATTAATAGTCTTGTTTGCATAGATGTTAACTACCAGGCATTGAAGATATCGCTCGCATTATATGGTAAGAACGATCATAACAACAAAGTGCTTGTGGAACCCTCAGTTAAAACAGAGGTTACTAATGAAAAGTATATTACTAATCATGATAGAGTTGTGTTGTCAAGAGTAAATGCAACGGCAACATGTCTTCCTTTTGGCGATTCTTTTACAGATAGAATTATAGCCCTAGAGTCAGCACAACATTTTAAATCTTTTTTAGAGTTTATTCGGGAGTCTCACCGAGTATTAAAAAAAACTGGATTGATAGTTGTAGCAATCCCAGTGATAACAAGTACAAAACCTAATGAAATATCCAGAATTAAAATATTGAATTCTTTAAGAAATCTTAGAATACTTGGAATCTTATCATTGACATGGGCATCTCAACATTATGAATTAGAACAGATAAAGTCAGTTATCTCCGAAGAACATTTTGTGATTAAAGACATCCTTAGAATAGGAAAGTCCGTTTATGTCCCATTGACAGATTTTTACATTCAAGACAGAAATGAGTTTAGAAAGAATGTTTTGGGCAAGCATAGTTCATTTTTGAAGAAAATCGCTCTAGATATTACCGAAAAAATAGTGTATAGATCAGCACTCAAAATGAAAAAACTATCCCTATCAGGGGATATAGATTATGTTCTCATAAAGGCGACAAAAAAATAGTCCGATAACGGATATTAATCTTGTTCTACAATATTTTCTTTCACAAGCTTTGTACAGAATTTTAAATGATCTTTTTCTTCCTCTAAAATACTTTTAATTTTTTTTCCGAAATTTTTAGCCTTGAACTTTTTGGATAGTGAACGAAGAATTTCATAATGAGTTACCTCTGCTGCTTCTGCCAAACAAAGAAATTCAAGAGCCTCCTGACGATCCGGCTTGTCTCCTAAATAAGCATCCCTCATTTTCATTGCCTTTGCGGATGTTTTACGTGCTGTCGCCTGAGTTTTTTGTATGTTAATACCCAGTGATTCGGACAGGTCCTTCAACAGATCATTCATTTCTTGCTCATGATCGGATGCCTCTTCCCTAATATTCATGAATTTTCTCTCATTGTCTGTCTTGAATAATCCTCTTGACTGAAACTGGTAAACTACCTTTTGAGCGGCCTGTTCTAGTCCTATTGCCTCCCCTACCTTCTGTTCGATAAGTTCAATGCCTGTTACTCTATTCATACTATATTTATTGGCATCATAGTTTATTACCGTAAACTATCATGATAACAAATGCCTGGTAGTAATTCACATTTCATGGCGCCCTTATATCAGGAATCTGGTTAACCTATCAACATATCAACATCTTATCTATATATTGGGAAAAATCACCAATCTAAATTCACATGAGCTACAACAGGGACAGGGGTTACGGCCGTGGCAGAGATTACAGACGTGGCAGAAGGAAAAGTTATGATAGCGATGCGACTAGGAAAATAAAGAGCCGTAGTGAACGTACCAAGCCAGTCGAGGTTGGTAAGGTATACGAGGTAGATATTAATGAAATTACTGGAAAAGGCGATGGTATTGCTAGGGTACAAGGATTTATAGTTTTTATTGAAAATGGGAAAATGGGAAACAATATTCGGGTAAAGGTTACTGAAGTAGCAGATAGATTTGCCAAAGCTACAATTGAGGCCTAACTGAAATTATTCTTTTATTAGTAGTCTACTTCAGGTGAGGGCTATCATGATTGATCCTACAATGTCTGAAGAAATATTACAAACGAGATAGAAATATACTAATTAGGGTAAGTCCAGTGGGCTACACAATATAGATTGAAGGATCACTTTTTAGGAACTATCGACAAAATAGAGTGAACAGGTTGAAAACAGATAAAATAACGAGAAAGAAAACATTTTCCAAAATTCTCGTAGCAATAAATGAATCCAGCAAATCAGCGGATAAAGCAGTCGAATATGCAACTAAAATTGCGATAGATTATGATGCTTTACTAGTAGTCCTTTACGTAGTTAGAACGGATACGAATTTTGAAACTCCAACTCCTCAAAGTCATGTGATCGATTTTAAAAAACAAGCGCAAGCATATCTTACGAAAATATTGGAGAAAATACACAAACAAGGAGAGAAAGATAATATTGTAAAAGTCAAGGCTGAGATTATCGCTTCAATTAAAATTGCCGACGCCATTGCTCATTATGCCAAAGATAAAGATATTGATTTGATTGTTGTTGGACCCAGGGGACGCTCTAAACTCAAGAGTTTAGTATTAGGCAGTGTAACCTCAGATGTGGTAAGGCTAGCTGATTGTCCGGTATTAACTGTAAAGTGACAAAAGGTATGACAAATTGAATCTTATTGCATTTAGACGTCTAATTCTAGCGATAACCATAGTGATCCTAGGGGTCATCTTGATCTCCGTCATAATGGGAAAAATTCAATGAATCGCATATAATAAATAAAAATTCTACATAATACCAATTTTCAGATTTCTTATTTTAGTAATAATTTAAATGCAATATTTGCGTAAGTTAATAAAGTTACTTTTTGCCATGATCTTCCATTTTGACATAAATTGTATGTCCACAATCTCCACATGTAATGAAAGCGTTAACGTAAATTGCATTTGGCACATCAGTTAAACTAATTCCTGTCCTGGCATCATCATTTGTAATGTTGGAAGAGCCACACCTTATACAATTAAAATTAACTCGAGCAAAATTTTCTAGTACTGTTTTTAATTCCTTCTCCTGACATTCCTTACAATAGAATTTCTCTTTATCCTCTAACACCTTGGCTGTTATTTCAGCATATTTACCACAAGAGCTGCAGGTATCTTTTTCATACGTCATTAACTAGGACCTGTTTTTGGTGGAGTGCCGCCTTGTTGTCCTGGGATTGCTGGAGATAAAGATTGATTCCCAGTTTGGTTACCTGTTTGGTTACCTGTTTGGTTAGCTGTTTGATTCATGAATTGAGTCACGTTATCTTGAGCGTATATCCACATAGAATGCAACGTTGCCATACCAATCATTAAAGAGCAGATTGCCACGGATAAAAACAGTGTCAACTTTAACTTAAGATGGTTCTTCATTGTATAATATAGAATTTTATAATTTATAAACAAGGATTAAACACGTACCTGAATAAAAATTATTGAACCGCAACAAAATAGTAGTGCGGTACGCTATTCTGATTCTGATTCTTCAGACAGGTCTTCAACATCAAACGAAATTGTGGCTGAAGTAGGTGGATGTTCTTGACTCGATACCTCTACTTGTACGGACAGGGGTCCAGCATCTCCATTTTCTCCTATGGTCCAGGAATAAACAAATTCTCCCTGAGAATCCGTTATTCCGCTAAACTCCTTCTCAAAATTGTCCCCGGGATATATCAAATTCCCATCTATCTCAGCATTTGCTACCGCAGTTGACGCCGAATCGGTAACAGTTATTGTAACACTTTGTGAATCGCCTCTTGAGACAGGATCGTTGAGGGGAACAATTGAAACAAGCAATGCATTATCATTATTATCACTGGCTGATTCATCTGTAATAGACAAATCAGAGGAAGTCACATTATTTTGTTCCTCTTCAGGTGGTACAGTAGTTGATGCTTCATTATTAACTATATCATCGGCGTCATCAGTAATAGACAAATCAGAGGAAGGCACATTATTTTGTTCCTCTTCAGGTGGTACAGTAGTTAATGCTTCATTGTTATCGTCTATATTATTAGTTGTAGACAAATTGGAAGGTAATGTATTTTGTTCCCCTTGAGGGAAGACAGTCGTTTGTACTTCATCATTACTAAGATTAGTAACTCCATTTATGAACACACTATACCAACGTGGAGATGCCGATGAACACTCTAGTTTTCCAGTTATCTTGTTTTCACCTTCAACAATTTGTGTATAGTTAGCTCCTAGGACGAATTCCCACTGAGAATAATCATTTACGTCATCAGATCCTTTTGCAATAGCAGGTTGATATGGCCTAAGATTATTAACTATAACAGAGACCGAACAATTTTTTAAATTAGTATCCGATGATGTCCCGGATATTGTTAATTCTTGTCCTGTACTTACATTTTGCGTCGTTATGGGATCAACTATCTTTATTGTCTCCGTGGGTATTCGAGATGTTAATAAATCAGTTGAATTCTGACTGTATGATAATTGATTGGCTGAAACTGCAAATATAGCATGAAAGATGATTCCTATGAGCAGGATAGATTTTCCAACTTTAGTGCATAAAATGACGTCAGTTACCAAGTACTATCATATTAATTACAAAATATAATAACAGGTGAAGGGCCCTTGTATAGCTATCAGAATAAATCGCATGACATCATATTAATGACAAAATGAAATAAATGTGAGAACCATATACCCTCAAGTCCTAATTACGAAAGCCTTTTGAAAATGAAATATAGTTAATCAGTAGAGTTGTGTCATCATTGAAATTCATTTTCTTGATGTTGTTGGTAGGCTTGGTAATAAGACATTGACAATAATACACGGATTTATTCAAAACCAACTAGTAATTTATCAATGTATTCTTTTATTAAAGAGGTCATTTTTTTCCTAATAAATTCTTTGGATATTTCATTTTTAGCATAACTAAGTTCTACTGGATGGCCATCACCAAGTAATCCTTCTTCAAAGATATGTATTCTATCATTCCTGGGAAAGAAAGTGATCCTTCTTATAGCGTCTTTCTTTGACATCTTGATTGAATCCTTTAGTTCAAATGTAATACCTTCAAGTAAATGATATGGTTTTTCTATAATACAACTCAAATACATATTTTCTTGCTTGCCTTCAAGGAATTTTTTATACTCAATCATTACAGGTAGAACAGTTTTTCTAATTATTTCATTAAACTCCTTATCAAATCCTGACTTTCCGCCTTCTTGCTTTTCGGTTCTTAGTCTTTGCTGTTTTAGTTTTATTTCTAATTTACGAAGGGATGGACCTAACTCGTCTTCTAAGCTTTTCAATTCCAAGAAATATTGGATTGTCCATTATTATAATATTTTATGCAACGTCAGATAAGTATGACTAATCTTAGATTACCAAAAAAGGTTCAAAAACTTTGGACACATCGAAAAGCTGACGTAGCAACTGAGGACGAGAGAAAATTATGCGCATCTATAAGTATAGTTAAAGTTAAAATCTTAACCTTTAATCACAAGAATTAGCTTATTATCGAATTCTACTGCCAATGAATTTTGCTTCAACCTAATGCGAATATTATTTGCATATTTGATAACAGATTGTTCATTTAATATTTCTGTGTGAACTTCTAACCGAGTGTATTTTGCGGGCTCGAATTTTCCTTCAAAATATCCATCCAATTCAAATAGTGACATGCTTCCATATCTGGAAGCTATTTCCTTGACGACATCCATGTAACCCTCAGTTCGAGGTAGATAAAATTTGATTGAATGTGGTAGAATTTTGGTAATATATACTTCTTCGCCCATGGAGATAATTGGGAAACATTCTATCTAATAATTTCTCGCCGTATCTCGTTAATGGCCTCGTGCTGATTTTCAATCCAATCCTTATATGAAATGTTGCCATATAATGTGTATGAGCGGAATAACAAATTGGGATGAGATCATAAAGAAGGAAGCAAGAGGTTTAGATGATTATGATTTGGGTGAAGTTCAAGACCTAAATGAACAATTTGTAGAAACAAAAAGAGGAGTTGTAGATAAAGACAAGTTTTTTCTACCAAGAGATAAAGTTGTAAAGTTTGATGGAAACAAAGTTTGGTTTAATGTTACTAAAGATGAAGCCAAAGCCTACAAGCGTGGTTAGTTCATTTAAGATTACCTTTTCTTATCAAATAGTCTTTTGATGATATAACGTCCTGTGCAGTAATTACCTAAAAAATTTCTAGGAAGAGATTGAAGAAAGTCTTAATACTTTTAATTTTAGTAATAATAGTTTCGTTACTACTATCTAGTCCAAGCATTGTCATTGGCGAGATTAACAATGAAATTGAAGTGACTCCTCCTCTTAATTGGGAACCAAATCCCACTAATAATTTAACTACAATGATATGGTTTAAAAATTCTACAAAAAGTGTCTTTGCAATAATTAAGGCTCCTGATAACTTGCCTGTTCCTGTATTTTTTATTGATCCCTTTATGAGAGGTTACTTAAAATATAAAGGCGTACTAGAGTATGCAGATAGAGTAGAATTTGGGCATGCGAATCAGGGTTACAGATATTTCCTAAATCTATCTTCCCCTTCAGAGCTTTTGAATTCTTCCACAGGCTTAATACCAAAAAATGAGTTTCTACAAGAGATCCCTCAGGGCTATGATGTTCCTTTTAAAGGGATGTTGATTCTAACACAGAAACATAATGATTTGTTTGCAATTGTTTTTCTAAATCCGAAGGAGGAATTTGATTCTATGTTAAGTGAAATCCAGCCAACACTAGATTCAATTCAGTTAACAAGTTATACCAAAATGGAAAATTGAACTCATACCTTTAAGTTAATTCTATACAACCTTAGATATTGACCTCATTCCTTAAACAAGGAATTCTGTTATCCATTTGAATCTAGAATTTCTTTCAAGATTATTAAACGCATAGAGACATTCGTCCCTAACTTCACTCTCTTCGACACTCACTTGATATGTTGAGAAATGTTTGTTAAATTCACTTATATATGCTTTGAGTAAGTTCAAATTATCTATTGATACTATACCGGGGTTTATGTTCGGTCCTCCAAAAAATACTAGATTCTTAAAGAACCCGGGGGCTGAAACATTAAACATATTCTTAAGATGAATACCCGCAGTCTCACCTTGCTCACCAAAAATTTCCCGAATAATGTAAATGCCCTTCCCAAAAACATTGGCAGAATGTTCAAAGTCCAAAATTCCATTCTCACTAATTTTGAGGTTTAGACCTAATATCAGTAACATAAATCGCTCAAGAGCCGATTGATTCCGCACCAGAATTGAATCATAATCTGGCAAATGAAGTTTAAAGTAATCGGCTGTCCACGATTCTTCTTTTAGCGATTGATTAAATGCTATGGCCCACTGCGAAATATTATCCTGAACATACTCAGGGATTGAATCGTATGTATCGTGTTTTACGATTTCTACTTTAGGACTACTCCCTTGGAATTCAACTGTTTGGTAATACCGTTCAATTATTTCTTTTACTACAGTTTTTACGCTACTACGTATCCTATCATTTTTGACTCGCATGACATAGTATCCCAAATTCTTTAAAGCTCTCTGACGAATTCTGTCAGGTGTCATTCTAAACTTCATCGAATGAATTTTACCGTCAACTTCCACTATCAATTTATGTCCAACAACAAAATCTGGAGTATAGTAATTTGCTCTGGTATACCAAATAAGTGGTTGTGACTTGTATGGAATATTGTTTGCTGCCAGTCTAAAAGCTAACTTCCTCTCATAGAATGTTGGCTTGGGAACTTCCATCAGATACATCTAAAGTTTTTTCAATTCTTTATTAATTATTGTATTTATTCATCAACTTAAGTAAGTCTCCTGTATGGTAAGGGGCTTTTTTCGGCCAGCCCCGTATTTGGCCTTTCCCCTCTACCGCAATAGTGTTTCGGGGAACGGGACAGAAACCCGAGACACCATTTATACAGAAGATAATTAACTAGGCACTCAATAGTTTATTACGATTACAATTTGTGCTAGATGATGACTATCAATTTAAAGAAAATCAATCTTGTTATTTTATCTCTAGATCAAACCAAGTTGTCTCATCATCCCTACAGTATCATACGACAAATTTTCCTCAACAATTCTGCCATCCTTCCAGCGAGCGACCGTGCATAAATCTATCTCAAATTTCTTGTTTGTAGCTGGAATTAACTTGCCATCAAGACCCTTCATTAGTCCTTTGTGAGTTCCTGTAAAATTGGCAATAGAACAAGTCCAATCACCCTCACCGAAGAAGACTTTGTACGGATTGTTGTCAACATGATTGTCAGGAAATGCCTTGAAAAAATACTCTCCTTCTATCTTATGTTCTTTTATACCTATAGTAGGTGGCTGTCCTGGCCATCTTACTATCACGTCATCAGCATGACGATCGCTAAAAGTTTCCCAGTTCTGCGAATTCCATGCATCATCTAAGGTCTTCATTAACATCATATTTTCTTTTACACCCATAAACAATATATCACTGAAAAATAGAAAAGTCTTTCAGATTTCTGGGTTGTGGGTATCTATGTCCGAAGACTCTATTCAAAGGTAACGCCTCTCTAATCGAATCTGCGTCTGAAAAGTAAATAATAACAGATTAGTAGTTACAAATGCCTTTGAAACGAAAATATGCTATTGTTGATGCACCGTCCATTTTGGGATTACGTCCGACAGGTGTCGAGCTTCTTCCAAAAACGTTAAGGGAAGCAGGTTTAGTGGAAAGATTAGACGCAGAATATTGTGGTGCAGTTACTCCTTTATCATCTTATAACAATAATCGAGATGAAGCGACTAAATTATTGAATCCTAAGGCCATCAAACATTATTCTATAAGACTAGCAGATTCGATAAAGCTTTTGCTTCAAGACAATAAGTTTCCAATAGTCCTTGGAGGTGATTGCAGTATCCTAATTGGGAATGTTCTAGCTCTAAGACGATTAGGTAGATATGGATTATTTTTTATAGACGGACATGCAGATTTTTACTTACCCCATGAATCTCCAACTGGAGAGGTAGCAGATATGGATTTGGCGATAGTAGCTGGTCATGGTCATGATATTCTAACCAATCTTGATCATCTTAAACCACTTGTAATGGAACAAGATATAGTAGTATTCGGATATCGTGATGCAGAACAGTCCTCAAAGTATGGATGTCAAGACATTAAAAAAACTACGATGATGAAGGCCATAGAACTAGACGATGTGAGAAAGTTAGGATTCCAAAATGCCATTACTCTAGGGACAGAAACGCTTCTCAAAAAAGAACTTGCAGGGTTCTGGATTCATCTTGATGCTGATGTATTAGATGACTCGATAATGCCTGCAGTTGATTATCGTTTACCAGGCGGAATAACTTTTGTAGAATTAAGTAATTTACTAAAGTTATTGATGTTGTCAAAGAAAGCAGTGGGTATCAGCCTGACTATTTTTAATCCTACTCTTGATAAAGATGGTGCTATTACCAGAAACTTCTTGTCAAGTATTATTGAAGGCCTGTCATAAGTGGCAATTTCCTATCTCAATTCTTTTAGGATATGTCCGATTTAGTGATTTTTAGTATTAGCCTTCTAGGATTTCAGGTTCAACTAATCTTGCTAGATTATTAAGTGATTGTTGCCATCCTACATAGCAAGCTTCAAGTGGAATGACAGTGGGCAAACCTTCCTGGACAATGTTCATTTCTGTTCCTAGTGAAACCTCTTTCAAAGTTACAGTTACTTGAATTTCTCCCGACAAGTTTGGGTCATCAAAATTATCCGTATAACGTAAGCGTTCATTTTCGACCAGCTCTCGGAATTCTCCACCAAATGACATGCTCTTTTGAGTAGTAAAGTTTGTAAAAGACATCTTGTAGGTTCCTCCTACTTTTGCATCCACGTGGTGAACTTTACATGTATAACCATTGGGTGGTAACCATTTGGCCATGGCGTCAGGGTCAATAAAGGCACGATAAATTTTCTCTGGTTTCGCCGTTAGTACGTGATATAAACGAACAGTGTTGGTAGACATACGCTTCTTACTGCAATATACTATTAAAGTATTCTTTGCATAGACAAATATATATATTAGTCATCTTACGGACGGAATTATTAGAAATTAATCACATTCTCAAGCAATAAATCCATATAAAGTATATTGATTACTATAAAGAGAACAGTATTATAATAGTTTATTTCCACAATGTTAAATGATTTAATCAGCATTCTTACTGGTGGTAACTATTAACTGGTGGTAACTATTAACTGTCATCATAATAATTCTTCCATATCTCTGTCGTGCTAAGATAGCTGTCTGCATCGTTTATTCCTGTAAATGGATATGAATTTTTAGAATTTTAGAATAATTGTCACGCAATTCTGGGAATACAATTCCGGGGTAAGAATCGCCATATATACCAATCAATCTAGCTGCTTGATTTGGTTTTCCGAATTACTGTTACAGTAACACACTTGAACAACGGATCTAACACCAAAATAATTGGTTCAATATTTGGAAGAATAACTGACATTAAGATAGGTCCTGATGGATTTGTCTATATCCTATCGTTTTTTGAAGGTGTATACCAAATAAAGTCCAATGTAGACTAGGAATGATTCCGTATCCAAGTAACAGAAAGAAAGGCCACTCTTTCAATTGATCCACTTTCTTCCAGCATATGAGATGTATTTTTTATTATGCTGAGATTCTTTTCTCTCACATTTGTCAATTTTTTCAATGTTTGTTTGGCAATTTTAATAATAATTTTCTCACCATCTCCGACAACAAAAAGACATGGGGATATTATTTTTGGAAATATGTCATTTGTTACCAAATCTGTACGACCGCTTCGTATTATGATCGAGCGTATGTGAAAGTTAGTCGAAGCAACAAGCGCAGCAGCTGCCCCAGTGCTAGAAGCAAAATAACTTAACATAGATTTGTTTTTCTGCTGATGGTTCATTATCCATTCAGTTGCTGTTAAAAGCCTTCGTGTCAGTAACGCGATATTGAATTTGTTGAGTACTGCGCCTGGGATTTGTGTTATGATTTTCTCCAGTTGTATGTCGCTTCTTTGTTCTTCTTCAGATAATAGGTCAAATAAGAAAGATCCAATATTATTTTCATATAGTTTTTCTGATATCGCTTGATTCCTTGTACTCGTCTTGCTACTCCCACTGCCATGTACAAAGATCACTATTCCAAGTGGATTTTCTGGAATCCTTAGAATACCATCAAGGAATAAACCTGAATTAGTGTTATCTGCGGGGAATCTAATTATTTGCTTACCCATATCCGATCCTTGAATCTAAAGTGAAATTTCGGGATCTTAAATATCAACTTGCAGATTCTTCTCTCCTAATTACAAACTATAAGATAAGTATTACTAATAACAGTAATGAAAGTATATTTTGTAAATGTTATAGAAATATCTACAACATTCAGATAGTATGTAAACTGGGCTGAATTCATATTGTTAGCCCCGCTAAGTGCCGTAGCTTCAACGCTGTTTTGGTAATACACTACATGATCCCAGGCCGAAGAGATTTTAAGAACACACACCACCCATGTGCTACGGCCGGAAAAGTAATGTGTTAAGGAAAAGAATATGAAACTTCAAGAAAATTGATGTTTGATCTAAATCTGTAAATGGTGCGGTGTATTTTGATTTCTATGATGGTGTAAACCAAATATTCGATAAAACGTCCGATGATCACAGATTTCATGCAAGGTCAATATTAACAACCAATTCCATAGTGGATAGAAAAAAAGCAAGGATAATTATAGCTAAGCGTGGTATAACTTGTGTATGCGAAGAATAATACAAGCAAGAGGCGTCCCAGGGGAATTTAAATGTCGAACATGCGATATTTTATGGTCAAATTTTATGGCGAACAATGTTCCATGTATAGATAAGACAACAAGATCCGGATTACATAACTTTGACTTTGGCAACCCCGTTCCACTGCAAAAATCTGAACCAAACCTGCTTTAATAACGACCGCAATAAATTAAGATTGAAATGAACGTAATGCACAAGTTACATAGTTGTGAGCATAGTAGATACGATCTCAGACAGTCAAGGCTCATGGTTATGCATCAAAACGTAAAGGAAGGAATATGTGAAGAATTTTTTTGTTCGATTGGAGTTTAACTGAATGGAAAAGCCAAAACCAAAAGTCACACCAATTATTGTTTCAGAAGACAGGTTAGAATTTCTAAAGAAAAAACTAGATGATCCAGACATAGCACAATCTGTAAAGAGAGACTTTGTCAAGGAAATAATGGGAGGCGAGTGTGCGATGTGTCAGGGAATGCCTACAAAGATAGCAAAATATGACATGGATGGAATAACATTAATTGAAAAATATTGTGATAAATGCTTTGAAGAGTCTAAATTCTAGTAATATTTTATTTTTGTAATTTCCTTGACAGTAGTATAAAAATTATCTGAAGTATTTTAATTCAAAAAGTACTTTTGGAACTCTTAAGTGTGCAGTCTTTGTTAGTTAGCTGTCTGCATTTGTCACTATGTCGCCATTGTCCGTTATTAAAATATTCTAGATGTTTAACATTATCTCTGTTTGTAGTTATTCGACGTTCTCCATTCTTGGTAGCCTTTGACTTTGGCATTATTTCAACTCCTCTCCTCATAATAATCAATTATCATTGGACTGGCATTGCATAAAAACCTTGGCCATACTTTTTTAGATAATACAAGAAATACCAAATTGTTGACTCCATCTAAATTTCAAAAAAAGTGAATAAACATATACAAATTGATATTAGTATAGGAAATAGTATTAATTAAAGTATCAAATATTTCATTATATGTATTTATTTCAACGTTTTATCAATATAATGAAATTCATCCTGAAATGACTACAAAGAATAAAATAATACAATATTATTCATCATTTTGAGAAGCTATATCAAAAAATCAAACATGACTAGCATTGAAAAGTGAATTTAGTTCCGATCGAATCTGAATAAACTAGTTTACGACCAGCAAAAAACAAAACTAAAATTACAAATCAAATACAAGAATCCGAATTTAATGATGTTTGAGGAAAATAAAATGATGGAGTAATGTTACTTAAATTAAGTAATTAAACCTTAATCAATATTTCATCATTAAACGATAATTTGGATATGCAAATTCGAGTCTCCGTGTAATTCAATTCTATACTGGACAACTGCCAAGTTCCTTTATCAGCGATCTTTTTAGAATTAGTTTACAAGTTAATTAAGTTCGAACAGCTTCAAAAGTGAATTTCAAAAAAAAGATTAAACTGGGTCGCCTGTATCGCCTTGGTTCTTGTCTCTCTTAACCGCAGTTGGTTCATGTTCTGCAATATCTTCAGGATTCATCGGCTCCTTTCCTGCTTTCTCATAGTTCCTATTTTCATTTACATTATTGGAACCCGTATAAGTGTCAGGATCAGCAATCTTCTCTACCGAATCGCTAGTCTTCTGCCTAGTATCTCTGAATGCCTTCTTAATTCTGTCGAATGTTTCTCCCATATTAGTAGAGCGACTATAAGTTATTTAACGCTATGCAGAATTCTATTTCAAAATGTGGGATTATCTAACTTTAATTTAAACAGAATCCAAACTTAAGCATCATGATACATAATTTCTATCACCAACTCAGAAGGCCATGGAAAGCTTAATGAATTCATCTCACAATCCAGATTACTGATACCGAGAATAGTACTTTCTGATACTATTCAATAGTATTTTTGACTCAAGAAGCAAAGAAATAGAAATTGAAATAGAATGAGACTTGCTGAGCAAGAATTTAAGCTAATTACGTTCATTCATATTACGGAAATAACAATTACACAAGTACAATGAGTTATAGAAGTGGTTTTGGAGGTCCAAAACCAGTCGAAATGGGAAAGGAATACGAAGTTGAAATATCTGAAGTAAGTAGGAGGGGCGACGGAATTGCTAGAATCCAGGGATTTGTAATATTTGTTGAAGGTGCAAAAACTGGACAGAAAACAAACATACGAATTACTAGTGTCGGAGATCGCTTCGCAAAAGCACAACTTGTGGAACAACAATAAACAAGTCTATCACGAACGCAAGTAAAAGTCGAGCAGTAGGGCACGTTAAGAGGCTCGTTTAACCTTAATTTGCTGCCCGAATTTATTTTTGATTCTATACTAAAATTAAGAAACTCTAATGTTCATCTGTTGAGCAAAGGTTTATGATATTATTTGTCTATATTCTTGACACAAGCTGTTTATTGACTGCAGAATTTAATCACGAAAATTCTCTAGCTTTTTTATACTCGCTATATCGCCTAGAAAATTCTTTGTCTATTTCTTCGTTCTTAATCATCTCTCCCCTTCGGCCAGGAGTCCTTATTACTTGTTGGTTAACCATTTTTCTTTCATCCTCCAACTCGTTGAATCCTAGGTATGTATCGTAAATTCGTTGTTTCATCGTCCGTAAGTAAGTACTGTATCTGTCTCTAAAGTCATCCTCGAGTTCCGTAAAAACATTAACACTCAATTTCCGGTCATTCCACAACTCATATACTCAGTCTCACATATAAGTATGCGTTGTTTTTTTCATGAGCAAGATTAGGGATCATAACTTTTTTTGGTAACTTTAACTTAAAAGACGGACGATATCCAATTTGGTAAGTTTTTTGTGTGCTGTGATGTCTCCATTAAAAGATGAAATCTATCTCAATTTTTTAGCAGAGGAGGACTAGCATGATCAATAATCGAATTATAGAGCAGGATATGCTTTTTGGCTACTTCCTTCCACAGTAAATGTTTTCTAAGGTTTAAAACAGCATCTTTGTATTGATTGTAATTAATTTCAAGTTCTCGAAGTGAATTTGAGAACTCGACCGGACTACGATTGACCATCATTCCTAACTTCATATCCGAGAATTCCTTGAAGAACTCCAACTTGCTTGAAATAAATGGAAGTCCGTGAGCTAATCCATCGTACATTACACCTGAACCAGAAGTCACTTTGTAAGGTAGGACTAGAGCATCAGCACAATAGAATAGTAGGGACAAATCTCTGTCACTTAGAAAGCCCATGTTCAAGTCGATGACTCCATCATTTTCAAATTTGCCCTTTAATTGTTCTCTTCCATAATGATTTCGTGATGTATTTATTACGACCTTCCAACCATCAGGAATCTTCATTTTTCCGATTATATCCCATCCTTTCGTTGCTGTCATGAATCCCACAGCTAATGCAATTTTTTCATGCTCAGGAAGTGAGAACATCTTTCTTGCCACGTTTCTATTTAAAGGAGGAGAAGTGCTTGGTTCTGCTCCATGATAAATCAAGCTGCTTCCTGGAATAATATTACCTAGATATTTAGAAAACACAACTCCGGCTTTATTGAAGCCTATTTTTTTCTTGTTAAGTGAATTAAATGATTTATAATTTAGAAGATGTGTCCAATAGTCATAAGCCATTCTAATCCAGGTCCCAAATCGCCCAAATGTTCTATTATTAAGAGGAACTACCAACCTCATCCATTGAGTGAAAGTATAAGCCGAATGGAATGTGGTGATTATGGGAACTGTGCACTCATCGTAGAATGATTCAATATTTGTGCGCGTTTTTGCTGGATTTATTGGATCTAAATGTATTCCATAAAGTCCATGTTCATATTGAACGTGAACAACATCAGGTTCAACTTCTTTAACTATTTTTAATAAAACTTTAGAATTTTCCTGGTTATTTGGTGAAATGCCTTCATAATCACCTTCTCCATCTTTATTACATACGACAATTACCTCCATACCCTCATTTTTTAACGAATCGACTAGCTTCTTGCAGTAGCGTCCGACTCCACCTTGCATAGGAGGATATTCGGTTGAAATCATCAATATTTTCAAATCCATAATCACTTGCGTTTAATTGTAAACAATAATCTAATACACATCATGCTATATCATCCTTTGTGTTTATAACCGGCTTAATTCTTATATCGACATATGACCATATTGTGGTAACATCAATTTCTAAGTATTATTTCCAATCAGTTGGGAATTTCTGAAAGGGAGTTGCATTTTAACTAAACATTCTTAAGTCTATTACATCTAAATTATAGTAATAATGACGCAAGATACAGCATATTTGATAAGTTTAGTTGAAAAGTGCCGTGAGGAGAATGAAATAGGACAACGAATTGCAATTTTAGAATTCATTAATTGTCTACTACCAACAGATGCAAAGTTGATAATTCCTTCTCTCATTACCAATAGCTGCGTAGATAACTTATTGAGTGCTCTAGAAGTTAGATTATTACCACCGGTTTATACTCATTTATAATTAGATAATAACGCGTACGTCTAAATAATGAGATACTCATCAATTCCACTGTATTCATAAGGAATTATCTGATTTAATGAGTTTGCCCTATTTTATGCGGGATGGAGTCTAAAATATAGTGGTTAAATGCTAAGGCAAAAATTGCAATAGTATTACAATTTTTAGTGATATTTCTGCTTGTAGTAATTCAATCATTTCCGCTTACAAATGTTGACCATGATATAATCCCTGTTGGTCTCTCATGATTAGATACCGATTGTTGACAAAGTATTCTATCTATGCGTTATCCTTAATATTGAAAAATTTCAGTGTTAAACTAAGTACATTCCATGTTCTGGAAACGATAAGTAATTTAGCCTTATGAAGAAATCGCTTATTGCAAGGAAATACTTATTAGATTAGTATCAAATATGTCATAAACTGTATTTATTTCAATATAACACGTGACAAAATAAAATCTTGATTATTATTAAGCTCATGTGAATACAATGATATACTATTATACGTCTCATATTGCAATTAGCTTGAATGGAAAAATTATGTCAAATATGTAATAAAAATAAAATTGAGGTTTATCAATTAGATAATGAAGTATGTTTTGATTGTTGGATGAAGCAAACCACGCCCAAACTTTATTAGTTAAATAACGTCATGTCTGGATTTGAAACAGATTTCTAGTACTGAACTATAATAACACCGATGTTACTAACTAAAAGCAAAACTAGTTTGTGTTTTATTAGATCATTTCTTCGTTATAGTAATTACATTTGTTAGATGCAATACACATATTCTATGCCCAATCATTGGATATAATTGGTTTTATTTAGCTGAAATTACCATAGGTAGACATTAATAGCTTGATGTTGTATATGAATTAGTTTTACTAATATGCCTATGCTGATGTTAAAATGCAAGAACTGTGGGGAAGTTTTTCCCGGTGTTTACATACCTGAAAATGCGATAAAAGATTCCAATTCCAGATTAAAGACTAATTCTACAACTTCACACGTCTGCTCTAGGGGACACAAAAATGATTACTTAGCTGATGATTTTATGGACTGGTCCGGACCTGAGACATTCTGAAAATTAAGCAAGATGTTATACTAGTAACATATCCTGATGATTTCAGCAAACAGGAAGGAAAAGGTTTGGTGGAGTCATTAGGCAGTGTGAATATTGTAAAGTCATTTACTCAAAAAAACCTACGGCATACGAAATATGGTCTTGGTTCTGGTAAAGTCGAAGAAATCAAAGAATTTCTTCAGCATACTAAATTTGACCAGATTATCGTTGATGAACATATGACACCTAAGCAGATGTATAATTTAGAAAAGTCAACTGGTTTAAAGGTAATAGATAGAGAAAGGCTAATCCTAGACCTATTTTACATTAGATCTACCACAATGGAAGCAAAATTACAGATTCAGCTCGCAGAAATTAAATATGAATTACCGCGCATAAAAGAAAATGCCAAGCTTTTAACAAGTAATGAGAGACCAGGAAAGGGAGGAAGTGGAGAATATATCGTTGACGTAAAATTCAGGGATCTAAAAAGAAGGATGGGATTCATTCTAGAAAAGTTGGAAGAATCTAGAAGGAAGCGTGATCTTTACCATAATCAAAGAGTAGAAAACAAAATGCCGATAGTTTCCCTAGTAGGGTACACAAGTTCGGGGAAAACTACTCTCTTTAACTTGCTCACTATGGAAACCAGAAAAACCTCAGAAAATTTGTTTACGACTCTCTCGACTACGACAAGATCCTTTATTATTAATAGACAGAAAATTTTACTCAGTGACACAGTTGGATTCATAAGACGACTTCCTACGTATATGATCGAGGCCTTCAAGTCGACTCTTGAAGAGTCACTTCAGGCTGATGTCATTCTTCTTCTTATCGATTCATCAGATCCTGTGGATAAAATAAAAATAAAGTATTATAGCTGCATGAACGTCTTGCAAGAGTTGAACGTAGACAAAGAAAAAATTGTAATTGTTTTTTCAAAAATAGATAAAGCTGAATTTAACGATGTTAGCAGGACTTTTGAGGAGTTAAAAATAGAGGATCCAATATTTGTATCACCCAAATCTGGATATGGCACGAACAAACTTAAAAAATCAATATTTCAAAAAATTGTATCATAGATTAGAAAAGATACTGATTCCATATCATTCCAGTCCGATAATACCTCTTTTCTGGTTATTTATTGAAATTGGGCTTGATAAGAGTCGAATAAGAAAAGTTTGATGAGGCAAAAATTAATTACATTTGACTTCAAACATGCTAATCCAATGATGTATTAAGAACTATTATCTAGTAACAGCATTATTCCAGTTAAAAGATAACTCTGGAGGTGATTCTTTATAATATGACTGTAATTCATTCAATCTTTCCATTGAGCCCGCACGAGCCATAACCTCTAGATAAATGGAATCAGTCCTCATTAGTTGCAAAAATGAAGATACTTGCTCATTCGTCACACCGTGCTTTACGTCATATTCAATTCTTTTAACTACTTTGCCTATTTTCCCATACTTTTTGTTCAGTCTTACCTCCCATCGCGTCGCATTTTCAGATAAACCTCTAACAAATCTAACAATAGTTTGTTCCATATGTTTAACATGCCATTCCCTCATAGGGAAACTATTTTGTTCCAAAAGAACTCAATATAATATACGCTAATGCCCTATTTAATGTAGCGTATTGACTTTGGTGTAAATTTAACATCAAGAAAACCCCTTATTCTCACAAATATCACAATTGTAATATTATGAGTGAAGAAATATTACTAAGACACAGGAATAATTGGCTTCATCAGCGCTGGTAGAGATAAATCATCGTTAAATCTCACTTTCACTTCGCATTTCATAAGATATAATATCCATTCCATTTCACGAGTGAGGAGACCAATATCAACATTTTATACCTTGTCTGCCAAGTAAGTTAACTCTATGGGGCGAGATTCCTCTTCTTCCATCAATGTTATGATTATTTCTGTCCACTAGAATCATGCAATATCTAGAGCATTTTTCTTTAATTCTAAATTCTAGGCAAGATTTCGAAATTCGAAACTAATGTGTAATTACAGTATGATAATAAGTAACGATTCCAGGGTGGAATTAAGAATCCATTTTTTGTAACTGTTGTCGAGTATTAACTCTGGTTTTGGCCTTGGTCATTCGTTGAGGAATGTAGGTAATACCGTGGTCTAACTTTAGGTGACTCAGGAATGCTATCCCGTTATTTACATCATCCTTAACTATCAAGTTTCTTCCGCATTCACTACACCGAATTACGTGCTCATCTTCTGATATCATGCAGTTTATTGTATTGCGAGCTATTATAATTAAAGCTATCATAAGATACTATACCTAATACTCGGTGGCGCTAGGATCTAAATACCAAGTATGACCTTTGAATATTACCTAAACATCATAATTACTGAGTTAAGATCCCCCTTTTACACCGATTTAATGGATGCCATATCGATAGAGAAACGATACTTTACATCTGATTTGAGAATTCTCTCGTATGCTTCGTTAACCTTCTGGATAGGAATAACTTCAACATCAGCAATAATGTTATGTTTACCACAAAAGTCGAGCATTTCTTGCGTTTCGGCTAAACCCCCAATTATTGAACCAGAAATACTGCGACGCTGGAATAAAAGTCCAAATGCTGAAAGGGCATGAGGCTTGTCTGGCGCACCAACAAGGGTTATGTTTCCGTCACGGCGGAGCAGCTGGATATAGGTATTAATGTCATGTTCAGCAGAAACAGTATCGAGTATAAAGTCAAAACTACTTGTGTGTTTTTTCATTTGAGCAGGATCGGTGGAAACGATAATTTCATCGGCACCAAGACGAAGGGCATCGTCCCTCTTACTCTCCGAGGTGGTAAAGATTACCACGTAGGCACCCAGCGCATGTGCAAACTTTACGGCCATATGACCTAGTCCACCAAGACCAACTACTCCAACTTTCTTACCATTAGCAACACCCCAGTGCCTCATTGGGGAGTATGTTGTGATTCCAGCACAAAGTAGTGGTGCTACTCCGGGAAGGTCAAGATTAGGAGGAACGTGAAGTACAAAATGGTCTTTAACTACTATGCTATCAGAATATCCCCCATAGGTAACACCTCCCAAGTGTAGATCAGGCGAGTTATAAGTAAGGGTCAAATGAGGGCAAAACTGTTCAAGTCCAGTTTGGCAATCAGAACATGAGCCATCGGAATCAACCAAACAGCCGACTGCAACCAAGTCACCTGGCTTGAACTTTGTAACTGCAGAACCTACCCTTGTGACTTTACCAACTATTTCGTGACCCGGAATACAGGGATATACAGTAGGCATCACACTCCACTCATTACGGACTTGATGTAGGTCTGAGTGGCAGATACCACAATAAAGAATTTCTATTTGAACATCATTGTCACCAGGTTCGCGTCGCGAGATTTCAGTTGGAGTAAGCTGCGAGGTAGCACTTGCAGCTGAATAAGCTTTAGCTTTGTATTGACCGTGTGATTCAGACGTAAGTTGAGTAGCAGACATGATAACTTAATTGATAACAAAATTATTGTATTTAAGGATTAGAAGAAATATAGGAATTTGATTATTCTTTGAAAATAAATTTATAATATCATTCTATGCGATTTCCGCTTTCTTCAAAGCGACAAGTTTATGGCCCCTTCAAGATAGCTCATTTTATTGCACATCTATAGAATGACGTCAATCATAAAACTGTGGGCAATTGATAATTCATCCTTACACCAATCATTATACCTCAATTCAGTATTCATTAGATATCCTGAAAACAGGAAAATACAAATTTTTATCCAATATATAGATTACAATTATCACCGTTATGATAATAAACTAAGTTTAATTATAGTATAATGTCTATAATAAATATAATCAATTGGAACTCTAGTAGTATCTTCATTAATCTTTTCTGTAGTTATCATATGTACCTTGAACGTTAGAAGTCTCTTGTATCAGTAAAATAGTTGATAGAAAATACCAGGATTAGTTTTGTAAATCTAGTCTTCGTCCCATCCACAATATTCTATTTCATATCCCTGTAAGGCCTTTTCTCCTTCATCAGGAGATTTGAAGCCTTCTCTTTGACAGTCTTTTTGTTCCTTATTAGAGGTTTGATATACCTCCGTATTCTTGTATTCATCCCAATTTTTGACTTCTCCCTTTAGTTCCTCTTTATCATGTTTTTCCGTGAATTCGCAAAGTGAATCTTGGTTCAAGGATTTCTCAAATGCTTTTTCTGATTCTTTATTATCATCATGATCTTGAGAATTGTATTTTACCTCTCTTGTCAAGTCTCTACACTCTCTTTTTTCTGCATAGGAGACCGGGCTATCGATAAATGCTACCGTTGCGAATATCATTCCGATTAGGAGAAACATTTTATGACTAAACATAATTTTGACTTGGCTTCAATGCAATTTAAATCATGTTATTTGATATTTTTCATAAATATTTGATATTATTAGAGACTCTTAGTTATTCTCTTCTTATACATTGACGTTCCTAAATTAAATCTCGATATTCTTATGAAGGACTCTTTTTCAGAGCATATTACAATAATGTAATGATTTTCTCTCCACATACTTATCTGCTTAGTTAATTTAATTTCCTTACCATTGTGCATCTCTACAAAAAAGGGTAAACTCTTTCAGAGACTACCTGGCCATCTTTAGAATTTTTTTGTTAAATTTCTCTAAATTTTTTTTCGTATATTCAGGACACCGACCTAAGGCAAATCTTTCAACAATCAAATGCTTCCCTAAAAGCAATAAGACGATTCTGAAAAGACAAGGTATAGAACAATACCTTATACTAGGTAGAGTTTATAAGAAGGATTGTAGTATTTTCCAAAAATGGGAGAAATAACGATTGCAACGAGGGCCTCGTCCAAGTTTGCATCTCTACGAACTACTATCCCTATGAATATTGTGAGGCAGTGGAAATTGAAAGACAAAGATAAACTAGATTGGGAATGGAAAGTAATTGATGGAGAATTGGTAATAGTAGTTAGTAAAGTTTAGTAACATTTTTCTGAAACTTGTATAATTGATCAGTTTGATTTTTATATCGTTGATTCGTATTGG
>DATFBL010000034.1:0-11821 GCA_035253865.1 Nitrososphaeraceae archaeon | reverse complement strand
TACACTGCCAATGTTATGTTCTTTCATTTTCATCGCAATGTCAACAACATTGTCGCTTGGAACAGCAGTGATAACTGGACTATTCATAATATCTCTAACAAGAACTCGTGTCGTCATGTTTGCATCTGTATTTTCTACTAATTTCTTTGTCACAGGATAATTTACGCAGTTTGGTTTAATTATTTTTCTAATTACTTTTGTGTGACGTTGTCAAATAACAAAAAGATCTCTTGTATAGCTAACTGATCTTGACATCATTCTCCGATTGGCCTCTTTCTATGCGTTCTATCTTGGATTGTCCTGTTGGCAATACTCTAATAAAATCATCCAGTAGAACTTTTTTTAAATAATCAGCTAGGTTGGGATCAGATTCAGAAATTACCCTAACAAATTCGCTTTTTAGTTTCTTGGCTAGATTCATTGGATCAGAACCACCTGGTAATAACGAAGCGCAAACCAAACTCCTTTTTTTGATTGCATCTAACGGTCCAGAAACAATAGTATACCTATTCTCAATCTTAACTAGACCAATAGATAATTTTAGCTCTATGCCCCTGCAAAAATTTCTCTTACCTTCAATGACAAAGGAACCCTTGGGCAGGAATTGTCCTGTTGGTGCCCCTTTCTTTACTTGATTAGGGAATATCCAGTATGCATCTCCACTTGACAGCCCATCTTTCCAAGCTCTACTAAATGACACTGTAGCTTGAGCAGTCTCATCAATGTAGTTGGAAGTGTCTGTGTCCTTGTTTTTCACATTCTTTACAAGAAAAAAAGGCGACCCATGAATTTCCGCGTGAAAAACTATGTCGTCTTCTGTCATATGTTTACGAATCACTGCTGAATTAGAGGATGCGTCCCTCCCACCTATGACTAGATGATCGTCGGTAGTCAGGAACCAACGATATCGCTCATACCATTGTTTTGATTCTAAGGTACTGAATTGAATTTTTTCATGAATTTTTTGAGTCTGGCCCCGCAGTTTTTCAATTTTAGACTTTAGTTCATCACTTGCTTTATCAATATTGGTAGAACCACGTTCGAGTTCTTTTGCCCTCGAATACAACATTGATGAAAATCTTGGAATACTTGATTCTAACTTTATTCTTTCATCAAGCAAATCAACATAGGTAATTCCATTTTCCTGAACAATTCTAGAGTCATTTTTTTCCAAAAATGTCTTTACAGAATTATCGTTCATATCTTGGATACCAGAAGAAGAAAGTTTCATTAGATCGCTAGCGACACTTCTAAGACTCTTTGATTTCAAAAGAACGTTCATTTTTGCTTTGTTTTGTTCTTCCAAGTCATGTTCCAGTTCTAATATTATCCTGTCTGATTCTTCGGTCTTGAGCCTACGCCCTATTGATAAAATCTCGTTACTCAGAACCTGATCTATTGCCTCCATGTACGTCTCAACTTTCCTTGAATTAGATTCCTTTGACATAGAGATTGGAGAAGCATCTATCGCTATGCCCGAATCGTCGATGGTAACTGACGGTTCGTGATTTTTTTCATCTAATATCCTATCAGTCAATTCTTTAGTCTTTTCATAAATAATCTTAATATCCTCATTACTAAGCTGGTTGGCATACTTTGTATTAATTTCTGATTCAGATACTATTTCTTCGACATATTTCCTTGGCAAGGAAGTTGATTTTCCCAACCATTTTAAAACGTCAGTATTTTCTGGAACCTGACTGAGGTTTTTCGTCATACTTTCCAGAGTAATTTGTAGAACATCTTCGCCCCTATTAGGAGGGAGAATATATTGTGATCCTGTCTTAAGAGTTCTGTGCCTTACTTCAACTGAATTTAATATCCAAATTATCTTCATTGATTCGTCACATACAATGAAGTTTCCCTTTCCAAAGATTTCAACTATCAGTATCCTCACTTTGTCGTCCCTATCTACAAAATGAAGAAAATAGATTCTCTCACTACCCGGTTGAGTTACGGAACTTATTTTTGCCCTTTCTATTTCTCGACTAATCACGTTTACAAATTGGGTTTCTTCAAGTTGTTTGTATTTCTTATTGGTTATCCAAATCCCCTTGGTGGAAACCATTAGCATGATATTAGGCTGTATTGGGTGATGAAGTTTCAAAAGAATCGAATTCTTTGTAATAGGCGAAATATTACTTACGTAAAAATCTGATGTGGCAGTCGAGCATATCTTGTTTACAAGATAATGAAGCTCTATCCCCGATAATTCCATGTAAATGACTGTAGATGAGGATGAATATTAATTAAAAATTCAGATATAAATCGAAAAGAATTAAACCTGCAATTAATGTGAAGAAAGCAATTGGATCAACTAGATAAGATATACTATGTGAGAGCCTTTTTGGGTGTTTTCTGTGGTGTAATTCTTGGTATAATATTTAGCGCCTATCAACTCCCTGGTGTGGTGCCAGGCTCTGTTGGAATAATCATTTTACTAGCATTATTGTTCTATATTATTTCATATGTTGTTGCAAAAAGAATTGGTACGAGATTAAAGACTGAAGATAGAAAAAAAGTTTCTACCAATGGTGTCTTTCCCTTTATCTTTTTGCTGATAATGTTCACGATAGTTACATACACTGGTTTACGAACTTGAAGATGATCTAAAAAAATTAATTCAGGGCATTTTATCTAGGTTTGATGATATGGAACTATACTACCCCAGGAATACCTGACGAATTGTTCGAACGTTCTGAGAATGTTCCAATAACCAAAGAGGACATTCGTTCAATCGTCCTAAGTAAGCTGCGTCTAAGAAAAAAATATACAGTTATAGATGTAGGATGTGGAAGCGGCAGCATCACCGTGGAGATTTGTTTGCAGGTAAATTCTAAAAATGTATACGCAATAGATTTTGACAAGAATGCCATTGAACTAACCAAAAGAAATTTAGATAAATTTGGTGTTTCAGCAAATTTAATTTATTCCAAAGCTGAACAAGTCCTACCGTCACTTCCGTCGGCAAATGCAATAATTGTCGGAGGAACAAAGGGAAAGACTGAAAAAATAATAGAACTTTGTATTTCTAAATTAAAGAAGGATGGAAGGCTTGTTGTCGATACCATACTTGTAGAGACCGTATATAAAGCCCTAAAAACAGTTAAGAAGCAAAAGATGCGAAATATTGAGGTTACACAAGTCACTATTGCCAAGGGAAAGAGTGTAGCAAGTGGAACTATGCTTGTTTCTAGAAATCCCATACTGATTTTGTCCGCCACAAAATAGTGATTTTACATACGACATCAATATCCGTGGATATGGCCATTTTGTCTATCGGGAATTCACTGATGTAGGGATTCTTTTCTTTTTACTTTAAATTACACATTTTTTCAACTCAAGTAATGAAGCTTTCGTGCATAGGTTGCGGACCCGGTGATCCAGATTTACTGACGATAAAAGCTGTGGACAGAATCAAAAAAGCAGACGCGATTTTTACCCCAACCTCTAAGGAAGGTAAACCCAGCATAGCTCTATCTATAGCAAAAAAATACATAAACGAATCAAACACAACAATAACAAATTTAATTTTTCCAATGACAAAGGATAAAGATTTACTAAAATCTCAGTGGAAGACAAATTCAAAGAAAATAGCAGATGCCATTCATTCTGGAAAAAATTGCGTTTATCTTACAGTTGGAGATCCATCTCTGTATAGTACATGGAATTATATTCACAGAGAACTGAAGGAAAATCATAATGACATTGAAATTGAAATCATTCCCGGTGTTCCATCTTTCTTTGCTTTCGCTGCTCAAGCGAAAATGAGTCTAGTGGAAGGTGATCAGACTTTAGGTATCGTTCCTGCATGCTATGATTTAAATAAAATTAGACAAACTGTGGAGTCTTGTGATTCTATAATATTTCTTAAAGACGGACGATATTTTGACAGCGTCATTGAAATCCTATCTGAAACAGGTTTTGGCGATGATTCTGCGATTACTATTGCTCAGGATGTATCTGTAGAAGAAGAGATATTGGAAACAAAGAAATTAAAAGATTTGCGAAATACAAAAAATCCAGCTGGAAAATACTTTTCTATAATGGTGGCCAGGAAAAATGATCGAGTCTAACACTGTTTACTTTGTTGGTTCAGGTCCAGGTGATCCAGAACTTATAACCTTAAAGGCAAAAAAACTGCTGGAAAGTGCAGATGTCGTCGTTTATTCAGGATCGTTACTAAATCCAAAACTACTTGAATATTCCAAAGAAGGCGCAAGTCTTCATGATGCTGCTCTTATAGACAGAATAAAGATTTACCAAATATTGAGAGATTCGACGAAGCAAGGAAAGCTTGCAATTCGTTTTCATGACGGGGACCCTGCATTATTTAGCACTATCAGAGAGCAGATTGATAAACTAAACTTGGATGGGATAAACTGTAAGGTCGTCCCAGGCATAACAGCAATTTTGGGAGCCGCGTCTTCGCTAAACTTGGAGTTAACCCTCCCCGGAATTACTCAAACACTCATTATTACAAGGGCTGAACTTAGAACTCCTGTCCCGGAAGGAGAAAAAATTACTAACCTAGCAACACATGGTGCAACCATGGCTTTCTATCTTAGTATACACCTAATAAGAAACATAGTAGAAGAATTGCTAAAGGCGGGTTCCTATCAAGCTACTACCCCTGTTGCTGTTGTATATCGAGCTACATGGGAAGATGAAAAAATAATAATTGGAACTCTTGGCAATATTGTAGAAAAAGTAAGGGAAGCTAAAATAACCAAAACCGCAATCATTATTGTTGGAAATGTTATTAATCCAAGCAGCTATGAGTTTTCAAAAGTCTATGATAAGAAGTTTACGCATGGATATCGAATAGGGGATAAATAAAAATAGTATTTTAGAAGGTAACTACATTACCTATTTTCATTTATCATAATATTGTTTGATTAGAAAATTTCTTCATCCTTACGCATCCCACCTAGTCCTGATTTGACTTTTGCGGCGCATTCTATACATATATCTTCGGAAAAAGGAAAACTTTTCGAGCATTCCTTACATACAGGTTTTCCACAATTAGGACATTCCTTTGTCGATGTCTGTGAATTACACAAGGAGCAAATATTATTTTTCATGAATATAATTAGTGTTTTGAAGGCTAAAAATATATCGCATGTCTTGTCTACCCAATTAACAAGACATCATTTTTAAAATAGCGTTTTTCATTATTTATTTATGACAGTTGTATTCTTGAGATTTCCTTTTGACTTATGTTTGACCACGCTCCCATGGCATTGTCTTTGGCTTCTGCTTGATTTATTCCGGTTATTTCACTGAGAATAATTTCCGTGGCATGCATTGGAGGCCAGGCCATTGCAACATATTCACCAACATTTCCAGTTTTTTGCAATGAGGCTGGAATTAACTTATCGTCTGCAAATCCTAATGAAGCAAGTTTATGTTTTATAGAGTCTATCAAGTCTCGTTGTCCGTGTACAATTAAATGCACAGCTTTACCATAATCAATAGTCGACATTTTACCATTAGTTTTCGATCAGTCAGTCCTATAAAGATAATTATCTAATGATAGAATCAATCACATCTAGATTTTAGATTTTGATTTGCGTTTGACTATGAGTCTCCTTGACGACATTTCCAAAGTAATTTGTTCATTTAATTCTCGAACTGCAGATTTACTTTTGTAAAAATGACGAGTTAATATCGCTCTTATACAGTTGTTATCTGAATGTTTTTTTTCTCAACTTGTGGCTTTTTATCGCCAAAAGTATTCATTTTTCATATGTGGGCGCTAAAGGAGAATGAATTGATAAATAATAATTAGAACCTACTGGAAAGAAGAGACCATAATCGCTTGGCGATCTTTTGTTCTAAGTGCCACAATCAACTGAATTCTTGTCACTTTAGCACAAAATTAATTTTTACAAGACATGTAAAACACTAATGCAGTATTGTTTTGCTTTTATCCAAATCTAACGTTATCAAATTTGTCTACTATGGAAATGGCAACTCAAATGGTATTATAGAAGTTACAGTCTTTTTCGGTGGTAATATAGGCGATACGATATTTTTAGGACTGTTATCTTTGTCCATATTAACTTCTTGTTGACTAGTTGTCAAGGGCAAAAAAGGAAATAGTCTTATTTCATTTCTAAAACAGGAATCAAAAATGCCACAATATTTAAAGTACGAAGCTCCAGGGTGCTTTTCATAGTCAAGCCAATAGGGAGAATAAATTGTTATATCAGTCGCATAGGTAGGTTGCGCTGAAATAAACGCAGTGATACTAATAGCGATGACGGAAGAAATGACCAGTAAATGATACTTTTTACCCTTATTCAATCCAATATCAGATTTACTACTAAGTATATTTAGAATGCTTTAACAAATTTAATAAGATAATTGAATAATTGAATGCAAGAATCTAATTCCTAAAGGGATAATATACAAAGATACGTCTAGTATTTGCTAGAAAAAATCATAGAATTCTTTTCTGCTATAATGACCGAGATTAATTGATTGTTTGTTAGTTTTCAGTTCACAAAAATATTTCCGAATAATTTAAGATATCATTTCATTGTAAAATTAGAAAAATCAAAGTATCAGCACTACATGAAAAATTATTCGCGATTACTGTAGATGATCATGTTATATTCTACTCATAATATCAAAGATGTAAATGAATGAAAAATTAATTGATTTAAGAGGACTTATTCCTAAAATGGATATGGATGGTTCTGGCTTTCTTGGTTTTTTTGAACTTGAGCACTTGCAGGCAGGCATCCTGAGATTAAAACCAGGTGAACAGGATCTGCAAGAGCCTCATTCATTAGATGAAGTATATCTGGTTTTGGAAGGGGATGGATTTATAGAAATAGGAAAAAAAGCATACACGATAAAGAAGGATTTGTTCATTTTTGTTCCCGCTAAAGTAAAACATAGGTTCTACGGGAATACTGAAGAAATTCTTGTTGTATATTTTTTCAGTGATTAGACAAGAGAATAATCTGTATATCTATTTACATAACGTTCATATCAAATAGTTACATTTACTTTCCATCTACGACAAATTCATAGGCATTGCTTCTAAATGTTTAGCTAACACCATCAAAACTTCAATCTTCTTTTTGGGATAATTTGCAAAGGTAAGTGCCTGATCAATAAAGGTGGATATTGGAATAGCCTCTTCACCAACAACTTCGATCCCTTTTTTAGTCAACAAATATGATTTTGTAACAGGTGATGCTTGAACACCATTTAGAAAATAATGCTGTGATTCAGACATAGCTCTGCTTGCCTTTGAATAAACTTCTTTTACGTATTCAGTTTCGACAGCTATATTTTCTTCTAATTGACCCATACGTTTGACGAGCTCATTGACTCTTTTAACGCATTCAAGTACCATTCTTAGTCTACCTAATTATCTCAATATATCCAACTATTCAGAGTCTATTCTCAAATCGTCTTTCTTTCCTTCTTGTTCTTGTAATTTCTTGAGCTCACTAACCAGAAACTGTTTGTACTTTTCTCTCTCCTGTTCAGTCATTTTATCCAAATTAGAACTAAGTGTTAAACCAATAGCTGATAATCGGTCTATCATATCCATAGCCATAAACTTGCCAACGTTTCCAACTTTCATTACCACATCAAGTTGCTTTTGCATGATATTGTGAACAGAATCTGCGTCTGCAGCAATATCGATACCTCTTGAGGTGATTTTGTACTTGCCACTATCGGTCTCGCTTATAAGACCTTCTTCTAAAAGCCTCCCTAGCATTGGATATATTAAACCAGGCGATGGTTTCCATTTTCCTCCACTTTGCAGAATAGCTCTATCAATTATCTCCTTACCGGTCATAGGTTCTTCTTCGAGTAGACGGAGAATATAATGACGTGAAAAGCCTCTAGGTATAGCACTGCCAACTCTGGCAAGCCAATTTGATAACATATCACTAGTAATATCGCTAGCGATATATTAGCTTTTCAGCCCAAAAAATTCTGAGGTAGTCGGGGTTTAGAAGATGACTGGTAAGTTAGGGAGTTTGGCACAATCTTTTATTCAAATTGCAAAAAGACATTTTATCTATGGCTTGACTACTCGAAGCTTACTGTGATAGAAAATGAAACTGAAAGTTGATAACCAACATCCAAGTTGGTAACTGTAAAATTGGCTGATGTGCATGAAGTGTGTCATCAAGCCGCACCAGCCAATGCCTAATTAGGCGAACTAGTTACGTTTCAATATTCTAAATAGCTATTCTAGTACAAGTACCTAAATAACAAACAACTAACCATACTTCCTGTAGCACCCGACAACTTACCAGAACTGCTCCAAAAGTTGTGCAGAGATGATGAGCCAAGTGAGATTAAAGTTTACTTTTATTGTCTTTAGTCATATAATGGAAAGTCTGTGACTATGGCATCTGTATTATAATAGTATTCGTTATGCTGAGCGGTAAATAAAGGAGTAACATTAATCCTAGAGTTAAATGGATATCAGAATAGAAGGTTTCTTAGAATCGCATGATCACTGCCGCATAGCTTCGATTGATAAACAAGGCGGTTTTCCACATTGCGTTCCAATTGCATACTTGTATCATAAAGGATTCATCTATATTCCAACATCTTCTAGATCCAAGAAAGTAAGAAGTTTATATACAAAGATATTTTTATTATTAGTCTTTGGCACAAAATGGCGACACTCATGAAAACAAGAAGAGAACGACTAGAAAGGGAATTATAATAACAATATTGATTGTAGCAGGCATAGTGGCAGCAAGTTTTCTAGTCTATCTTATACCTTAAGTAGGAACATTTGCTCTAGTAATTAATCAATAATTATTTTATTACAAAAGAGAAGGATGATGAACTAGAAGCTGCTCTTCTTTTGATTTCGCACGATATTATCAAACAGTCCCTGCTGTCCTGTTCTTTCTTGCAGGAGTCTAGTACCTTCCTCGAAGAATCTTTGTGACTGTGTGTTATCACCTCCGAGTTGATTCGTTAACATTGCAAGAAGATCTTCTTGTGGTACATTGTCTTGTCTTGTAGTGAATTGTCTCCTTTCATCGTCCGAAAACATGTCCGATAGGCCAGGCAATGATGAGAGCAATCCTGATGCCTGATTCGGATTTGAATTCTGAAGAAAGAATTTAGAGATCAAGGACAAACCCATTCTAGCTAGCTCTGGAGGGATTCCCATTTTTTGGGCAAACATTCCAACCATGTCTTCCATAATTAAAATATTTAATTTGATATTAATAAACATAGCTTTTCCATAAAGAGGATTGCCTTTGGGAATTCGACCACAGTGTGGTTTGAGTTCAATGCTGTGGCGTACATATTTTAGATATTGTACAATTTGTAATTGTTAATTCTAACCTTTATTGTACAAATAAATCACACAAACTTTGTGGAACATAGTTTGGACAAGCTGAAAATCCCCCATCAAATTCTGGCGCTGATTGATCGCCAAATGGTCCGGCTGCCATACGTTCCTGCTGAGTAGGTCTTGATCCCAGAACTACACTGATATCTGTCAATTGATTATCTCTGATTACTGTCAGGATAACGGTATCGTTAACTTTCTTCTCTCTTTCCAGATATGTAAGAATGTCGTCTATTTTACGTACCTCTTTTCCATCTATTTTGGTAATGATATCTCCGTATGAATTTGTAATTTGTCCTTGCTGATCATACGACACATCGCCTGTGCGAAATCCTGCCCTGGATGCGGGGCTGCCAGGTGTAATATCTGTAACTAAAAATCCCTTTGCATCAATCAAGCCAAATATTTCGGCCAGCTGGGGGGTTACGTCTACTCCTGTTACTCCTAAATATGGATGTTGATACTCTCCTGTAGTAATAATAGATTGTACAACTTTCTTGATGGTACTAGATGGTATTGCAAAACCAATTCCTGCATTTGATCCTGTATTAGAGTAAATGGCAGAATTAATCCCAATTACTTCATTTTTCATATTTAATAGAGGACCTCCAGAATTTCCTGGATTAATTGCAGCATCGGTCTGAATTACATCTGGAATATCAAAACTCGATGCCGCTGAACCCATAATTTGAGAATCTTGACCTCCAGAAGTAGGAAGCAATCTGCCAACAGCACTTATGACACCCACAGTTAATGAGCCTGACAATCCAAATGGATTTCCTATTGCCACAGCTGTATCTCCTACAAGTGGTAAAGTGTTGCTTAGAGTTAAGGGATGTACATCAGTTGCCTTAGGATTCAATATCCTTAAGACGGCTAGATCACTGAACGGATCGTTACCAACCAATGTTGCTTCATATGCATTGCCGTTAAGGAATGTAACTATGTATTCAGTATTGCCCAAGCTAAATGCAACTACGTGATTGTTGGTAACAATATGGCCTACTGAATCATAAACAAAACCCGATCCAATTCCTTGTTGAGAGCCTGTCTGAGGTTCTACAATCGTAACTTGAACTACTGACTTTGATGCGGATGCAAAAAGATTTGGTAGCGTCAATTCGGAACCAGATGGAGCCTGAACCTGTCCAGGAGATTGCCCAAAAATTTGATACTGATAATTTTGGTTATTACTCAAAATTACTAAATATGATACACAAATGAAAGATAGAATCAACATCCAATTTGTTATCATTTCACGTCTAAACAATAACTCCAACTATTTAACATTAACTTTGAATCACGGAATCGAACTACATTGGGACTCCGAATGCAACATTCTGGATTTTAATTGCAACAAATGAATTTCTAGAGTTTCATTGTTTTCTATGTTAAAAAAAATAATGTTAATGATGCTAATAAGAATATACTAATGGGGATAATTTGGAACAATTACCTATTAATTCTTGTTATCGAGTGTAGAATAAAATTTGAAAAGAATTTCTATAATTTAGGAATTAATCAGAGTGTTCCACACCAAAAGCTATCTTTACTGTTACTCGGTAAGAAGATATTTTACCTGTTTGTGGATCTACCTTGGCAGTCATATCAGTTACCTCTAATCCGGTAATTCCATGAACTGTTTTATGTGCTTCATCCAAGGCGACCTGCGCCGCTTCACTCCAACCTTTCTCTGAACTTCCTACAATCGCTATTATTTTTGCTGCGTGACTCATTTGAGTTGTAAGGTATTCATCGTAATTAATTTCCTTCTATCCAGATCCATTTCAGCAAGGATCAAAGCGTAAATGATATTAGCTCTTGAGACAATCTTTGTTATTAGAACGCAATGTCTTCAACCCTTTAATGATTAAAAATAGCATTAGATGAACGAACGAAACGTTAATCCACCAAGGGTAACATTCATGATATCGACTAGGTCGTGAAGTTAAGGTTTACTTGTGGTACTATATTCCTAGCTTGTGCTGAAGCTTCATATTGAGGATATTGGTCATAGCCCCAAGCTTTTGCACCAAGAAATCCATTTTCATTAAATATGCTATTTGGGAAGGTTCTAATATGGAGGTTAAAATCTCTAACGCCATCATTGTATGCAGTCCTACTAACAGAAATTCTATTTTCAGTACCGGCCAATTCATCCATTAATCTTGTCACAGTAACGTCAGATTTTAGTTCCGGATATGCTTCATATGTTAATATAATCTTACTCAGTGTTGCCTCCAATTGATTGCTCAAGTTAACACGTTGTGCTGCGTCTGGAGTTTGCATCCACTGTGATCTAAGCTTGGTAATGTCTTCTAGTGTTTGGCGTTCGAACTGCATATAGCCTTTTACTGATGATACCAAGTTGGGTATTAGATCATACCTCCTTTGAAGCTGCGTATCCACATCTGCGGCACGTTTCTTTACCATTTCATCTCTTGACTGCACGCCATTAAAGCCAGA
>DATFBL010000033.1:0-2322 GCA_035253865.1 Nitrososphaeraceae archaeon | reverse complement strand
GGAATGGAATAGTTGTTCCAGAAGGATTAATAGCCCATGGTAGAGGTGAGACTTTTGATTATTTATTGGGTGAAAAGACCACAAAATATGCAAACGAGGCTGAAAAAGTCGCAGTTTGTTTATTGTTGTTGTCAAATAATTCAGTTATATCTGTTAATGGTAACACCGCAGCTTTATGTGCAAGAGATTTAGTTAAGCTGAGTAAAATTACTAAATCTAGGATTGAGGTAAATCTATTTCATAAGAGTATAACAAGATCCAAAACAATTGCAAGGACACTAATAAAAGAAGATGCAAATGAGGTGTTAGGATTGGACGCTAAATTGAGATCCACTATCAAGGATATTTCAAGTAATCGTAAATATGTAGATAAGAATGGAATAATGAATTCTGACACTGTTTTTGTTGCACTTGAAGATGGAGATAGAACCGAAAGTTTAGTGAAAATGGGCAAGAAGGTGATTTCTATTGAGCTGAATCCACTATCGCGTACAGCTATAGCATCGAATGTCACTATAGTTGATAATATAGTACGTGCAGTACCAAATATGATAAAGATCTCAAAACAATTAGTTAATAGGAATAAATCCTACTTGTCACAACAAATCAGGAATTTTGATAACATGCGAAATATGAACAAATCATTGATAATGATAAGGAGGGGAGTTTGAAAATGTCACTCCAAAAAAGATCAAAGATTACAATTTCTGAAATTCTGAACAAGAAAAAAAACAGAGTGAAAATAACAATGTTGACTTCGTATGATTATTGTCTGTCTCGTATATGCAATGAGACTGATTTGGACATGGTTTTGATAGGTGATAGCGCTGCAACTGTGATGATGGGATATGATTCGACAAGAAAAGTAGGGATGGCCGAAATGTTAACATTTTGTAAAGGGGTAGTAAATGCGATAACAAGACAAGTTGTAGTTGCTGATATGCCGTTTGGATCTTATCAAATGGGAAAGTCAATTTCCATAAAAAACGCGATAAAATTCTTAAGATGTGGTTGCGATGCGGTCAAGCTAGAAGGTGGGTTGGAAATTGTCGATATTATCAAAAGTCTGACTGACTTGGGAATTCCCGTAATGGGACATATAGGATTAAGACCCCAGACAACTCCATTACATTACGGATATATCTCACAAGGGAAAACAGCAGAAGGTGGAATTAAACTAGTAAACGAAGCCAAGGCTTTAGAAAAAGCAGGTGTTTTTAGTATTGTTCTTGAAAAAGTAACGAGCGAAGTAGCGTCGGTGATTACACAAAACGTAAATGTTCCTACTATTGGGATAGGGTGCGGGCCTAATGTAGATGGCCAAGTACTTGTGACTCACGATATGCTGGGCCTGTATAAAGATTTTGAGCCGAAGTTTGTGAAAAGATATCTTGATTTATCCAAACAAATATTTGATGCGATAAAGGCATACGAAACTGAAGTCAGATCTGGAAAGTTCCCACAGGAAGAACATATGTATCATATGACGGAAGAAGAATTAATAAAAATGGAAAGAATACTAAAAGGGGCTTGATATGAATAATTCAATTGCGAATTCTCAAAATATGAAACATATATCAAAAGAAATTATTGGTATGCATAGCAATATCCTGAAAGGAAAAAAAGTTGTGCTATGTATTACAGCTAGTGTGGCTGCCTATAAAGCAATAGATCTGAGCAGGACATTGATGCGTAATGGCGCTGAAGTATTTCCCGTAATGTCAAAGTCAACCAAATCCAAGTTACTAACTAAGGATATGATGAACTGGGCTACCGGAAACAAAACTGTATCTGAACTAACATCAGACTTGGAACATATTGCTCTTGCTAATTATGGCAAATCAGATATTGTTATCGTGTACCCATGTACAGCCAATACTTTAGGAAAATTTGCGAATGGGATTGAAGATAATCCAGTAACAACTGTATTAAGTGTAGCTTTTGGATCAGGAATACCTATTGTAATTGCTCCAGCAATGCATGAGGCCATGTATGAAAATATAATTATCATGGAAAATATCAAAAAACTAAAGTCATTAGGTGTATCTATATTAGAACCCTCAATTTCAGAAGATAAAGCTAAAGTAATATCTGCCGATAAGGTAATTGAATTTGTAATCAATAAGATTGCCACACCGAAGCCAAAAACGAAATTGAAAATAAATGCTTTGGTAACGGCGGGTTCCACCGTTGAATATATTGATTCAATCAGAATTTTGAGCAACTTGAGTTCTGGGAAAATGGGACTGAATATTGCACAGCAATGTCTGGACAAGGGATTCAACGTAACTTTTGTTTATGGCCACGGCTCATTGAACATCC
>DATFBL010000032.1:0-4833 GCA_035253865.1 Nitrososphaeraceae archaeon | reverse complement strand
GAGAAGTTCAAACAAGAATTTTTTCCTCTGGAGGAAATAAAGGGATTTATACGAAAACCAGTTGAAATAGAAGACTTGATAAAATTTGTGGATCAAGTCACAAAATCGAATTTAGGTAGATAATACCGGATTATTTCGGATCATACCGGATCATGCATGAGGGAGGATAGATTAACGCATTAAGCAACTCCAAAAATAGGCACAGAAACTAATGCAAGTTTTTTGAAAAAGTAATAACAGAATGTCAAATCTCACTATAATCAATTTTGATATGAGCTGAAAGAGCGGGGGACCAATTATTGCTCCCTTGTTGTAGAAGAATCAATCTATCGTTTGAGCGAAGGGTTTACTTGGAAATCCCCAAATGGCGCGGGGAGTGGGATTCGAACCCACGAGTTCTTTCGAACATGGGATTAGCAATCCCACGCCCTACCAGGCTAGGCGACCCCCGCTCATACAAAAACGAGATTCAAGGTATTATTAATAATCGTATCTAAATTATCGGAAGTACTCTTACTTAGCTTTCACATGTTCATATTACAACTAACAATAAACCGGGTATCGGAGATAAGTAATTCAATTAGCTCCTATCCGAAGCTAAAAAAGAATAAAAAGGTTATAAAATGGCTAGACTTCGTTTATGTACCTTTGAACCTTAAGGAGTCAAATGAAATCTTCAGAAAGGCCATAATAAAGGTCTATTTTGAGCCAGAATTACTGAAAATGGATTACCACAAATCGTACCCTACTCACCCATCTATCAAGTCCGACAGCCTAACCATTGAGGACATTTTACACCTATACTTTGATATTTTAACTGGAAACGACTATCCTGATGGCGATGAATGGTTTACCGCAGAATACTTATTCCCGTATCATATAAAGTTGCCTGACGCTCTAAAGGGGCCTGATTATTTTACAACCATCTCTGTTTCCGATGAAGAACACTACTGGCGTCATAGAGAACTTGTGCGTTTTAAGTATGGCAAGTCAAAGAAATTATCTGAATCGCTCGAATTCATTGATAGAAAATATCGGGAACTAGTATCTGCCTTATATGAGTCGTCAATACCTGATCAATTAAGATAGAACAGGTTTTTCTTTTAAAAGATATATTGGGTGCTCAATTGGTTCAATTAACAATTAAACTTCTTTCGTCTCGTTCTGGATAATGGCTAAAAACTATCTGATTAAATCACGGGATTGTCGTAATAACCATTAAGTATTCCCTATTAGCATAAGATACCGATATCACTTTTTGAAAATTGCTTCAGTAGTAGGAGCCAGACCTAACTTTGTTAAACTGGCCCCGATTCACAGAGCAATAAAGTGCTTTTCAGATCATGTTATTATACATACGGGACAACATTACGATTACAGGTTATCAGAAATATTTTTCAAAGAATTCGATTTGCCTTCACCAGATATTGAATTAGAAGTAGGGTCCGGAGAACCAGGGTTTCAGACGGGTGAAATGATAAAGAGACTAGAGAGAGTTTTTCTTGATTCTAAATTTGAAATTGTGCTTGTTTATGGAGACACAAACTCTACTTTTGCAGGAGCATTTGCGGCCTCAAAAGCAGGATTTAAGGTTGCCCACGTAGAAGCAGGATTGAGAAGTTTTGACAGGAACATGCCCGAAGAAATGAATAGAATATTGACTGACCATATCAGCGACTACTTGTTTGCGCCCACTTACACAGCCATTAAAAACCTACAAAGTGAACATGTATTTGGTAAGATAATATATTCTGGCGACCTATCTGTCGAAATAATAGAAGATGCGGTCAATTTGGCATCAAAATCCTCAATTCTGGACAACCTTAAACTAAAACCAAAGTCATACATGCTTTTTACGATGCACAGAGCTGAGAATACAAATTATGAGAAAAATATGAGTGCTATAATACGTGTATTTGAAACTCTCTCGAACATAGGTGTAGATATGAGAATTATATTTCCTATACATCCCCGTACTAGAAACAAGCTCAAGAGAATGGACCTATATGAAAGATTGGAAGATTGTGAAAATGTGATATTGATTGAACCTGTAGGATATATTGATTTTATCAAGCTAATGCTCAATACAAAAAAAGTCATCACGGATTCTGGTGGCATACAGAAGGAGTCTTACCTACTGGGCATTCAATGTATAACAATTCGAAATAATACAGAATGGGTAGAGACACTAAATGATGGTTGGAATGTATTGACTGGTACTGACACAAACAAAATAGTAGAAGCTATTGTACAAACAGGTCTTAGACAAAACCATAATTTTCCAAGTAAACCGATATTTGGATCCGGCAGGACCTCGGAAATCATCAAAGATACTCTTATATCGATCACGGAGGATAGGTAGATTGTCAAGATCCTCATAGTGACTGACTCAAGAGCCATGTTAATCAGAAAAAGCTGTGGCAATTTTTCCCCTTAGTACTTATAGTACTTTTGATGTCAGAGGTCAAAAAATGCGCTTAACTATTCTACTCAGTTCTAGCAATAAAGTCTCTTGCTGTCTTTGGTCCTTTCGCCGGTATCTGCGCTCTGACCGTAGCTCCCTGCGGTTCCGATCGTAATTATATCTCCTGACTTCATACAATCTTCCGTGGGTGTCTTGCCGAAGTAATCGACATTCACCTTTTGCTATTAGTTTCTCGCACAAAGGACAATACAATAATCTATGTGATCTATTTTTTGACTCTAGAATATGTGCGTGGGTATCCTTAAACCAGGTCATGCCGTCTTCTTATATTGCAATAGTTCCACCACATAACTTAAAAGGATTCTGTATAAAGATTCATGTTAGAAGTTCGACTATCCCAATTGAAGAAATCAAATAATTTCCCGGTTTAGATACAAATTGAAAAACTAACGGTATCAAAAATACTGCATTGCACGGAAAGGCGAGCCGGATGCCTCGGCTATTTTAAGTGGACTAACAATAAGCGTAAATGATTTGATAAAGCTTAATTCTTCAAGGTTGCAAAGGTTTTCTATTATAGGAATATTATTTGATAATAGAATACTATGTATATTGAAGAGGTTGTCAAGACCTCTGTCTATACTTGGTCCATCTATACCCTGCGCTTAACATAGGCGAAACCGACTTGAATTTAGGGTATAACTTCCCATCTAGATCTAGAGACAAAACTTTGGAGTAATCTCACAGGTTACAAATAACCTGTACCATATCTCTAAACTGAGGAGCTGCAGCATTTTGCTTATATCTCTGACTTGAAATTTGTCTTCGTCGATCCTACGCATTGAATTGGAGTACCAGTCTCTATTTATTATGTTGTCCTCAAATATTCGCGCTCTATCTAAGTTCGATGTCACTATCTCCTTGCCATATTTTATCCAAAATTTTGTCAAATCGATACTAAACCCCATTTTCTTGTCTTCTATTAGACGAGATATCTCCGGAGATACGTTCCGTTTTAGTATCTCCCGTAATGGAATTTTTCCAATGTTGGCCTGGTAGTCATATTTTACTCTAGCAGGTATTTTTTCTGACAATGTAATGACATCCTCAGATAATAGCGGTGCCACCCCATTAATCCCAAAATGTGTAAAGTACTTTTGATTTGTAGGAACAAAATCATACATCAATTTACCATGATAGTCTGCCAAAAGAACTTGCTCAAGGGGGTCAAGGTCGTTATCAAAATATTTTTTCAAAGCCTCATAGATTGATGACCATGTAAATTTCACACTGGATCCAAACATAGACTCTTGATCCTGCACCCAGTCTCGCTCATGACACAAAAGATACAAGCGGACTCTGTCCACCCAAGAGTGATCTGACTTGAGGTTTTCAACAAACTTCCTGTACCTAAAGGTGTATCCTCCAAATAATTCGTCCCCTCCGTCTCCTGTAAACAATACTTTTGAAATTGTGTTTGCTTTCTCAATGAAATAATACTGGTAAATGTTCCATCGCGGTTCTTTGATAATGCTGATTAATAGTGGTAAATCCTTTAGCGGATTACCCACATAAATTTCGTGGAAGGCTGCATTCTGGCTTTCTACTATTTTTCTTGCGGTTAGTACCTCGCTTGAGATATCATCCTCATTATCAAAGGTGACAGTAAGGCAATCCAGTTCAATTTCTGGAAATTCTTTCCTGATTAGACAAAATATTAAGTTCGAATCAATTCCAGCACTAATAGCCAAAGAAATCCTTTTTGCTCCGAACTCATGAATCTGATTTCTAATTTTTTTTCTCAGCACAGCCTCGACTTGTGCTGAAGAGGGGACATGATCAGATGATTGTCTGAATTTTAATACTTCTTTATAGGAGATGTTTCTAATAGTGCCGTTATTGCCTACTTCTGGGTCGTATCTCAGAGTCAAGAGATTTGCGACATTGACCACTGTTAGTCCATATAATAATAATTATTTAACAATAACGTTTTTTGTTTGTGGTAAGGGAATGCGGAAGTAATCCTTTGTGCCTATATCCTACTTATAACCATCTCTGGAGCATACAATTATGTAGTGAAAGATGTAGAAATTTAACCGGGAATTAGCAATGTTTAATTCAAGATTATTTGCGATTCGAAATCGACCTCTGAACAATTACTATATGCTTTATATACCGTCTATGATGCTATAGCAAAAGTCTTGGTCAAAAGATATCTGTTTAGGTTATCAGTGCTGTCATTAATTATAATACTTTTGACATTAAGCGCTATGACTATTCTCGCACGAGACTATGGATCTCAGGCATATGCGCAGGAACAGGAATTCAGTCAAAGGGAATTCACCGACGAACCAGGACACCCGGACATTTATGATCCTAATTTGCATGCAGAAGTCGTAGTAGAGGGA
>DATFBL010000031.1:0-10521 GCA_035253865.1 Nitrososphaeraceae archaeon | reverse complement strand
ATTGCCTATTGCAATACTTCCAGATGTTGATGAACAAAGATGTATTGGCTGTGCTCTATGTGTCGAAATTTGTACTGCTCTTGGTCCAGATGTATTGAGGGTAAAACCAGTTGAGGGATGGAAGAGAGGTAAAGCTTTTGTGTTCTATCCTGAAAGATGCATTTCAGATGGTGCATGTGTAGGCGTTTGTCCAACTCATGCTATATTCTGGATGAGACCAATGGAATATACAGCAGGACAACCAGTTCCCTTACACAAGAACGGTGTATTCGACAAGGGTTGGGAAGAAGGCTAAGAAATCTTCATACTTCCATTTTTTAATTTTATTTTTGCAATTGATATTTTGATCTAATTATTATCTTAGATATTTGATCGTCCATAATAGCTAACATAATCTACTGCTACTCTAACAACTGTAAGCTTTTTGAAATTATGAATTGCCTGTTTGAAATTCAATTCTTAAGCAAAAACTTGTTGTAATCCACAACTTTGGAAGCTTTTTCATAATTTAATATCTCATCATTAAAACTCAACGTATAACCAATTTCATCAATGCCTCCCAAAAGCATTTTCTTCCTGGTCAAATCTATCTCAAAACCAAAAGTTTTGTCAGAGATAGAAATTGTTTGATTGGCTAGACTAATTTCTGCAAATGGATCATCATTTTTTACTAAATCAAAAAGGCATTCTATAATATCCTGGCTAAGGTATATCGGAAGTAATCCTTTCTTAAAGCAATTGTTGTAAAATATATCCGCGAAGGAAGAAGCAATTACAACTCTAATCCCATAGTCGTATAATGCCCATACTGCATGCTCTCTGGAACTTCCACATCCGAAGTTATCTCTTGTCAATAACACCTGTCTGCCATTATATTTTGGCTCGTTAAGGACAAATTCCTTCTTTGGATTTCCTGAATGATCATAACGCCAATCATAAAAAAGAAAACCACCATATCCAGTTTTTTGAATCAGTTTGAGAAATTGTTTTGGAATAATCTGATCTGTATCCACATTTGTCATGTCAAACGGGATTAGTCTGCTTTTAATATCTCGAAATGGGTCCATTAAATATCACTAGTTTAGAACCAATCCCTCACATCAACAAAATGACCTTCTATGGCACATGCAGCAGCCATTACAGGACTTACTAGGTGAGTTCTCCCGCCAGATCCCTGTCTGCCTTCAAAATTCCTATTAGATGTACTTGCACAACGTTCCCCAGGTAATAGTATATCTGGATTCATTCCAAGACACATGCTGCAACCTGATTCTCTCCATTCAAATCCTGCATCTTTGAATATCTTGTCCAAGCCAATTTCCTCAGCTTGTAATTTGACCTTTTGAGACCCCGGAACTACCATCGCCCTTACATTTGTCGATACCTTCCTCCCCTTAATGACAAGTGATGCTTCCTTAAGATCTTCTAATCGTGAATTTGTACATGAGCCTATGAACACTCTGTCCACGTGAATATCAGTCATTGGTGTACCTGCTTCTAAATCCATGTATTCTAAGGCTCGTATAGCTAGCTTCCTCTTATTTTCATCACTTTTCGCATATTGTTCCGGTGAAGGGATGGAATCGGTTATGTCTACTACCATAGATGGGTTTGTTCCCCAACTAATCTGGGGCGCAAGATTGTCAACATTTATGGTTTCGACTCTATCAAATCTTACATTTTCATCACTTTTCAAATTAGCTTTCCAAAATTCTATTAGCTTATCAAGGTCTGATTCATTAGGTGCATATCTCCTTCCGCGCAGATAGTCAAAGGTAATCTCATCAGGGGCAATCAAACCTGCTCTTGCTCCACTCTCGATAGACATATTGCATATGGTCATTCGCTGTTCCATTGATAATCCCGAAATCACGTTTCCACGGTATTCGAAAACCATTCCAGTTCCTCCGTCGGTTCCTATCTTACGAATAATGTTTAGTATAATATCTTTCGAAGTAATAGCGTGTCTTTTTCTTAGATTTCCTTCAATATTGATTAGAAATGATCTTGGTTTATACATCCACAGACACTGGGTAGCAAGAACATGTTCAACTTCACTTGTTCCTATTCCAAAAGCAAGAGCACCAAATGCACCATGTGTGGATGTATGACTATCTCCGCAAACTATAGTGGTGCCAGGCAATGTGAATCCAAGCTCCGGCCCAATAACATGGACTATTCCCTGATCCGGGCTTGCCATGTCATAGATAGTTATCCCAAATTCCTTGCAGTTTGCGCTTAACGTTTCAAGTTGAGTCTTCGACACCTCGTCAACAATCGGTAAGGATCTACTTTCAGTCGAAACATTATGATCCGTGGTTGCTATCGTTAAATTAGGGCGTCTAACCTTCCTGCCACTCTGCTTTAAACTGGCAAATGCTTGGGGAGATGTAACTTCATGTATCAAATGCCTGTCAATATATATCAAGGAAGGGCCATCAGAATTATCAGCATTTTCATTCTGACTTTTTTCTGTAACTAGATGACTATCCCAGATCTTGTCAAAGAGGGTCTTTTGCATTATTATTATGTATTGTTAGCTAAATCGGCATATAATCATATTACTATGGAGGTAGGCCCTGCTTGGAAAGCTATTGCAATTGGTGACAATGCTTAAATTTAGTATTCATAGAAATCAATTTCAATGTTTCCGCATGACAATAAGAACTTCGATAAGAACTACGAAGAGTACGTTATGAACCATATAAAGAAGGGGACCACTACTTGTGCATTAACATGTAAAGATGGAGTTGTTTTGGCTGCAGATACAAGAGCCAGCGCTGGTTACTTTATTGTGGATAGAAATGTTATGAAGATTCAAAAGATAGATGAGCATTTGGGCATGACAATCGCCGGAGGTGTTGCCGATGCTCAAAATTTGGTTGATCTCTTACGCTACAACGCAAATTTGTATAGATTGTCAAACAGAGATAGATTAATTCCTGTAAAATCAGCCGCAAGACTTTGTTCCAATGTTCTATTCAATCAAAGATACTATCCTTATTACGTGCAGCTCATTATGGCAGGATTTGACAAGAATGGCGAGGGATCACAAATATACAATATTGATTTATTTGGATCTATAACGAGTGAAAAGTTTATTTCAACTGGTAGCGGTTCACCAGTAGCTTATGGTTACCTAGAATCAGAATTTAAAAAAGATCTCAGTGTAAATGATGCATACAAGATTGCAATTCAGGCAATTGCAGCTGCTATAAGGAGAAATTCTGGAACTGGTGATAACATAAATGCTATCATTATAGACAAAGATGGATATAGAGAGTTGTCCAAGGAAGTAAAGGACGCAGTACAGGCAGTTTACTAGTATCATTTTTACTTTGTAAGTCAATTAGCCGAAAACCTAATCGTTGAATAAATGTATATTAGATAATTTTCTAAAGCTATTGGTTCAAACAAGACTTCCAATAATTACAAATTGATAAACACACAAGATAGAAAGTATCAGAAAATCAAGGCACAAGTTAAAAGGTTTATTCAAAAAAATAAAAATAAAAAAATAGATCATTCAACCATTTTGAATAACTTGAACATTGACTACGATACCCTAATGAGGATACTAAGTGAATTAAGGAGAACGGGTAATCTATGAACTACTTGAGATGCTCTAGTAATGTTTTCTGAGATTCCTCATCAACATTTTCATATGCATTATCTAATATTTTTCGTATTCTTTGGGCACGTGCTGTACCAAATCCTGGAATTTTAGCTAATTCAGCAGCTGATGCATTTAATGCTCTTTTTGGAGTATTAAATTGCTTTAACATTTTTACAGCAAGCATACCGCCGACTCCAGGCAACGAAGAAAGAACAGAAAGTTGCTGGATTTGTTCGGAGGTTTGTTTTCTAATTTTTCGTAAAAGCGGTCCATATGAATATTTTCTAGATAATTTATTTGCAATTGCAATCAGAAAGTTTGTCGTATGTTCTATGTTTGGTGTATGAACTAGAGGTATCTTAAAATCCAAAACCACTGTAATTAGTGAATCATAAACTAGCTGAATTTTTTGGTCGTAGCTTCGAAATGATCTTCCTGATTCAGTTTTCAGATCCTCCAATATGTTTCCTTCAACTATCAATAAGGGTGATGAAAAATGTTTTACGAGTTGCGAGCATTGAATGAATAATCTTCCATCATAAAAGGAACTTAATAGATCGGATACAGTTTTTCTTTCAATAACCACATTATTAAAAACAATATAATCACCAACCTTCAATGTTGCAAAATCTACAAATACTCCTGACTGTTTGAGCAATTCTGGAATGCCACTGTTTCTTTCTCTCTTATCAACTACTATCCTCAAATTACATCTACTAAAGAATATTGTACCAAAGTTTTAAAAATATTGATATGAAGTGAGCCTCTAGTGGGACTCGAACCCACGACCTAAGGTTTACGAAACCTTCGCTCTACCAACTGAGCTATAGAGGCCTGCATCATGGATACAATTGCAACCACATAACCAATTTAACTATTTTCTAATTCAATGACATATTCACTGCAAGTAACTATGCATTTATCCCGACTTTGACATGAAACAACATTAAATAGTTGAAAATTCAAGTTTTTCTAAAGTGAAAATTTCAATCTCTGGCATAAGAGGTATTTTTGGTCAAGACCTTGATTTACATACAATAATTAATTTTTCCAAATTGTTCGGTAGTTATATTATTAGTAATTCAGCTGTAACTGACAAAATATGTTTGATTGCAAGAGATACCAGACCTTCTAGTGATATAATTCATCGCACAACATCGGCAGCTATCATGGAACAAGGAATAGATGTGATTGATTTAGGCATCGCTCCAACACCCTTTGCATTTCGCGAATCAACTAGATATAGTAACGCTATGATAGTAACAGCTTCCCATAATCCTTTGGAATGGAACGGCCTAAAATTTGTAATCAATGGAAGAGGAATATTTGAAGACGAACTTGAATCAATTCAACAACAACAACAAGATACTTTTTCTAGTACAGAATTTGGAAAGTCATTTCATATCCATTCAAAATACATATTTGATATGCTTGAATTAATGAGAAACAATGGATATATGAGTGATGATAGAAAAAATAAAATCACAATTGGAATTGATCCCGGCGGTGGAGCTATATCTTCATTTATTCCACAACTTTACAATTCCTTGAATCAGAAATTCTCTACAGTAAATGACATTCCCGGCATACCATCGAGATCTCCTGATCCAACAACAGATGATCTTTTTGAATTGAGGAAACTTGTTTTATCCAAAAAACTAGATTTAGGGTTTGCATTTGACATGGATGCAGACAGGCTGGTAGTTGTTGATAAAAAAGGGAACAAACTTTCATCAGATCTTACACTGCTATTGTGTATTGCAAGTACATTACATCATGGTGCAAAAAAATTTGTGGTCAGCATAGACACAAGTAATGCCATTGCGCATATATTAGCCAATCATGGAGGAACATTGAGCCATTCAAAAGTTGGAGAGGCAAATGTTGTGAGACAATTGATAAAAGTAAATGCAGATGCCGGTGGTGAAGGAAGCAGTGCTGGCTTTATTATGCCGAAATTTAATATGTGCAGAGACGGTATCCTGGCCAGTGCAATCATTTCATCATTAAATGAAGACCTCTATGATGAATGCATAGAAATTGCTTCAAATTACTCAACTATTAGATCAAAAATACCCATAGAATCAAATTTTCAAGAAACAGTCATTGAAAAATTTGAAGAAAAATTTAAGGAAAAATCTTATCAGATAGTAAAAATGGATGGCACTAAAATATTAATCGATGACAAATCTTGGGTCCTTATTAGATCCTCCAATACAGAACACGCAGTAAGAATTTCAGTTGAATCAACTCCAGATAAAGTCCTATCCATTTTTAACGATGCCAAGGAAAGGGTTCAATCTATTTATGAAGAGATTAAATGAAAGAGAAATTATAGATCTCTTTACTTCCTATATTGATGACCCTTTACTAGATAAGGTAAAGAATGATGATGTAGTAATTTTGCCGGTAAGAAATGATTTGCTGAAGAAAATAAATAAAACATCTACTTTGAAAATTGTATTAAAGAGCGACATGTTAGTTGAAAGTACAGATGTTCTAAAAATTATGAAACCCTGGCAAGTAGCAAGGAAGGCTATATTGGCATGTATAAGTGATTTTGCTGCTAAAGGCATAAGACCGTTTGCATGCCTTATTTCTATTGGAATACCAAGAAGCTATTCGAGAAAAAATATAACCTCTCTAGCGGTTGGATTTACGCGAGCATCAAAGGAATATAACGTACACATTTTGGGAGGTGATACCAACGAATCAAAAGAGTTGACTATAGATTGTAATATGATGGGTATTACAACTTTACCGGATAACAAGATTCCTCGGCGAAAGGGTGCAAAAATTGGTGATTTGCTAGTTACATCTGGAAAATTTGGATATACCTCTTCTGGCTTGAAAATCATCCTATCACAATTAAAAGCCGAAAAAAAATTTAGAACTAAATCAATATCATCGGTAACAGTTCCAAAACCTCAGGTTGAATTTGGATTTAAACTCGCAAAATATTTTTCATCCTCGATAGATTCTAGCGACGGACTTTCCTCATCGCTTTATGATCTTGTCCAAAAAAACAAAGTCGATTTTGTCATTGATAAGATTCCAAGACCACAAAACTTGACTCAATTTGCTACACAGAATTCTATCAAGACCGATGATCTGGTTTTTTTTGGTGGAGAAGAATATGAAATAATCGCAACAGTCCCAAAACAACATTTTGAGAAATTTATGAAAGATGCCAGAAAACACAGAATCAAAGTGTATACTATCGGACAAGTAGTTAGAGGTAACGGAAAAGTAATCTATGAATCAAATGGAATTCGAAAGATAGTTAGGAATCAGGGGTTCATGCACTTTCAAAAATAATATTTCATTAGGATGGATAAGAGTCGAAAGAAAGATTATCTAATTGATTATACTCTTCGTCCCCTACGTCCGCCGGGTTTCCTAGTTGTATCGTGAGGTATTGGAGTAACATCATCAATTCTACCTATCCTAAAACCGGCTCTAGCAAGAGCTCTTATTGCGGCCTGAGCGCCAGGTCCAGGAATACGTGGTCCAACGCCGCCAACTGCCCTTACTCTGATATGGAGTGCATTGATACCTTTGGTCTTTGCAATATCAGCTGCTGCAACAGCAGATTTCATCGCAGCATATGGAGAGGATTCGTATCTGTCAGCAGTTACGTGTCTTCCACCAGAACTAAAAGCAATTGTTTCTGCTCCACTAATATCTGTGATATGGACTAGAGTGTTATTATAACTACTAAATATGTGGGCTACACCCCATTTGTACTGTATTACTTCTTCAACTTCTGACATTAAATCTGTAAATCTAAATTTTTTAAAGGGTGTTAAAAACCTATCCTACTTTTTCGAGGCTAAAATCGTAAGTTAATGAGACATTAAATTCTAGAAAGTAGGCACATCCGGCACCGACGTTGAGTATTTTTGATATTAGCACAACTTTAATGAAGCGGCTAATCATGTAAATTATTTATGAAATGGTTCAATCGTGACAAATCTAACGACGAACCCAAGTCCCTAACTTGCAAATATTGTGACATGAAATTTGAAGACAAAGAACGTTTGAAAAGACACACTAAGAAAGCCCACAGCGAAAAAGGCGGCGACATGCCAAGGTTCAACCCTTTTGGAACGTGAAATCAACACTGATAGGATAAAACATGTTTCCACTTCATGATGACAATCAGAGACTACATGGCCGACCCTATGTAACTTATTTGCTAATAGCCATCAATGCAATAGTTTTTCTAGCAGAAGTAATTGTTACAGGAAATTTTTCCGACAGAGCTTCAACTACTTCATTGTTGGAAAATTATGGTGCTATTCCATACAAAATACTTGGAGGAGATATACTTTCAGCGGTCTCATCTATGTTTCTTCATGGGGGTATAGCACATCTTATTGGCAATATGCTATTTCTGTTTGTATTTGGAGACAATATTGAAGATAAATTTGGACGCATAAAATATGTTCTCATATACATTGGATGGGGTCTAGCTGCTGCACTAGCACATAGTTTCTATGCAATGTCCACAGGAGCGGGAGATATTCCTGCAATTGGTGCATCAGGAGCGGTTTCAGGAGTTTTGGGCGCATATTTGGTACTGTTTCCACGAGCCAAAATCTTTACCGTAATAGCTGCATTTTTCATTACTACAGTGAGAATCCCAGCTATAGCATACATCCCTTTCTGGTTTGTAATGCAAGTTATTCTGAGTCTGATAAATCCACTGGGCGGAGTGGCCTATGTTGCCCACATTGGTGGTTTTCTTGCAGGATTGTTAACGGGGTATGTATTAAAAAACGCAATAAAGGGTTATAGTATGCCGACACCACAAATCCGATATCAAAAAAAGGATCGTCAAAATGTCACTAATATGCCTGACATGACTATTCATACACAACCCGAGGTCATTAAAGGATCTAATTTCTATGAAATCATTGCTGAAATGCCAGGGCTATCAAGTCAGTCAGAAATACAAGCTAGTTATGATCCGAATAATCAGAGTGTAAGGGTATACACTACTGGTCAAAGAAAGTATGATATAAACATCAGATTACCCGATATACAAAATGATATTGTAAAAATTGATCAAATCCGATATCTCAATGGAATAGTAAGGATTCGCATATCAAAACAATAATCCTTGTAATTTATTAACCTCTCAATAAATTATTTTGTAACTTGATCAACAAGTGAAGAATCGTGTAGGCTTTTACTTAATTCTCTATATTTCTTGTTGATAAAGTCCAAAGATTCTACCAGCTTTTTTGTTTTTGCATATTTAAATCGGACGAGCTCTTTATGTCTCCAAAAATGTTTTGCATCTGCAACATAAATGGTTGTAAAATAATCAGGACCGATTAAATTGTCTGGTAATTTGATATTATAAGGAAAAAGGTATTCAACGCCAAACCACTCATCTCCGTCGGGGTAATCATTACCTGTTATAATATCAAAATATAGATGTAGTTTATCTTCTACAGTAAATCCTTCATCTTTTATGAGGGGGTGTCTAACATTAGATTTGTGGTAATCTATCTTTAACAATTCTAGCTCAAAATATGTTTTTATTATAGCACGCCTGAAAATTTCATTGGATTCCCGCAGATTCAAAGATAATATAATAACACACGATGACTATTTTATAATCTTTTTAGCAGAAGAATGAAAAATTTGAATCTGTTGAATATATGGACTCATCTACCGGTTCTGTTCGATTAAGATACATGTGCTTCGAACTTTTTCATCGACCTGGTGGATTACCTTTGGAAACAAACAGGATTCCACTACCATTGCTTCACCTGAAAGACATTTTGAACGATGGAACACATCATCGCCCTTTTTTGCGATATTAATCGCAGCTAAAACATCTCTGTCATGGGTTTCTCTCTTAACAAATTTATATATTCATTATGTTTTTCTAAATCTTTATGTGGACAATACTTGAAATAGCCTTTAACCTAGTTACAATTCATACATAATACTTGAAATCCTTCTGGGAATTTGTTATCCCTTAACCACCTATATAATGCAGAATTACCTTTGTAACCAATCATTTTTTTCAATTCATCTCGATGTCTTCTACCCCCACCATCGATATGGTCAATAGACAAGAATTCTAACGTTTTTTCTCCACAACAAATACAATGAGGTTCACCTTTACAATATAATGACAATACTAATATTTCAATTTAATATCTCTTCGTTTGGAATATATTTTCACTTTTTCAGGATTATTTTTTTTGCCACCTACTATTACGTTTTTTAACCTTTACTAGATTATTCAACACATATTTTCTTGCTGACTCATTTCTTCTTTTTCTATACTCTCTATATTGTTCTTCAGTCATCGTGCTTTCCATATTGTATGTGTTAATCATTTCTCAAATAGGAGTTTTGGTCTTGAATCCTATTTTAATTGATTTTTTTCTATTTTGTAATATTCCAGATGCTCTTGAAATAGCATGAAGCTTGTAGTAATAACTTACAATATCATATCTATCCAAATAACGATAAGACATTGTTGACAGTGTCTTTAGTGAAGTAACATTATTTTGTAAACCAATCCTAATACAATCGTTGATCATATTTCTAAATTTACTCATTAAATCCAGTATCCCTTGTGACATAATGATTTGTTGATTAACTGTTTTTATCATCTCTTCTTTAGGATTGATGGAAAAATCTTATATTTATTTAAATTTGTCCCTTATTCGAACAAAACCCATCTACATAATTAATATAATAGCAAAAAATCTTAATCATCACTTAGGCGGGGGTCGCCTAGCCTGGTAGGGCGTGGGATTGCTAATCCCATGTTCGAAAGAACTCGTGGGTTCGAATCCCACTCCCCGCGCTTATGAATTAATGTTTCTTCATAGTTGGATGTTATGATTTAATTGAAATTCCATACTTTTCAACAT
>DATFBL010000030.1:0-19832 GCA_035253865.1 Nitrososphaeraceae archaeon | reverse complement strand
TAGAATATACGTATCTACGGAAGGAACACTATTATCAAAGCCATTGACGCAAGTGATGCAAGAAGTATGATTGTTGCCTTCCACATTGCTTTAGATGCCTTTTCACCAATGTCCCATATCCCTCCTCCTACGTATGTATTTTTTATTCTTGAGTAACTGTAAACTTTTTCGAAATCTGCTGAAGGTGTCCATGTAAAATCGTATTTCGGCTTATTCTTTTTTATGGTAATTAACTCATCATAGTTTTTCTTTCTACTTACGTCGGACAACACTTCATATGCTTCAACAATTTTCATGAATTTTTCCTTCGAGTCTTCATCCTTATTCTTATCTGGATGATATTTCAATGCAAGCGTCCTAAATGATTTCCTTATTTCATCCATAGAAGCGTCCTTGCTTAATTCAAGTGCTCTGTAATAATCATCCACATATTATTTCACAGATATCATATAAATAATCATTTCAAAGTATGATTCGTTCTAAAATGAATTACACATTCGTTGTCTTAACGAGTCCCAATGAGTATAAAGATTCTTTAATCTGATAGCAAGCATCATATACACCGACAAAATACCATTATTATTCATGAGTTCGGAAAATCCAGATACAAAATTCATTGTCCCAATAAAAGCAGTGGAGAAAACTATCAAATTGGATGAGAGGGCAAAAAAAGAGTTACAATCCATTGGAATGATGGATGAAAAAGGTAAATTAAAGCTGAAAGGCGTGAGTCCTAAAATGTTAAAACGAATGAAGCTTGAAGCGGTTGATTGCCCAGTTTTTAAAAAGGAATTAGGATTCATACAATGCTATGTATGCAGTAATTTTCATAGTAGAATTATGGGTAAAGTCTATTGTAAGGGAGAACCATTAGGATAACTTTACGAAAAATCTTGTAGTAATTAGACTTGACAAAAGAAATAGGAATAACTGTAAAGAAATCGGATGATTTTAGTGATTGGTATACTCAATGCATACTCAAATCAAGTATAGCAGATTATTCACCAAGTAAAGGTTTCATCATACTTCGTCCATATGGCTACGCAATATGGGAAATCATTAGAGAGTTAATAGATAGTGAGTTGAAGAAAACTGGTCATAAGAACGGTTTTCTTCCAGTCTTGATACCAGAAAGCCTCCTTACTAAAGAAAAGAATCATTTTGACGGATTTATGCCTGAAGTTTTTTGGGTAACAAAATCAGGAGATAGTGAACTGGGTGAAAAATTGGCAGTTAGACCAACTTCAGAGACAATTGCCTATTCTATGTTCTCAAAGTGGATATCAAGCTATAGAGATTTACCATTAAAAATGAACTTTTGGAATAGTGCTTTGAGAGCTGAAATAAAATCTACCAAGCCTCTTATTAGAAATTCAGAATTTCTTTGGCAAGAGGGACACACTGCCCATAAAGATGAAAAGGAGGCTGACGAAGAGGTTAGGATGATTCTTGATATTTACAAGAATTTGATAGAGGAGTATCTTGCGATACCGACGCTATCTGGATTTAAGACTGATAAAGAGAAATTTGTCGGTGCAAAGTACACTACTTGTCTAGAATCAATAATGGCAGATGGAAAAGCATTACAGATGGCCACTTCACATAATCTGGGACAAAATTTTTCTATACCGTTTGAAATTAAATTTCTGGACAAGGATACTGCGGAACAATATGTATGGCAAACCTCATGGGGAATTTCTTGGAGGGTAATTGGGGCCTTAATAATGGTGCATGGAGATGACAAGGGACTTGTACTTCCGCCAAAGATATCTCCTACACAAGTAATCATTGTTCCTATTTATAAGGACGATAGTAAGAGCGTTGTAAAAGAAAAGGCATATGAATTAGAACAAAAGTTAAATGATTCTAAAATTCGTGTTCAGACAGACGATAGGGACGAATATACATCTGGCTGGAAATTTAATGATTGGGAAATGAAAGGAGTGCCTTTGAGGGTAAATATAGGACCTAGAGACATCAAAGACAATCAAGTTGAATTGATAAGGAGAGATACTAAGGAAAGATTTTATGTCAAAGAAGAAGAACTTGTTGACCAAGCCTTGTCTACCTTAGAGAAAATACAATCAAATATGTTTGACGAGGCAAAACGTCACCTTCAGAAAAACACTCGATCTGCCGCAACTTTGGAAGAACTGCTCTCGGTACTTGACACAGCTGCTGGTTTTGTGGCGTGTAGCTGGTGTGGAAGCAGAGAATGCGAGGATCTTGTAAAAGAAAAGACAACAGCAGATATACGAATAGTACCATTTAGTCCTAAGAATAATATTTCATCGTGCATCGGATGTGGAAAACAAGAGGCTATCGAAGTGTACTTTGGTAGGGCATATTAAGAAAGAGATCCAAGTTCTGAGAAGAATTGAGTATTGATACCCTATTTTCATTCTATGACGATTTTGGATATCTAGGGATATTATTAATCAGTTTTCTAGGAAGCATAATTGTCTTTGTTCCTATTCCGTATTTTCCAGTGTTAATTACAGCAGCATTCAATGATAATTTAGATCCCACACTAATTTCACTTTCAAGTGCAATAGGTGCCGTAATTGCAAAATTAGTCATTTTTTATGCCAGTTATTATGGTAGAAATATGCTCAGTTCTAAAATTAAGGGCAAAATGTTACCACTACAGAGATTACTTGGAAGGTATGGTGCAATAGGCGCATTTATTGCGGCCATTAGCCCTATTCCTGATGACATAGTGTACATACCTTTAGGACTAGCAAAATATAATCCATGGAAATTTGCGATAGCCACATTTCTAGGAAAATTTGCATTTAATGAGATTTTCGTTTTGGGAGCTATTTACTTTGGAAAGCCATTTGTCAATAATCTGATGACTAATTCAACGAATTTAGATTACCTTCTAGTAGTAACTATTGTAAGCATAGCTGTTTTGGGAGTTATAATTTATTTTGCTCTCAAGATAGACTGGACAAAAGTAATCGGACATTGGTTTCCCTGGACTTTGGACAAAGACCAAGAAGAAGAGAAAAAGTAAAAGTAAATTGGGATGGTCTTTGATCTCTATTACACGATAATATACATGATTCTTCAATATCATTACTATATCTCTAGATTCGGATTATACTATAGGTAAAAATCATCGAATGTATTTCCACAAAACAATTGCGCAATATTATTACAATATTATCTACCAAATTTTATTTATAATATAGATTAAAACAGTCTATGGATCATGATTTCGAGAACTCTTATAATTCCTTTAGCATTAATTGCTTTGGCTGTATCCTTTAGTAGTTTAATCAATGGTAACGAGAATGTACTTGCAGATTCTAGCAATAATGATGTAAGAATCAACGCAGATTCCAAATATAAGAATGACTGTGACGAGTATAATACCGGTACTAATGACGCAATTTGTGCAGACGAAGATATTACAACCTTTGATAGTATCGATATTATTGGAGAGAATAACGAGCTAACACCCAATATTAATGTGAATCAGGTACAAAAATGTGACGATAGTGGTAGTGGTGACAATAACGCTTTTTGTTCTAATAGTAGTGAAAATTTTCTTGGTGCGATTTCAGTATCTGGTAACAATAACAACATACATTATGACATTAATACCAAGCAAGCCAACGACTGTGATGATAAATTAAATGGCGACAATAATGTAGAATGCGAAAATGAATTAAAGACTCACGTTAATAGTTTAACCCTAAGTGGAAATAATAACCCGATTGACCTTGATGTAGATTCAAGACAAATAAATGACTGTGATGATAAAACTAACAACGACAATAACTTGAAATGTAAGAATGTCCAGCATAGAATTGAAACTCCTTGACTCAATTTACTACACCAAATCAATTTCAAAAAAGCATTTTTAATTGAAATTAATGTCCTGGTTTCAAATATCAAACTTTACGTTCTTTTGATTTCGCTAATTTCAGATGCGCAATTCCTAGAAAAGTAATCTGGAACAGCATTGCTATTACCACCGACATTGATATTCCTTCTATTCCATAGTGTCGTCCAAGAATGATAATAAGTATAATTTGTGTTACCTGGTAAGTTATAGAAGAAAATAATACGTAGCGGGTTAATTTCATTGCCAAGAATTTTGAATTAAGTGTGCCAGTAATCATCATTGGAACGATCCCGAGACTCAGAATTCTTATGGAATTTAGCGAATTAACATAGTTTGGAAAGAAGACTTGTAGAATTACAGGTGCAAGAACAAATACTAATACCGTTATTATTACAGAAAGCGCTATGCCATATATTCTAAGTCTATTTCTTTTGCTTCCACTTGATTCCTCAGGTATCAAGTACTGATAAAAGCTCACGGAAATCATGCTGAAAAACATCAAGAACTGAAATCCCAGTTGATAGTAACCAAGAATTGTATATCCATAAATCGGAGCAATAATTAGTTTATCAAGATACAATAGTAATGCATTTGAGAGATTATATGAGTATAGGTGTAATGAAGTTCTAAACTCTTTTCTTATCATATCAAAGCTTTTACTAAATTTCGGAATAGTCTTGAAGTAAGTAATACTAAATGCAAAGAAAGAAATAATAAATCCAATAATAATTCCTTGAAGTCCAAGAAAGTTATAGAGTACTATTGATAAGACTAGCTGTGAACCCCTTGAACCGATTATGTTAATTGCATATTTAGAATACAATTTTTTGCTTAAAAGTTCATACGACGACATCATCCAAAATGCCATCCCTAATACAAACAATCCCAATAACCAGTTAAAAAGTGAGGCAATTATAGCACAAACTATTGCGGAGATTAGAATAACTTGATTTGCCTGTACATCTATATTTTTATGGCCTTGAGGTACTAACGTTGTTACTGCTGTATTGAGACCCAACAATGAGAGGCTCGCAGACAAAGCGCCAATAGCAATGACGTAATTTATTTGTCCATATTCATGAACATTCTGGAACATGGCCAACAATAACCAAAATATTCCAGTAAGGGTTGCTCCAACGAAATTACCAATAGTGATGTAGATTAATCCTTCATGGTGACGAACGGATTTGAATATCTTATTTCATCTCCACAACATGATTTTTTTAAATGCAAAAATTGATTCATTGGAGAATAAATTCAATAAGCTTTTCTCACTATACCTTATTTTCAGTAAATTTTGTAATCATATTAAACCATCCTCTTGATTCGCTCTTAACCATATGGCAACTAATCCCAGATAGAAATGAACGTAGTAATTTTTTCTCTTCTTCCAATAATTCAAGTGCAGTCTTTCCATTAATTGCAATATATTTTAGTAGTTCTGAATATGGTGGAAAGATAAATGCATCATCACTATTTTCAATGGCAAGATCTAGGGCTACGCTGGTATCCAGTTTAGTAAATTCATTACCCTCTCTTTTAAGAAAGTAGAGGTTATCTACTTTGGTATTGTTTTTTATGTTTGCATCTTTCAAAATTGAATTGATTCCATATTTTGGAGGTCTTACAATGGATTGTCCTACTGTATTTATTGTAAAGATAGGCACATTTAGCCTTGCCAATTTGTGCATGAAAGCACGACCTGTTTTAGAATGAACAAGACTTCGAACTCTCATACTACTCTCCTTATTACTGGCATTGGAAACACTAACAGCTGTCTTAAAGGTATGGGAACTAATAGTCATTGGTTTAGGAAAACATAAGGCTTGATTTGGCATTCGAATTATCGTCATGTCATCAGAGAGAAATGAATATCCGTTTTTCACGCACTTCAAAACTGTTGTAGTTTTTCCTGTATCTGGGGGAGCAGACATCAAGAATCCCGAATTATTTTTGTCAAGACATGCAGAATGCAATAGTATGTATCCCCTAGAAACGAAAAGAAATCTAAGCAATGGCTCTACAAGATTAACATAAAGCACATGTTTGGATTTGGATATCAACTTGTTAATAGTCACTTCAATTTTGTCACCAAAATCAATACTGAACTGAGCACCTGCCGAACCAAAGTGTTCTGTGTATAGTATCTTGTGTGAATTGTTAGACCTGTGTTCTATTATTTTCCTAGTAAATCTCAATCCGCCTTGAAGTGAATCAACGGTTCTTACCACTAAATCCGAATTATTGAATTCTTTTGAGGTAAAATACTCTAATTCGTAAAGAATAACGTCTGACTCAACTTTAATTATGTCATGAATATTGTAGTAATACAACTGAATTTAAATAGATATATCAAACTTGAGCACTATATTAAAGTTATAGTTCTAGCAGATATAATTGCAAATTTCAGGATAATTGTTATAGAAAAATTGATTATTATTAAGAAAGATAGTTATGATCCAATACTAAAAAAGAGTCTTATGTTTAATACTTTTTGAACCTAATTTAGGTAGAAATTATGGTTTTGTATTAATATCTTGTTTTCAAGTATCAGACGTGTATCTTGTAACAAGGCTATTCAATAGTCATAAAATAAAGTCTTATAAATTCTCTAGGCCGTTCATTGCATTCCTAGTTTTTATGATAACTTATGATATACTAGCGGTGACACTCTTTAAATGAAGATAGAGTTTAGCAATAGGTTAGTACTTGTTTCGTTCATTCTTGCAGTATTATTCTCAGTTAACCTTTCCATTCCGCAGCTTCTGCAAAACTCGGAAGCAATTCCATCGACCTACGTTTCAGAAATTGCAGCGAAAAACAATCCTTTTTCCAGATCATCTGGTGCTGATCAAATCTTGTATGATTATTTTCCAAGTACTGAGACAAGAGAGTTGAATTCCAATACTAATGACTTAATTAATGAATTGATAAACAGTTTGATTCAGGAAAGAGTTGCAAAACCCGAGATATGTGGAGATGGTCAGGATAATGATGGAAATGGACAGATTGATGAATATTGCACTGTAAGTAATCCTCCAGAAGGAGATGATTCTCCATCAGGAGATGATTCTCCATCAGGTGATCCTGAATTGGAAATCTGTGGAGATGGTCAGGATAATGATGGAAATGGACAGATTGATGAAAACTGTGATGTAGGTAATCTCGCACAGGATGTCATCCAATCAAGTGAAAGCATTGATATGGAAGATACCGTCGTCAAATCAGACGATGAAAAAAAAAGCCCTGACAAATTTGGCGTAACCAAAATTTATCCAAATAAAAAAGATGGTGAACAATGGTATCTGAATTCTAATCCCAGCAGTGATTCTAGATTCTCGCCGCAAACTACAATGACAAAGAATTCTGATGGTTCATTCAAAATTAAATCAACCAAGGTAAGGATGGGCGTCTTTACATCCTCTGGATTTAACCCTGAAGAAATAAAGACCCTAAATCATGACAAAATTGCCCTAGCTGGTTATATGCAATCACCAAACGATTGGAAGGATGTGGAAATCACTGGATATGTCAAGCTTAACAGCGGTGATAATGACAATTTTGTGTGGTATGCGAGAGGAGCAAGACACACAGGTTACGGCTCGCCACCAGGCTGCGAGGGTGTGGCTTACAAAGGTGATCTATTCTTTGACGGTTCGACCAGATTCTCAAAGGAACAATGGCATTCAGGTGGTTATGTCTTTGGAGAATTTGGAAAAAATATTGGACCTATAAAGGGAAAATGGGTAGGACTTAAGGTGATAATGTATAACGTTGTTCAGGACGACAAAACAGCGGTGAAACTAGAGCTGTGGGTGGATAAGAAGAATAATGATGAGTGGATAAAAGCTGCAGAAAAAATAGACAAGGGCGGCTGGGGAAATACAGGAACTGAGTGCGGAGGAAAACCTGATCAAATAATTACATGGGGCGGACCAATCGCTTCCTTTAGGTGGGATGGTGCTACAGACGTGGACATAAAGAAATTTAGTGTTAGGGAAATTGCACCTCACATCTAAGTCAAGCCTTTTTGTCAGAATTACAATGTTTATTGAAATAACAAAATTAATAAGAAAAATAAACACTATATCAAGTGAAGTAATATTAATGCCATTGTCATCCAAACTAAGAGTTGCTAGGAATGGTGTCTATGTATGACCTTTCAAGAGCAAACTTCTCGGTATTCAGAGGTTGAAAAAAGCAAATGGATTGCAAGGGTACTGATGGTTATAGCTGTTGGGTGTGTTCTAGCAGCAAAGGTCTATTTTACAATATCTCTGGTAGACCCGTTTGTAGGTATTTACAGTCTTCTAACTAGTTTTGTCCTCTTATGTATACTCGCACTTTCATATTTCAAATATAAAGATCCATATTTGAGCGCGAAAAATGTAGACGTTTCAAATGGTCCCTTGATAAGTATAGTAGTACCAGCGAAAAATGAAGAAAAGAACATTCGAAATTGCGTTCAATCTTGCTTGAATCAAACATACATGAATAAGGAAATTATTATTGTAAACGACGGCAGTACTGATAAAACTGGAGAGGTCCTCGATGAAATGCGTAAAGAAAATAGAACTGGTAGTTTTCGAATTTTACATCTTTCTAAGAGTGTAGGAAAGAAAAAGGCAGTTGAAGCGGCTAGTGAGATTGCTCGCGGCGAAATATATGCATTCATGGACAGTGACTGTGATATGTCATCTGATGCTGTCGAGAAAGCTGCAAAAATATTTCACAATGATAGGAAGTTAGGTGCATTAACCTGTCATGGTAGGGTCAGGGATGCGCAACGTGGCAACACGATTGAGAAGTTTCAACAAGTATACATAGATATATCTTGTAGATCAATTAAGGCTGCAGAGAGTTCCTTTAAGTCAGTAACGTGTTGTTCTGGTTCACTCAGCTTTTATAGAAGAGTTGCTATTCAAGACTTTATTCACGACTGGGCGAACGACAGATTTTTGGGAATAGATTTTAAATTCTGTACCGACAGAAGAATGACTGCGCATATCTTGGGCACTCGAACTACTCTTGATTCTCTGAGAAATAAAAAACAACTTGAACATATGCCTATCCTGCAAACCGGAGAGGATGATATTGAAACGATGAAAAAATCATTGGATCCCGATGTTGAATATTCAGATCGCCCCATAAAATGGAATGTAGAATATTCTAACAGCATTAAAGTAAACGTAGGCGTTCCAAAAACCTTCGAATCGCTAGCAAGACAACAAATAAGGTGGAAGAAGAGCTTTATTCGAAGTCTTTTTGCAACTGGTGGAATTTATTGGAAAAGACCTTCTTTCGTTGCACTTTTATATTATATTCAAACTGCCATGAAGCTTATCAGACCGTATATCTTGTTCTACACTATAGCAATTTTGCCTATTAAAGGGGATTTTACGTCGGTGCTATTTTGGATCGCAGGTGTAATGTTTACAGGGATGATTTATGCGGTAGAGTACAGATTAAGAAACCCAGATGATGGGTTATGGTTGTATAGACCACCGTTTACGTTTATTACTACTTTTGTGTATACTTGGTTTCTAATATATTCTGCAATAACCATCAGAAACAGGAGTTGGAGATAATTAAAGCATGATTTTCTTTTTCGAAAGGCTAATCCTTGCGCCTAACAAGTGATTTCATCTTTGGCATATGTAGTTGCAGTACTTGTTACCTTTATTATGATAGTAGGGTTTTCAGTAATAATGATGAAATTTACCGGGTATTGGCCGTGTAAGATTGGCGAAGCATTTCAAGTAAAGGATATTAGTTGTGACAAAAACTTATCACAAAACATTGGTGTTATGCTAAATTCAAGTAGTATTACTTTACCTTTTGATTTTCCACTACTATCTCTTCAAAATATCTCACAACAGTGATTTCAGATACCCTTGGTATTTTAATTCGCTTACCCATTGCCATATCCAAGATCATTGCTGGAAAATTCGCACCAGCCAAGGCGGTAAAAATAGTGCCACCACCCAACCTTGGATTTACTTCAACTAATTTAAGGGCGCCTTCATTAGATTCCTTCATCTGAATGCAACACGGCCCTTTAATTTTTAGATATTTCGCAATTGATTTGCAGGTTTCAGAAATTTTTTCATCTAGAATGATTTTTCCAACAGTAGAGATTCCAGCTTTTGTCTGAACTCTAATTCTAGGAACGGCAATTATGGGTTCACCATCCAAGTCTGACAGAACATCTATAGTGTACTCAGTGCCGGGCAAATATTCTTGGAAAATCATTTCAGTTTGTTTTGATTGAACATACTTCAAATCCAGAGGACTTTCTATTTTGAAGATACCCTTGCTTCCTTTTCCATATCGGGGTTTTGCAATTAATGGAAATCCTGTTATTTTATTTGAATTCGACATAGTGAGAGGTAAATCAAATTTTTTTGAAAGATAGTAATACGTCTCCATCTTATCTCGGCAAATTTCCATAGTTTTCTCGTCACTCACAACAGGTAATGCGCCCAACTTCAATAATTTTTTCTTATTCTTACTATAGTGATAAATGTCATATCCTGAGGACGGCATTAGAACACTAATCTTATGCTTTGTTATTATTTCAAAAAGGCTAGGCAAGAAGGATTTGCTTTCTATTTCTGGTAACAATTCATGTGCATCAGACATATAGAATCCGGCTGAAACAGCATTTGTATCAGTACTAACTATCCTTACTGGATATTTTACCATTTTCAGAGATTTTATTGTATTAATTGCAGCGGGAGCAGAAGCACCGGGGACCAGAATAGCAGAATTTGACAATTTCAACTAGTAATCCTTATCCAAATTAAAATTTTGATTGGTATCATATAAAAATTTTGAAAGAAATTAAATATGCATTCAGGTAATTAATACCAGCTTGCTTGACTTAAAAAAAGACTATCATGTTCATAGCAATTACAATGATCATTCACCTCAAGAATTATCGATTGAAAATGTAACAAGACAAGCAGAAAAAATTAACTTGAATACACTTGCCTTTACAGAACATGTAAGAAAGACTTCTGATTGGATACCAAGATATCTAGAAGAAATTGATAGAACGGCATCATCTGGAACAAAGATAACTATAATTTCCGGGTTTGAAGCAAAAATCCTCAAGGATGGAACTGTTGATTTTCCCAGTGAATATGAAGGACATTTTTTGATTGCCAGTTTTCATTCAAAATATAATAACAAACAAGATTGGCTCTCTGCACTCAAATCAGCAATTACTCTGCCATATGTAAAAGTTATTGGCCACTTGGCACCAGAAGAATCATTTGATTTGACTGATGATGAACTATTAGAATTGTCTCAATTATTAAGAACTAATTCAAAGACGGTAGAAATTAATGCAAAATATCAAAGACCACCTATGAAATGGATAAGAATTTTTAGGGACAATAATGTTAACTTTCACTTGGGTAGTGATGCTCACAATTTGTCTGAAGTTGGCAATTTTGAACCTATTACCAATTTAATAGAATATATCAATCATTAGCATTGACTTTAAGTGTTAATTACCTTTTGCAATAATCAATACTGCATAAATTGGCACAATTCCAATCCGTAAGAGTGCTAAATTAAATATCAAATTAAATATCAACAGTTCTTACTCAGAATACAGTACAATATATCGGATTAATTATCATTGAATCAATTGGTAATTAATTAATCTATATTTGTTTTAATGTAAGTCTAAATTGGTAATAAACAACAATCTTTAAATTATATAAACAGGATATAGAAGAGAGATTTTTCGCTTACATGACTAAGATAGTAATCATAGACTCTCAAATCGCCGGTATTTCTGGCGACATGCTCCTAAGTAGCCTTATTGATGCTGGAGCAAATAAAAAAAAAGTCATTGATTCAATCTATGCATGCCAGAGTCATTTTAAAGGTGCCAAAATTCGAAAAGTTGACTTTATAAAAACTACATCTCATGGCATTTCATGTACCAAGTTTTTGTTTGATTATGTAGATTCCACACATTCGCGTCCGGGAAGTGAAGTATACAAGGCCATTTCATCTTGCAGCGATTCATTAAACCTGTCAAATGTTGCAAAATCATTTGTTCTTAATTCTTTAAAGCGGATAATTCTTGCGGAATCAAAAATTCATGGAAGTAGTTATTCCAGTGTCAATCTGCATGAAGTATCGACTATTGATACTGCAGCGGACCTTATAGGTACTGCTGTTGCCCTGGATAATTTGAATATAGTTTCAAAAAAATTTTATTCTACTGATGTTGCCGTAGGTAACGGATTGCTAGAATTTTCTCACGGAGTTGTTCCAAATCCGGGTAATGCAGTTCTTGAAATTTTAAAAGGCAGTAATATATTACTCGTACCTGGTAAACTAGATGGCGAGCTTACAACACCCACAGGTGCATCCATGTTAGTCAATTTGGGTTCTGAGCATATTTCTCAATATCCACCAATTATACCGGAAAAAATAGGAAATGGTGGCGGTAAAAAGGAAGGTAGAAATGTTGCAAACATACTAAGAGTAGTTATCGGAAACTCAAACACAAAGTTTGATTATACATCTGAGAGTATCTATGAACTTGAAACAAATGTTGATGACGTTACCGGCGAAATAATTGGAAATATTATAGATGTGCTTTACGAAAACAATGCAAAAGATGTTACTGTCCTAAGTGGAATATCCAAAAAGAATAGGCCGTCGTTTGTAATCAAGGTATTATCAGATAACGAAAGTAGAGACTCTCTTATTCAAATTCTCTTGAATGAAACAGGTTCCTTGGGATGTAGAGTAAATAAAATAAATAGGATAGTAGTACCAAGATCACTTATTATACTACCAATATCAATTCAGAATCACAAATTTGAAGTCAAGGTAAAGATTTCAAAAAGTACAAATGGTTTGATTAGTAGTATGAAACCAGAATACGACGATATCAAGAAAATTTCAAGGAGTCTAAAAATGCCCTATAAAAAAATCTCTGATATTGTGCATCAAGAATTAGGTAGAAAATACAAGTGATATAGAATTTGGAAGATAGACTTTATCATCAATTGGTATCATGGTTTTACAACAGGAATGAAAAGGTCATTGTCGCATTATCCGGAGGAGTAGACAGTGCCGTTGTAGCAATGGCTGCAAAGAAAGCACTAGACAAAAATGCAATTGCCGTTACTGCAGATTATAATACTCTATCTGAAGAGGAATTAATATCTGCTAAAAGAGTTGCAAAAGAGATCGACATTGAACATAAAATAATAAAATATAATGAATTAGATAATACCAAATTTGTAAAAAATGATAAATTGCGATGTTATCATTGCAGGACCGAATTGGCTACTTATTTGTCCAATGAAGCGAAGCAAATGGATGTTAAGCTGATAGTGGATGGCACAAATACTGATGATTTAAGCGATTATCGTCCTGGTATCAAAGCCATGAGAGAGAATGATATCAAGAGTCCTCTTGTAGAATTGGGAATTAATAAGCAAGACGTAAGAAATATTGCCAAATCAAATAATTTGTCTGTATATGACAAACCATCAAATTCATGCTTGGCGTCTAGAATACCGCATGGTAGTCCTGTCACACTTGAAAAACTAAAGAGAATAGAAACGGCAGAATCATTTATCAAATCTCTTTTTAAAGTCAGGCAAGTTAGAGTCAGAGATCATCAAGACATTGCAAGGATCGAGGTTGGAAAAGAAGAAATAAAATGTATGTTTGACTTGGCAAAGATTTCAGAGATTGATTCAAAATTAAAAGAATTGGGCTTTAAACACATAGCACTTGATCTGTCAGGCTATAAGAATAGAGAAAAATTCAATAATCCTTCATTTACTTCATCTAGCAGTACATCATAATTTGGTAATTACTGGTTGTAATTGAAAAAACGACTAGGACTTTTTATCCCATAGAAAGATTAACATTGTGTTGAACATTAAATCAGACTCATGGCAAACCTAAAAGAAGGAGATGTAGCACCTAAATTTGAATTACCTGATATTGACATGAACATGCACAAACTTGGAGAGTTCAAAGGCAAAAATACTTTGCTGGCCTTTTTTCCGGCAGCAGAATCCCCAGTGTGCACAACAGAAATGTGTGTATTCAGAGACTCATTGGGTGAATTTGAAAATAACAATACCGCAGTTGTAGGCATTTCAGTAGATGGCCCATTTGCTAATAAAATATTCAAAGAAAACAGACACCTGAATTTTCCACTATTAAGCGATTACAAGAGAGAGACCATTAGTAACTATGGCATAGTGATGAAGGACCTTGGTCCTTTGAAGGACTATAATGCTGCAAAAAGATCTATTTTCTTGCTCGACAAAAACGGAGTGATAAAGTATATTTGGATTTCAGACAACCCACTGATTGAACCTAATTATGCTGAAATTAAGAATAAACTAAAAGAAATCAATAATTAAAGAGCGAGTTTAAGAACCCGGATTGAAAATATCCGGCATAGGAATTTATTATCTTTCATTTCCTTATTCTATCACAGCTACAACATCGTTTCTCGAAACTGTATCGCCTATTTTTACTTTCGTATCTTTTATTTTACCATCTTTATGTGCTTTTACAGCAACTTGCATTTTCATAGACTCAAGGACTATTACAGAATCGCCATTTTTTATTTGGTCTCCAACTTTGACCATTATGGACACAACTCTTCCGGGAATTTGACTCAATAGTTTGTTTTCTCCAGAAGCAGAACCACTTAATGCCATTGATTTCTCCAGAATTTCAGTCAATTTGGAATGCTTTTTGAGAATTATTTGCTCTCCATTCATCAATATTTTGATATGAGAGCTTCCGTATTCAAGTATCTTAGCTGTCCTGTATGAATTATCTAAAATAAATTCTAGTATATTGTTTTTAAGACCGATTACTTTGATGGAATATTCTTTGTTATTTATATTAGCAATAATCTTGCCGTTACCACTAGACTCCTTTATTGATCCAGATAGTATACTATCCTGGTTATCTATCTTAAACTCCATTTTTGTTATTACCTGTCCTTACCCAGTTTGACAAAGAGAATTCTTTTGATGAATTTCCTGCATTGTACTGTCCCTTCAGATATTCAGAAAAAAGCAATGCGGATGCGATAGCAGCATCAGATTCCTTTAGTTGTTTTGTTTTAAGCTCTGTTTGCATTACATTTAACATATCATACTTTTCCAAGTAATCAGTAGCTATCTTTCCTTCAATAAAGTTCTTCTCGTTCATTATTGTTTTGTATAATGGAATGGTTGTGTTGATACCTTCTATCAAAAATTCATCTAATGCATTAGACATTCTTACTCTTGCTTCATTAAAATTTTGTCCCCATGTTATCAATTTTGCGACCAGTGAATCATAATACCCTGAAACGCTACATCCAGGATACAGATATGTATCCACGCGAACACCAGGTCCGTATGGAAGATTGCAATCTGGGACTAGTCCTACTGAAGGGACAAAGTCATGAAATGGATCTTCAGCATTTATCCTGCATTCTATTGCTGAACCATTCATATTAAGTTCATCCTGTTTAAATGGAATATCTTCACCACATGCAATTTTTATCTGCAACTTTACAAGGTCGATACCCGTTACTAATTCTGTGACAGGGTGCTCTACTTGAAGTCGAGAGTTAACCTCTATAAAATAAAAGTTACCTTTTTCGTCTCTCAAAAATTCTGCAGTACCTGCGTTAAGATAGTCCACTGATTCTGCGGCCCTCACAGCTATTTCACCTATCTTTGATCTAGTTTTCTTATCCACAACAGAGGACGGGGAAAATTCTATTAATTTTTGATGACGTCTTTGGATTGAACATTCTCGTTCAAATAGGTGTCTTCCATTTCCGCTCGAATCTCTGGCAAGTTGAAATTCAATGTGTCTTATTCCTTGCAAGAATTTCTCCACATATAATCCAGATTTACCAAAGGCGGCTCTTGATTCGGCAGCTGCCATTTCAAATTCCTCTCGAAGTTTCTTTTCATCATTTGCAAAACGAATACCTCTACCACCACCACCGTAAGCAGACTTGAGTAAAACGGGATATCCAGCTTCTTCAGCTATTTCAACTGCTTTATCAACTTCTTCTAATATATCATCACTACCAGGTATTGTTGGAACTTCTGCTTTCTTCATGATTTCTTTACACTTCATCTTGTCGCCGGTAAGTTCCATCGCTTCACTTGTTGGACCGATAAAAATAATCCCCCTTTCTTCGCATTTAGCTGCGAAGCTTTCATTTTCAGAAAGGAATCCATATCCAGGATGTATTGCTTCGGCTCCTGCACTCACTGCAATTTCAATTATCCTGTCAATGTTAAGATAGCTTTTCGTGGGTGCCGGGGGACCGAGATAATATGCCTCATCGGCACTCTTGACATGTTTTGACTTTAAGTCTTCGTCGGAGTAAAGGGCAATGGATTTTATTTTCATTTCCTTGCAAGCTCTTATTACCCTTAACGCTATCTCCCCCCTATTGGCAATTAAAATGCTTGATATTAATTTTCCCAATTTCTATTTCCCCTAAAGATTAATGTTACCATGTTTCCTTACCGGCCGTGATTCCCTCTTGTTTTGTAATACATTTAAAGCCTTTACTATCATGATTCTAGTTTCAATTGGATCAATAACAAGATCAATTATTCCCTTTTCTGCTGCGATGTACGGATTTGCAAATTTCTCACGATACTCCTTTGCCAATTTCTTTTTGATTTCAATTGGGTTCTTGGAATTCTTGAGGTCCTTTCGATGTACAATTGTTATAGCGGCCTCTGGACCTAGAACAGCAATTTCAGCTGTTGGCCATGCATAATTAATGTCTGCCCTTAGGTTCTTACTACCCATGGCAATATATGCCCCACCATAGGCCTTTCCAATTATACAAGTTACCTTTGGAACTGTTGCTTCGCAGTAGGCATATAACAATTTACTGCCATGTCGTATTATACCATTATGTTCCTGATCAGTTCCTGGCAAATATCCTGGTGTATCAACCAGAGTAACAATTGGGATGTTAAAGCAATCACAAAAGCGAATGAATCTAGCAGCTTTAGTGGAAGAGTTGATATCTAAGGCACCAGCAAGATACATGGGTTGATTGGCAATTATTCCAATTGCTTTACCATCAATTCTTGCAAAACCAACTAGAATATTCTCTGCAAAATTTTCATGTACTTCAAGAAAGTCACCCTTATCGACAAGGAGCTTTATGATTTGCTTCATGTCATATTGTTCATAAGGATTTTCCGGTAATATTTTTGAAAAATCTGGTTCAAGTCTATTAGGATCGTCTTGGGATTCAACTACTGGTGAAACTTCAAGATTATTCTGGGGGATAAACGAAATCAACTTTTTAATCTTGTCCATGCATTCGTACTCATTTTGCGCAACAAAATGAGCTACGCCGGATTTGGTTGAATGAGTTCTTGCACCGCCAAGGTCTTCAAAAGAAACTTCCTGGCTTAGGACTTCCTTCACTACTTCAGGACCCGTTACAAACATTTGACCAATATTCTCAACCATTATAACAAAGTCGGTCATGGCAGGTGAATACACCGCACCTCCAGCACAAGGACCAATACTTGCGGTTATTTGTGGTATCACACCAGAAGCCATGGTATTTCGGAAAAATATGTCGCCATACCCATCAAGACTCATTACTCCTTCCTGAATTCTTGCTCCCCCAGAATCCAAAATGCCAATGAGCGGGGCGCCTACCTTGATTGCATGATCCATAAGTTTTACGATTTTCCTTCCGGCCATTTCGCCAAGCGACCCACCTAAAATTGTAAAATCATAGGCATAAACAAACACCTGTCTTCCGTTGACAGTGCCAAAACCAGTAATGACACCGTCACCGTAGTATTTTGTCGCATCAACATCATTAGATCTGTGAACAACATACTTGTCAATTTCGATGAAAGAATTACTGTCAAGAAGTAAATCAAGTCTTTCTCTTGCAGTTAATTTTCCCTTTGTGTGTTGAGCTTCAATTCTTTCTTGGCCTCCTCCTGTCTCCGCTTGTTTTTTCATTTCATGCAGACGGTTTATCTTTTCATCGTGCATAACAATTTTAAACAGCATATATTCGCATATAAATTCATTATAGCTAACGTAGTTCTACCTAATTATATACAGCATATTTTATCCAAAAAATTATTGAAAGGTGGACCTTTAGACTTTATTCTCTTAAACCGGCCCTTCCGCCTTTTGCTCGTCGAAAGTAGTTCATGCCTAGATTATAATTTTCATATAATGACTCCAATGATTCTATCTCAGATAATAGAGCATCAAGTTCATTTCTAGAAACGTTGGGATCATTTTTCATTTTACCATATTTTTCACTCTTTTCGGCTAGGAGTTTTCCAACGTTCTGTTCATATTCGCTAGACATAAAGATTAGAGAATTTTTGGGAGTTTAATGTTTTTCTATTCTATCATAATAACTCATACGATAATATTCTGACTATCATGTCAAAGTGTAAAGTCTCCTTTGTTCTTCTTGTTTTCATTCAAACTTCATTGTCTTTTGTCCTTGATACTTCCCTGACCATTACATCCGCTTCTTTTTCTGATGTAATAGTACGTCTAATCAAGTCCTCATATTGATTTGAATGCGACAAGACTTGCCTTAGCGGTTCAAAGTAAAAGGATCCAAATGTGCTTCTTGAAGTATGAAAATACTGTGCCAGAATTCGAAGTGTTTTTCTCAGGCCCTGGGCCCTTGAAAAAATTCCCATGTTTTCAAAACCAATACTGTATCTGTTATATCGAATATACTTATTTCGTGACACCTGAAATAGTGATTTAGTTAGTATAAGCGGAAAATACCTCATTATCTTCCAGTTTCTCATTGCAAGAGACCTCCCCAAGATAACATCCAACTCGGATAGTCGGTCCAAAAGCACAGCTAGGGTTGGAAACTCAATCTTGGACATTACAATGCTTGAGAAAAAAGCCGCAAGTATGTCCTTCCGTCTATCTTCAGAAGACTGACCAAACCTAGGATCTGAATAAGAGATATCTGCCCTCTGAACAATATCCAACGCTTCTTCAAATGTGCTGGCAGAAAAGAACTTGCCAATCATGTTTTCAACATCAATATCAAGCACTGAATTTTTAGTCGTAGTATACCCTGCCTTCATGGCCTGTGCTGCATTTAAGAGAGATCGAATATCACCAAAACTATTACGTACCACAGCAACTCTGTTCTCAAGACTCATTGAAGCGTTTTGAAGTCTCAGTATCTTATCTAAATAAAGCATAGAAAGTCTTGGAGGGACTGGAGAGAATGTGACTGTTTTTGAAACTTTGGAAATCTTCTTTATCGACTCATTTGACTTGTTTGCAGCCATGATTACCCTTATTGAGGGCTCTTTGAATAAGTCTATCAAAAAATCCAGTCCTCCTGAATCTTCCCTGTTTGAAATCCCATCTATCTCATCTAGAAAAAGGAGAAAATTCTTTCCAGTCAGGCTAGAATTTGCAAATATTGGAGCAATGACCTGTGCAAGTAAGTTCTTATTTCGGGTATCACTTGCATTCAGTTCAATCAGATCAATATCAAGTTCTCGACATAATGCATGAACAAAGGACGTCTTACCTACACCCGGTGGTCCGACTAGTAACAGAGGTTTTGAGCCATCAGACCACTTTACTAACCACTCTATTACTTTTTTTCTAGAGCTTTCATTTCCCACAAAATCTGATATTTTTGGTAATATCATAAAATCACCAATGATACATATGATACATGGATCTTAATACAATCATTTGGAATTTTTGATACTTATTGAGAGATTCTTTTGGAAATACGGAAACAAATCACGTCGCTTCATTTCGTTAAACCAGTATTCATTATAGTGACTTACTGTCAGAAACAAAAATTTCAAAAATGGTTTTATAGTTACCTCTTCTGGTAGCATCTCAAGTGCAATTCTTGCTTCATCCAAATATATTTCACTTTTACTTAGAGTAAGTT
>DATFBL010000029.1:0-6185 GCA_035253865.1 Nitrososphaeraceae archaeon | reverse complement strand
ACTCGGGGTGCTGGTATTACCGCGGCGGCTGACACCAGACTTGCCCACCCCTTATTCTACACCATTTTTAGAGATGTCAAAAGACTTTCTTAGCGAAAGTCACTCAGAGTAACCCTGTCAGGCTTTCGCCTATTGCAGAGGTTTCGCGCCTGCTGCGCCCCATAGGGCCTGGGTCCTTTTCTCAGTACCCATCTCCGGGCTCCTCCTCTCAGAGCCCGTACCGGTTACAGGTTTGGTGGGCCATTACCTCACCAACCGCCTGATCGGTCGCAGTCCAATCCAAAGGCCATATAGATTTTGATCAAAAACCATTCCAGGTATCTTGGTCTATCGCGGTTTAGCCTCAGTTTCCCGAGTTTATCCACGTCCTTTGGTTATGTTGACTACGTGTTACTGAGCCGTGTGCCACGTATTGCTACGTTGACTCGCATGGCTTAATCTCACTCTGATAGCAGTCGGGTCCGGCAGGATCAACCGGAGTCGATCCTTATTCTATTATAAAATAGTACGGTCGGACAATCAAGTTATTGTGCATATTGTGTAACCATGTCAGATTCAATTTGTTGTCGAATCTCCATATTATGAGCGCAACTGGAGGTCGATGAATCATGGAATGGCCAACTGACCAAAAATCATCTACGACGCCGCCTATATGATTGCGTTCCTAGAAATTCTTGTCTAATTTAGATATAAACGTTCGCTTGATAATAAAATTATAATTTTTCAAAAGTAAAAATCAAATGCTTTGCTTGCCTAGAATCACGACAGATTTGTTTTCAAAATAAAAAAGGTACATTTAAAATATTCACGTAGAAGAATTACTTGGTCTATGAAGAATAAGATTTGTATGTCGCACAGGGAGGATGTTGACGGGGTATCTTCTGCCGCCCTTATCAAAACCGCATTTGAGGTTAACACGATAATTCTTGTTGATTATGCAACTATGATCAAAACATTACGAAGTATGGTATCAAACGTTCATGATGGAACTAACAAAATAGATGAATTATTCATTTGTGATTTAGGGCTAAGCAAAAAGAATGAAAACGAATTTGTTAAAATACTGAAGGAAATGATCGAAGCAAAATGCAAAGTTACTTACATAGATCATCATGACTTGGATAAGAGAATTTTATCCGAATTGAAAAAAAATGGAGTAAAACTAGTGCACAGTACCGATGAATGCACGAGTATTCATATTTATAACAAATACAAAAAGAGATTTGGTTCTTATTCAGCTTTTATTGCGGCAGCAGCAGCACTAACGGATTATTTAGAAACAAAACCTATTGCATCTAACTTGGTATCAAGATTTGATCGTCAGTTTTTGATGCTTGAGGCTACTGCTTTATCTTACATGATATCCTCAAGTCAGCATGATAGCGACTTTTTAATGAAGATCGTAGATGAACTATCACAAAACAAGTATCCACATGATATTGAAGGTGGATTTCAAAGGGCTGAAAGACACGCAAAAAAGGTTCTATCAGTAGTAAAGTCTATTGAAGACTCAATAGTTTTGAGCAAAAATTTGGCATATGTTCAGATTAATTCAGAATTACCATCCAGCATGGTTGTTAACTTCGTGCTTGGCACATCAGGAAAACCAGTTGCACTTGTGTACAAGACTAAAGAGGACATTAAATCTTGTATTATCTCCATTAGAGGATCAAATGAATGTAAGGTGCATCTTGGTAGAATTGTTAACAACTTATCTTCAGCACTCTCTGGAAGCGGAGGAGGACACGAGAAAGCTTGTGGAGCTGTTATTCCAAAAGATAAATTTTTAGAATTTATCAAGCAATTAGATAAAAAATCAAGATAAACACGCACAAATTTGTTTTGAACTTGTAGAAGAATAGAAAACACAAGAATTATTCTGGACAGGCGATTAAGCCCATCCAGAATATGTTCCCCATCGGTTTGGTCGATGTATTCTAAGGGTCATTGGTAAGGCAATTTAAATGTGCTGCCTTATTTCAATGATGTCCGGCAGGATGTGTTTCAATCCTATCCGGTGACTTGATCATCTTCTGACAGCTCTTGTTTAATTAATATGGAGTTAGACTGTTACTAAATTCAATTGATCTCAAAGCTAACACATTTTATGGGTTTGTAACCTTAATGGTAAATCAAAAAAGGTTATCAAAACAAGAGTAATCATTTTGCCTGTGTCAAATGTTGTCTGTGTTATGTCCAACTTGATAGGATTCTGGTAATCAATTGAAGCAGCTAACTTGAGGTCTTAGTAAGTTTAAGAACTATGAGATGTAAACTCTAAGAGTGAATATTCCTGATTTTCGGAAGAAATTTCTTAGGGATTTTAAAGTACTTCAAGATCAGTTTGACTCAACAAATGGTGAATATGATAGCATGCGAACAATTATTGAAAAGCAACTACAATTGTGTAGTGCTTACAGGCCGTTGATTAAAAATCTACAAGAATCCAATGAGGTCACTACCATGATTAATGATTTAACTACAAAATTGCTAGTGTTAAAATTAACAGGCGATCTTCAGAAGAATGTTACCAAACTAAGTAGTCGAGTTGATGATCTGGAGAAAAAATTGAATCGATAACTTTCATTAAAACCAAAATTAATTAATGCCGACTGAATCTCGTATATAGCCTCTGTATGGTTTTATCTACCCATCATTCAAAACATGGAAAACAATACCTTATATTAGTAAAGTCAATGTGAACTAACTTCTGAGTGTCAGTCCAGATAAATTACTATTTGGCTCATTTGATCAGTTTTATCAATCTTTTATCTGAAGTTTATCTAGAATTTTGTCAATATTTGCAATGGGTTTATTCTTATTATCCGATATTTCTTGATGAGAGGGTGGATTTGCAAAATATTCCTTGTTATTTTCAGCAATTCTTTCATGATAAGAAGGAACTAACTCATTCTGATAAAAGATACCAATTGGGATCTTATCGCCCCATTCACTTGAGAATTGTAAAATCCTTGTCATCTTCTCATTAATTTCTGATTCGTCTTTTATCGTACCATCGTATCCTGTTTCCTCAATTTTATAGATTCTAGGCATAGCCTTACCTGTCTCTTGTTTGTCTATACCCTGAAACCATTCCCTAGTGTGGATGTCGTCATATGTTGGACATGGTTGTAGAACATCTACAAACGCTAATCCCTTGTGTGTTATTGCCCTTTTTATTGTGTCTTTCAGATGTTTAACATCATATGAATACGAACGTGCGATAAAGGTAAATCCAGAGACTAATGCTAATGCTATGGGATTTACAGAATTGCTTGTATTGGGTGTTACAAGTGATTTTGTCTTTTCACCCAACCTTAAAGTAGGTGAGGCCTGTCCTTTAGTGAGGCCATATACCGCATTATTAAATATCAGATACGGAATGTCAACATTTTTCCTTCCTGCTCCAACAAAATGTCCTGCCCCAATACCCAGACCATCACCATCTCCTCCAACGGCTATTATCTGCAGATCTGGATTTGCAATTTTCGCACCTTGGGCAAAGGGTAAGACCCTCCCATGTAAAGTGTGGATACCATATACATTTATGAAATGTGGCGTTTTTCCGGAACAACCGATTCCTGAAAAAATGATTGCCTTATGTCTTGGAATCTGCATTTCACTTAGTGCCATTTGAATTGCGTTTAGTATTCCAAAATCTCCACAACCAGGACACCAATCATTATGTACTGTTGTTTTATAATCAGCTAGTTTAAGTTCCGCCATCTAATACAATCCTCCTTTCATTGTTACCAGATAATATAGCCTTAAGAGCAATATAAATTTCCGTAGTGGACATTGGTCTACCATTATATTTCACAATTTTATAATCAATTTCCCTACCAGTATTTTGTTGTACAAGTGATCCTAACTGCGATGTGTAATTCATCTCAACATCAATCACCAATTTCGCATCCTTCAAGAATTTTTTCACAGTTTCGGTAGGAAATGGATAAAGCAGACGAATTTGAATGAATTTCATTTTGTGTCCGTCTTCAGATAATTTTTCTAATGCTTCCAGGATTGCACCCTTTGTGGAACCCCAGCTGACAATAACATTTTTACCATCTGAATCAAAATCATGACAAACTGCCATATCGTCTTGGCTTATTTTTTCCAGGGCCAGGTCGAGTTTTTTCATTCTCTTGTCCATCATCTTGTTCCTATTTTCAGGATCTTCAGATATGTGACCTTCTTCTGTGTGTTCATCACCAGTATTCCAGAATATCGCGTTTTCTGTTCCAATTGGAACTCTCGTAGAAATAGGCGAATCGTCAAGTTTGAATCTTTGAAAATGACCTGCTGCGCCTTCACTTTGATTCTTGTCAATAGAATTTTTGAATTCGCCCCTTTCAATATTGAGATTATTACTAAATCTTTTGCAGGTTTGGATGCTACTACTAATTGCCTTGTCCAGTAAATGAATTACTGGCAGTTGAAAGATTTCTGCAAAATTAAATGCCTTTATGGCATCGTAAAAAGTTTCTTCAATGTCCCCGGAGGCTAATACTATTTTTGGGAATTCACCATGCCCAGCGTTGATAGCAAATAGGAGATCACTTTGCTCGTGTCGAGTTGGCAGACCGGTCGAAGGTCCTGCTCTCTGATACATTGTAACTACCAGTGGAACTTCATTCATACCAGCCCATCCAAGTGCCTCAGCCATGAGTGAAAAACCAGGTCCGGAAGTAGCTGTAGCAGCTCTAACTCCTGTTAATGAAGCACCAATTGCCATAGTTATAGCAGCAATTTCATCTTCTGTTTGGACAACTACAATGCAACCATTTTTACCATCATCCTGATCGATTATCTGATTTGATTCTAAGAATTCACTTTCATCACTTGCTGGTGTAATTGGATAATAAGTTTGAAATCTACAACCGCCCAGTAGCTTCCCAATTGCCGCAGCCTGACTCCCTGAAAGCAATAGATGATCCTTTAGGGCATCTTTGGGGGTCATTTTGTATTTAATATTCTTGGCATCGTATTTGGTGTCAATATAGGAATACGCGTATTTCGCTGCTTCTATGTTACTAGCAAGTAGTTTTGGCTTTGATCCAAAAACTTCTTGAATGGCATTAATCAACATTTCTTTTTTGATACCAAGCAAAGAAATAGACGCTGATATTGCCATAACATTCACTACTCTAGAGATCTTACTAAGTTTAGGATCATTCATATTTTTAGCTACTGTTTCTAACATTTCAAAATAAGGTAGTCCATACACCATGCAACCTCTTGATTTTGCAAACTCAACCATTCCTTTCAAATTAATGGATTGTCCAGAATCCTGTAATAATTTGCGAATTCTGTTACTAGCTTCAAAATCAATTGTAGGTACTTCCTCTAAAACTGTCTCAGCAAGAGATGAATCATAGATTATCATGCCACCTTCAGATACTTTGTCTGCATGTCTGAAAACGGTCTCAGCATCAAATGATACAAGCACATTTACTTCTTCTAGGTGTGAATTTACAGGCTTGTCAGATATTCTTATTGTAAAATAGCTATGTTCCCCCTTAATATTAGAATAAAACTCTCTCTTTCCAAAAATATGAAAGCCTTCTTTCGCACATGCTTTAGCAAAAATATTTGCAGCCGAATCCACACCGCTTCCTTGTGGTCCACCAATTAACCAAGATATAGAATTCACACTAGTCAAAAAAGACAATGACTTACTTTCTTCTCCAAAGTATTAATCAAGTCATAGATATATAAAATATGAAATCTGAAATCATCCGCCGCCGGTAGCTGCGTCGTATAAACAGCATTCGCATGAATCACGTTCCCCACAATAAGGACAAGAACACGTGCATGTATCAATTGGAATCCCACAAATGTCACACGTAACACCCTCCTCGACAGAATCCTTCTCTGCAGACATTCTTGTATCATAAAGTAAGCTAGCTAGAACTTATACTTTACATGAAAAATTAATTCTACTAGAATCCTTTTTTGTAATAAGGAACGAAAAGTACTTTACGAATCGGATTTAAAATTCTAAAATCTAAAGAAAAGAAAATAAAAATAAAAGAGGTTGTGGTTTTAATCCCACTTACTCCACGCGGCCATCCATCTGTATGTCCAAGTATTTAGCTTCGCGCCCAATGCAGCGATTGGAACGCTCAGTACAGCTCCCGCCCCGGATCCTAGCGCCACGGGACTATTGTAGAACTTACCGACCT
>DATFBL010000028.1:0-3432 GCA_035253865.1 Nitrososphaeraceae archaeon | reverse complement strand
CACTTTTGTGATATAATATATTGAACTCATCACTGATAGGAGGGCTTTTTCTATTGGTGTCTTAGGGACTTGTAAACGAAATTCCGTTTGCAATTGTTCCCTCCTGTCAGCATAACATTCATCAAAACAATTAACGCTTTGGTCGTTGGCAAAACACCGCAGTTGGCCCATGTCGATAGAGTGCTTGCGCTGACATGGGCTGACGGTTTAACTTAGATCCGGAATATAAAATATATTTTGTAATGCCTTCGTGAAAGATTAGAGTGAAAATAAAAAGGGTTGCGAAAATAAAAAGGGTTAGGATACAGTTATTGTTCCGTTCATCTGATCTGGATGATACTCACAATGATAACCTAGTTGGCCTACTTGATTTACCGTAAATTTGAATTCACCACTTTCTCGTGGTTCTATCTCTGGACTTTCCGCAACATCCTCTGTGCGTCCATCGGAATCGGAATCAATTATTAATTCATGTTCTTCGTCGGTAGGATTTTCAATTTTAACTGTATACTCTACATTTAACTTCAGGTTCAAATCTGGATTTTCTGCTCCCGTACTATTTACCCACCTGTAGACTTCCTCACCTACTTCTGCAGCATCAAGAATTATAGTATCGTTGGACGAAATGGCACTAGCAGCATCTATAGTCTCATCGGAAGAATTTGCGCTTGTGGCATCAGAAGTGTTTTCGTCGGCCATTGACATTGGTTGAATTGTAGGATCAGTTTCAGCCACTATTTGGTTATCAAAAATGTCATTTGGCAAGAGTATGAAGCCACTAACTATTAGCAATGAAATCGCAAGGACTGGTATTTTATATGTCATTGTTATCAAGTGGGTTCAATACGAGATAAGAGTTTCCCTTCAAAATTGTCTTTAATTATCAATGGGAACTTTGTATAAATACGTTAATTACTTATTTCTCATAATACAAAATTAAGTATTACCGTCTCACCGGAACTGATGGGGGAATAATTGCTAGTATGCTTTTGAGTTCCATCAACTCACCTCCCATCAGTTTAAACATCAGTTTAAACTGTTTTAATGCTTATTGTCGATATCTACTTACGGTTCCTACGACAGGTAAGGAGTTGATTTAACACCCTCATCTTCTTGCCAGTCGTTAAAACCCTTTTATTCAATGTTGATGATCACTTATCACGCGACCATGGAATTCCACCTGTGGGCTAATTCTACCAACCATCATACGAGCCCACGGGTTGTTCACGAGTAATTAACTATTTTATAATTTATTGACTAAACTCTCAATAACCTAAACACGCTTTATGTGATGGGCTGTGGAGTCAGAGTAGGGGCCCATCAAGCCATTTTATAAAATGTTGTCCACAAATTATGCAACCCAAACCGAAATGGCGTAATTGAAAATTATTAATATCCGCGCGTTTAGTAACTATTTAGTGATATAATGGTCGAATCAACAAGGAATTAGGACCTTTGTTTGATAAACTAGAAAAGGAAGGAAAATTAGACCGATATAAAAAAACAGACCATAAGATAAAAGACGAATTTAATGAATTTAAGGACATGCGTGATGATTTGATTGCTCCCTTAATGCGTGACTATCAAAGATATCTAAGTAAAAAAGGCATATATTCTGATATAGTGATGGAACCAAAAATTGATTCGCCGACTATTCCTAATCCAAGTATTAGTTTTATCTTAACAGATTTAGATTTGATTTCACCACAAGGAGTTTATCCAAGTATCAAGTTCACGCTGGAAGGAGGAAAAATATTGGAAACCATAACAGGGAAAACTACTTTTTCGATAGAATATTTAAAAAATCAAATTACGCCAGATTTAGTGAAAACTAAGCTAACAAATCTAATCAAATCATGTTTTGAAGCGCTGTAAGATAATTAACTTTAATACATAAAATCAATCTTTTGTGTGGGGAACAATAGACTGCTTCTGATATGAAGCCCCTTAGTAATAGCCTGCTAATGGTAACAGGATTTTTACTTGGTCAATTTATGAAATGATTTGATAAAAATTAAAAATAATAAAAGGACGAATCCATATTATATGATTTGTCAGTCAGGAAAACTACTGACAATAGGCATTATCATACTCTCTTTGTACACCACTTCCGCCTATTCACAAGAAGGTGTCATTACCGCTGACTTCTCTTTCCAAGTGCCCAATGGCTGGGTCTACAAAAAAAATTTTCTTACAGATAATAGCATAATTTTAACTAGAAATGAATTTGCTAATCTTCTTAATCCAGACAAATCCGCTGAATCTTTACTTGACGTAGTTGAGAAAGGGGTTTTGTTGGAACTAGGCATAGATGAACACTTTCGAGCAGACAATGCTTCGCTCGAGAAATATGTTAAATACTTTTTGAGTAATGCTAATGACAATGATGTTAGAGTACGAAATGCCACCCTTGGAGGAGAAAGAGCAATTAGGGTATTCTTAAATGGAACAGAAGCATCAAAAACTAGTCCTATGAAAAACGTAACGGGTAGCATCAATTCAATAAGTTACTTATTCTTTCATCGAGGTGAGCCATATTACATATACTACATTAGTAATGAGAATCATTTCAATACCTATCTTCCAGAGCTTGAACAGATGGCTAAGACGTTTAGATTTTTAAAATAATATAAAAAAATTATAATTCGATTTTGCATAAGAAATTTTTCTTTTGAAATTCCCTTGCGATAATTTAAAACTAGCCTAGGAAAAATTAATATCTGAAAATTACTATTAATTTATAAGGTAAAGAACATGTCTGCACCTCAACAAGACCGAGTGCCTGTTCTTATTTTAAAGGAGGGCGCTACTGAAACAAAGGGAAAAGATGCAAGAAAAAACAGTATCACGGCTGCAAAACTAATCGCACAGGTTGTTCGTTTCAGCTTGGGCCCAAGAGGTATGGATAAGATGCTGGTTGACCCTACAGGGGTCAAGTTCACTTGAAAGCCGTCAACAGCTGGCTGTCGACAAGTATTCCGATTCACTAGAATCGATTCCCCTGGCTTTGGCAGAAAACGCTGGTATGTCCTTGGTAGACGCGCAAGCTGAATTGCGGGCCAAAAGTCAGAACACAGGAAAAGCAACATTTGGTGTAGATGTCTTTAAAGGAAAAATTGTTGACATATCATCCAGAGACATCTATGAACCGCTCTTAGTTAAAAATCAGGTAATAAACTCAGGAAGCGAAGCTGCATGCATGATATTGCGTATAGACGACATAATATCTGCAGGTGCACCCAAGGGCGCCCCCAATCCACCTGGAGGAGGGGGCTACGGCGGAATACCGAGTAACGCGAAACAAATTAGGCGGCTAGAATCTTCATCTATATTTATTAATGGAAAATTGCCGAGAGATAATTTACAAATATCAAGTAAAAATCGTGGCAACTACTTGCTGAGACGAGGCTAACTGGGAATTGGAAATGGTAA
>DATFBL010000027.1:0-9797 GCA_035253865.1 Nitrososphaeraceae archaeon | reverse complement strand
CCATGCAAGTAATTTCAAAAAATAAGGAATCCCTGCTCAAACTGGCCAACTCAGTTTCAAAGAATGTAAAGGCAGTGGATTTGAAAACAAGAGTAGTTGATAATGAAATTGATGGTACAAAAATGCTTGCAGCTGAAATTTATGTTGATTGTAAAGACTCCATGGGAGCCAACACCATAAATACAATGTGCGAACTTTTGGGTCCTCAAATAGAACAAAAGACAAACGGTAAGGTTATACTCAAAATACTTTCCAATTATGCCACGGAAAGAATCGCTATCAGTAAAGCCACCTTCAAAAAGGAAGAACTGGGAGGAGATGATATTGTTGACAGGATACTTTCTGCTTTTGCCTTTGCTTTTTCTGATACTCACAGGGCAGTAACACATAACAAGGGAATCATGAATGGAATTGATGCAGTTTCTATTGCAACAGGTCAAGATTTTCGTGCAATTGAGGCAGCCTGTCATGCATATGCATCAAGAGACGGTAAATATCGATCACTTACTACTTTTTCAAAATCGTCTAATGGAGACCTTGTAGGTAAAATAGAAATTCCCTTATCAGTTGGCATTGTAGGCGGCGTATCAACGGTCCATCCTATGGCGAAAATGGGCTTGAAATTATTAGGGGTAAAATCGGCAAGTGAACTAGCATGTGTTATAGCATCTGCTGGACTAGCGCAAAATTTAGCAGCAATTAGGGCGTTGTCCACTGAAGGAATTCAGAAGGGGCATATGAAACTTCATGCAAAAAATATTGCTGTTGCAGCAGGTGCTGTTGGTAAGATAGTTGATTTGGTATCTGAAGCAATGTACAGCCAGTCAAAGATTAGTTTGGATAGTGCTAGAAGAATTCTGCACGATTTGGGAAAGGAAAAGGATGATTCGTCGAGAAAGAATACTAAGAAACCTAAGAATACTTCATAATAAATAATTTTGAACAATTTTTCATAATAAACTTATTAATAATTTTCAGAAAAGAAACTCTATATGTAATTTATTCAATAGAAATATATCCCATTAGAAAGATCCTTTTGATATCAGATGGCAACAGTAAAATTTGCGATACCAAAAGGCAGTATCGAAGATGCAACATTTAAGATCCTTGAAGAGGCATGGCAGACTGTCAGGGGTCGGGGTAGAACATATAGGGTCAAACTAAGCGATCCCGAAATAGAAGTAAAAATCCTCAGACCGCAAGAAATTCCAACATATGTACAGGAGGGATTTTATGATATAGGAATTACTGGTAAAGATTGGATAGTCGAAGCAACTGCGGATATCAAAATTCTCTTGGACCTAGAATATGGTCAAGTTAATCAAGTCGTAGCAATTCCGGAAAATTTTGAATACAACAATCTGACCGAATTAATAGAAGGTTTCGCAAAACAGAAACGAACGTTAAGAATTTCATCAGAGTACCTCACTACAACTTCTGCACATATACGTTCTAATAAAGCATATCAAAAATATTATGGTGATGCTCGTCCGATGATAATTACCCCGTGGATGAGAATAGGCGAAAATAAAAAGGTTGAAATCTTTCTATCCTTTGGAGCCACTGAGGCTAAACCTCCAGAAGATGTTGATGCCATATGTGATATTACAGAAACAGGTACTACACTTGTTCAAAACAACTTGAAGCTTATTGAAACTTTGGGACAATCAAGTGCTCAACTAATTGCCAACAAGAATTCACTAGCAGACAAGGTGAAGGCTGAGAAAATCGCAGATATTATGGCCCTTATCAAGGGTGTAGTTGAAGCAAGAAAAAAACTCCACATTTTTGTGAATGTGAAAGAAGAGAATCTGCAAAAATTGTTGGATAGTTTACCGGCCCTTAAAAGACCTACAATTAGCAAATTAAGTGAAGAAGGTTGGTTTGGTGTTAACACTGTCATAGACAAAAATGAATACATAAAGATCGTTCCAAAGTTAAGAGAGATAGCGCAAGGACTTGTTGTGATGCAGCCAAAACAAATACTCCCCTTAGAGGAGTTAAAACAGGTCATGAATAAGTGATTAAAAAAATAATAGTAAAAAATGCAATCAACGAAGCAAATCTCATTCGACTCTCAAACCGTATCCCACAGAAAAACGAAATTGTTGAGAAAATAATTAGGGATGTTATCAGATTTGGAGATAACGCGATTCTAAAATATACTAAAAAATATGATAAAATAAAAATTGATTCCATAAAAGTAGATAAATCCGAACTAAAAAAGGCCTACAAAGAGGTAACATCCAATCAATTGAATTCTCTAAAAAAAAGTAAGAAACTACTCGAAAAAAATGAGAAAATACTTTTGAAACGGTTATCAGGAATTATATCGTCTGAGAATGGAGTAACGATTGAGAGAGCTCTCAAACCAATACAAAGTGTTGGATGTTATGTCCCAGGTGGAAGAGCAAGATATGCGAGCACATTGATGATGTGTGCTGTTCCTGCAATGCTTGCAGGCGTAAGTAGGATTTCTGTAGTAAGTCCTCCCATGAAAGATGGCAGAATTGATCCTGTCACCCTAGTAGCAGCTGACATATGCGGTATTGATGAGGTCTATAGAATCGGTGGTGCTCAGGCGATAGCAGCCCTTGCATACGGAACTAAAACAATAAAGAAAGTTGATAAAATTGTTGGACCAGGCGGGTTATTTGTCAATATTGCGAAATTTCTTGTTAGTAACAAAATTTCCATTGATATGATAGCAGGCCCTACTGAACTTTTAATATACGCAGATTCAAAATCTGATCCTCGATATGTAGTTAAAGATTTGATATCTCAGGCAGAACACAGTCAGGATACAATTTGTGGTGTCGTTACTACTTCAGAATCTCTGGTTAAGAAAGTAGAAAATGAAATTAAGAGAACATTGAATAGTTCCCTGGCGAGATCAGAAATTGTGTCATCTAGCCTGAGAAAAAATGGATTTATCGCATTATGTAAAAGGGAAGATGATGGAATATCATTTATTAACGAACTAGCACCAGAACACCTTGAAATCATATCAGAAAATCCTGGTAGAATTGCTTCTAGGGTAAATACCGCTGGTGTTGTGCTACTCGGTACTTACAGCCCGTCCTCGGCAAGTGACTACTGTCTTGGATCAAACCACGTGTTACCAACTATAGAATTTGGTAAATCAAAGTCTTCATTATCAGTACTAGATTTTGTAAAATTAGTTAACCATATTACAGTAACAAAATCGGGTCTCCAATCAGTTCAAAAGTACATAAAGGAATTGGCTTTTGCAGAAGGTTTACCAAATCACTATTATGCCATAGAAGAGAGGTTCAGGAATTGACAGATTGGTTAATGAAGGAAATGAAGAAAATCTCCATGATAGAGAAGTATGCAGTACCTCCTGAGAGTAATTATTCTAAATTAGACGCTAATGAAAATCTAGTCATAGATAAGGATTATCTTAGCAATATCGTATTAGATAGTCTAAAAAAAATTGACTTGAGAAAATACCCAATTGACCTTTATGAACAACTATACAGGAAGCTGTCTAATTATTTAGGAATAAGTGAAAAGTCATTAGTATTGGGCAGTGGTTCTGATCAAATTATAGATTTACTTTTGACTCTTATTGGAAAAGGAAGAAGATTAACATCAATTTATCCTACTTTTTCGTATTTTAAAACAAGATGTCAGTTGCACGGAATAGCATTTTCTGAGATAATGTTATCGTCAATTGATAACGCTCTTGGTACGGAGGAATTTATTTCTGATGCAAAGAAATCTCATGCAATTTACTTGTGTTCTCCCAACAACCCTACTGGAAATCAATTTGATAAATCAGAAATTCTGCATATTTTGGATACCTTGAAAAAGAATCTGGTAATTCTTGATGAAGCATATGTTGAATTCTCAAAATATTCATTAACTAAATATGTAAATGAATATCCAAATCTGGTAATCCTTCGTACGTTCTCAAAGGCATTGGGTCTGGCAGGAGCAAGAGTAGGATACATGGTAGCAAATGAGAAATTAGCAGGATTGTTTAGAAATAGAATTCAGTTACCATATGCAGTAAATAGTCTTTCACTTGCCATTGCAGTGTCATTGATTTCAAAGCCTAAAAAAGTAAAGGAAAGCATTTCACTAATTAGACATGAAAGAGAGATACTCTACCAAAATCTGTCAAAAATTAAAGGTATTGATGTTTACAAGTCAGATGCAAACTTTCTTTTCATAAAATGCAACACAAAATATAACAGAATTCTTGATGTGCTAGAAGATTCTAAAATAATAGTTAAGGATCTTGGCAACATCAAAAATTATGGAAATTGTGTCAGAATAACAGTGGGGACAAAAAAAATGAATAATAAAATATTGTCAGCAATCAAGGAAATTCACTGAATAAAGCAGAATCGATTACAATGAATTCAAATGCATGTATTATTTTTGATATCGACGGTACTCTGATTGATACCACAGAATCTTACAACAAGTCCATAAAAAAAACGGTAGAGTTCCTTGTAAAATACATTGATTCAACCAAAGAGAACATAGAAAAAATAGTCAGTAATGAACTGATTTTCAAATTCCGTAAATCGGGAATGTTTAACAATGATATTGACACTAGTTATGCGTTTGTTCTTGGTATATTATGTGGACCTCCGAAAAAATCTGATTTACTGTTTTTCATAAAAGACGTTGCAGAGAACGCCAGTTCAAATGGAATCAAATCTGTGGAAAATTATCTTAACGATTACAGCGAAAGCCGCCTCAAAGAAGTAAAGAAATTATTGACGTATCCTGGAAATGTTAAGACAAGCATTATAGCTAGGGTTTTTGATGAGTATTTTTATGGACCGCAGTTGTTCAAAAAACAACATGGCATAAACTCAAAATTTTATTCTGGTAAGCCACTCATTGAAAATGACGCACTTTTAGTTAAAAGGTCAACTCTCAAGAGTATATCGAATTTTTTTGATAAAAGATTGGCGATTGTTTCGGGAAGAAGTAAAATTGCTGCAGAGTATTCCATGAAATCAGTCTTTGAATTTTTTGACTTGAAAGGTTCATTTTACTTGGAAGATGAAAAAAGAGAGATGGCCAAGCCGGACCCTTCGGCATTGATAAAAGCGATAAAGAGTTTTGGAGTCAACAATGCTTTTTATGTTGCAGATTCTGCAGAGGATTTGTTGATGGTACAGAGAGCAAGAAAAACATCCAGTATGGACATTAAATTAATTGGAGTATGTGCCTCTAATGCAAGATCAAATCAAATAAGGAGATTATTTGTGAGTAACGGGACTTCCTTAATAATCAAAAACGTAAATGAATTACCGAACATATTAAATAAAGTCAAGACTCAATTTTAGATATTAATTGTCAGATACTGATAAGGCTAGGACTGCGTCGCTGAGCAGAGGTACATCAGAAACTACGATAAAACTAGATGTTAATCTCGACGGCGAGGGTAAGACACAGATATCAAGTGGTTTGAAATTTCTAGATCACCTGATAACAACCTTTAGCAAATACAGTCTGGTTGATATACAGGCCGATGTCAAATCTAATGATTCGATTGTACATCATTTGATAGAAGACATTGCCATCTGCATGGGTCAGAGTCTAGATAAGGCATTAGGAGATAGAGCAAGAATCATGCGATTTGGATATGCTATTGTGCCTATGGATGACTCAAGGAGTAATTCAGCAATAGATCTGGTCAGGAGACAATACTCAAAGTTTGAATTAAAATTAGAAAGAAATGAAGTGGAAGGTATTGCGAAGGAAGATATTGAGCACTTTTTTAGATCATTACTTCAAAATCTTGTCGCCTGTTCGCACATATTGGTAGAATATGGAGAAGATGATCATCACAAATTGGAATCTGCTATCAAGAGCTTTGCAATTGCGTTTAGAAATGCTGCAGCAATCGATCAGAGGAGAAAAGGCCTTCCTAGTACCAAAGATATGATGTAATTGACAAAAATAGCTATTTTTGATTTCGGCGCGGGTAATATATTTAATTTACACCAATCACTCCTAAGTAACGGGGCACATTCTGTGGATATCATTAGATCCCTAAAAGAGCTAGAAAATTATGATGGAATGGTTTTACCAGGAGTAGGAAACTTTGATAGTGCTATTAGTTCTATGCAAAAAGATTCAGCATTGCTCAATGCTGCTGTAGATAATGGCATGCCAATACTTGGCATTTGTCTTGGCCTTGAAATGCTATTTGATAAAAGTGAAGAAGGAATTTTGGAGGGTCTTAAAGTCTTAGATGGCGATGTTCTGATGCTTCCAAAAACGAAAGTCAAAGTACCTCATATAGGATGGAATAACTTGAGAATTGTTAACACTAATAGTAACCTTTTAAAAGGTATTCCGCAAGATTCCTGGGTGTATTTTGTTCATTCGTATCATATCGAACCTCGAGATGACAAACTCATTGCAGCGGTAACGGACTATGGTTCAAAACTACCTGTTGTAATCGAACGGTCAAATCTTTTTGGTACCCAGTTCCACCCTGAAAAATCAGGAAAGATTGGAGCCCAAATTATGAAAAATTTTGTCAATATTTGTGAAAAAAACGAATGAAGGTAATAGCAGCAATCGACATAATGAATGGAGAAGTAGTTAGGTTAACCAAGGGAGACCAAGCTACCAAAAAAGTGTATAGCAAAGATCCTGTTCAGATTGCAAAGAAATGGGAAGAAGATGGTGCCGATATGTTGCATATAGTTGATCTTGATGCTGCATTTGGTAGTGCTACGAATAATCTTTCAATAATCTCTGAAATTCTACATGCCGTGAATATTCGAGTTCAGATTGGAGGTGGTATTCGCGATACTGATACTTTTCAAAGGATTGTCAAAATGGGGTTTTCAAGAATTGTAGTTGGAACTATGGCTTATAGAAATGTAAATGAGTTGCGTTTGCTCTGTAAGAAATATAGTGACAAGATTGTCGTCTCACTTGACGAAATAGATGGAAAGGTGATGATTGAAGGATGGAAATCTTCTTCAGACTATAGGATTGATGATGCGATTAGCAAGTTCAATAAGTTTGGAATTAGCAATTTTCTCCTGACTAGTATAATCAAGGATGGAACTCTCTTGGGTCCAGATATTGTTACTTTAAATAGCATTAACACAGATCGAAAGTCAAAGATAATTGCTAGTGGTGGAATCTCAAATTTGTTAGATGTGCTAAGGGTTCGAACAATTGGATGTGATAGTGTAATTCTAGGTAAGGCATTATATGAAGAAAGGTTGGAAATAAAAAAGGTGAAAGCACTAGCATAATGCCATTATCAAAGAGAATTATTCCATGTCTTGATGTAGATAATGGTAGAGTAGTCAAAGGAATCAAGTTTCTAGGAGTAAAGGATGCTGGCGACCCTGTTGAACTTGCTAAAAAATACAGTAACCAGGGAGCCGATGAGCTTGTCTTCCTTGATATTACTGCTACAAAACAGGACCGCGAGATTATGAAAAGCATGGTTAGAAAAGTAGCAAGCGTTATTGACATACCATTCACTGTGGGAGGTGGAATTAAGACGCTTTCAGATGCAAGGGAAATCCTCCTCAATGGGGCAGACAAAGTCTCAATTAACACTGCAACTGTGAAAAAACCAGAATTGGTAACTGACCTTATGAAAATATTTGGCAGACAATGCGTTGTAGTTGCAATCGATGTAAAGAGAAATTATGATCTTAAAGTTGATGAAAAGCACGGAAAGCATACGATAATGCATGGTCCTGACAGGGATTTTTATTTTGAAGTAATGATTTACGGTGGATCCAAAGGTACTGGAATTGACGCCATCGAGTGGGCAAAAAAGGTAGAAGAGCTTGGTGCCGGCGAGATACTATTGACCAGTATAGACGCGGATGGTACTAAAAATGGTTACGATATTGAATTGACTAATACAATATGCAACAGCGTTAGAATTCCTGTTATTGCATCAGGAGGTTGTGGCTCTTCAGATCACATGGTTGAGGCATTCAAGAAAACTGATGTGGATGCTGTACTGGCAGCTTCAATATTTCATTATGATAAATTAACACTTGATAAGGTAAAAAAATATCTGTCTGAAAATGGAATTCAGACCAGATTATAGAAATAAAAATAAACCTGATACAGTTATCAAATTCTGTGTAGATGTAGAGTAACGACATATATATATATTAAAACTTGATCTTAACGTAAAGTGAGTGCGAAGATAAATATTCCAGCTATCATTTCCACAGTCAAAAAGTAATCCTTAATTTTCTTTAACCTACTAGCACCTACTTTCCTGATTCCTCTAATAAAATGTTGATCACGTATGGTAACAAGCGCATACAACCTGGTAAGCGCCATCAAGAAACTTACTCCCAGATAGACTGGAAGTATCAAAAAGTCTTTTGGATTGCGTCTTAAATGAGGAACAATTTTGATACTCCTACCTACTAACCACAAAATAACTATTGAGATGGCCAAGCCCCATTGATTTTCAAAAAGTGCGATTGAGAGAAATATCGGACCCAGTAATAGTGTAAATACTGAAATAAAACGATCTATCATAGAAAATGCAAGGTAGGGACATTTCCATACCCATCCACTCCATAGGCTTTGGAAATCAGAATTATGACTGTTTCTTGCCCACCTGATACGTTGTCTAATAAACTGGTCAAAACCTGGCGCAGCGGATGAATATATTACTGCAGAACTCTGGTAATAGGTCTTCCATCCTTCCTGTTGAACAAGTCTTGTAAAGCACTTATCTTCACCTGATTCCTTTTTTCTACCAAGGATAATTTCATTCAAAAACAAATTCATCTTGGGTAGTAAAATCTCTCTTCGGTATAATGCAGTCTTACCGCTCAAACATGACAGAGCTTTTCCACCTGCTGTTTGTGCCGGCATATCATAATAGTTTCGCATATCCCAAAAGATATCAGTCATCTTTTGCCAGATCGTTCTTGTTTCAATAGGATGATATCTAGGAGTAACTCCTCCAATTTTTGAATCCACTTGAAAAGGTCGCAGGGCATTTTCTAAAAAATTTGAATCCCACATTGTATCGCTATCTGTTAGCGCAAGAATAGTACCTTTTGACTCTGATATTCCATCGGCCAAGGCTGCCCTCTTTCCAGGTTTTGAGGTGACTATCAGTTTCAGATTACTCTTGCCTTTTTGAAATTCCTGAAATTCAGCTACACATTCTGGATCGGATTTGTCAATAATTGCAATTATTTCTGCAGGATTATTTTTCCACCAAGATTCTAAAGATCTCCTAAAAATATTCTTGTCTTCCTTGTACACAGGTATGATTACTGAGACAGTAAGCTGCTCTGTGGCTATAGAAGCATCCTTAGGTAAACCTTGCGTTATTGGAGAATATAGGGTTGCGACTATTTTTTTGATTAACCATATTGTCCATCTCCATGTACCAATTATACCCAGAGGTATAATAAGCCAGTAATTGTAGAGGGAACTTGGAATTAAATTTCTAAAAATATAATCTTTCAACCCATTGAGCTGATAAATGATATCATTAATGTCAAACCAAATTGGCGAAACAACTAGTGAAACGGCAAAAGCAACAAGTATTAGGTCAAAAACTATGTTGCCAAAAATTCCGCCATGCTTTTGAAGGGTTTGGTGACTGTAAGTATTCACTATTTAATCTTCATTTCCAGATTATTTATTAGTAACTTTTACTGGGAAATAGAAGTTATTGACGTAACATGGTTAGTGTTAATTCTTACTATATTTCTTACTCGAAAATGAAAAGGAATTATATAAATATGATTAATTATAACCCCCCTATAATAAAGAGGGATTTT
>DATFBL010000026.1:0-7516 GCA_035253865.1 Nitrososphaeraceae archaeon | reverse complement strand
CTTTATTTTCTCCCTTTCAGAGAAGGTGTAGACTACTTTACCGAAAACATTATCAAAATCGCGTCTTAGAATATTATTAATGGCATAACCCAGATAAAGCCTAATAGAACCATCGTTTTTTTCCAAAGATGGTGTTCCTTTTTTCATGTCACCTGCAATCAATTTTCCCATCTGATCTATCATTCCAACGAATCTTATTTTCTCATCTACCTCAAAGATCCTTGTACATAATGCAGGCAAATCATATTGCATAGCGTATATTCATTAGGATAGACGTTATAAAGACACCGAGTTGTAATCAATTGCACAAAGATTTCATTAATGCCAATTCGATTTTATTTCAATACGTATTTGCGCAAGAAACATAACTAAACATAACAATCGATTATTTTAGCACAGGAAATTCTTCTATTGTCGACTATAGGACATTCCCATTTGGAGATTTTCCATTAAATTCGCTACGCCATAAATTGCAGTAAATCCGCTAGGTGTTATCACTACTTCGCAATATTTTCATAAGCCTATTGTATTTTTTATATAAATTTCAATAAAGCGCTGATTGGACTCCGCAAATATTTTTAAATAAGCTCTGAGAAGGCAATGCTATGGCAGATTCAATGTTGATGTATGCAATAACCACTGCAGCTTTCATAGGATTCGTAATTATCTTAGGCTCTTCAAGGGCTAAAAGATATCGACATCGTGTAGCACCAGGTGCTACATCGGCTGACAGTAAAAAGGTCAAGTATTCATCTGACGGGAAACCAATGTCAGATTAGATTTTTTTTAAAAACTCAACTAATTCTTTTTTTTAAGTTATTAACGCACAACTTATATTCTGGTCGTAGGCGATTTTTTTATGGCTAAAGGTGCAAGAAGAGGCGGGAGAGTTAGGGATAAATGGAGAGATAAACAGTGGCTTATTCTCGACTCGCCGAATTCTTTTGGAGATTTTGGGGGGCATCACATTAATTATCTTCCGATAACGGATCCAAGTACAGCTATTGGCCGTGTCATTGAAAATACACTATATGACATTAAAAAACAGGATCCAGCGGATCACAAGACCAAAGTTTTTGTAGAAATCGAAAACGTAAACGAGGGTGTGGCCAGCACAATTTTCAAGGGACATGAATACGGAAAGGAATTCCTAAGAAGCCTTGTCCGACGTGGTAGTTCCATGATTACTCATATTCACAATTACACCACACGGGATGGTCACGAATTTAGAGTTGAAATTATTGCGTTCAGTCAACGCAGGATAAATTCTTCAAAGAAACACGAATTAAGAAGAGTTATTCACAAACTGTTATCCGAAAAAATACCGCAATGGGATCTCAATACTTTCATAAAACAGGTTACAGATGATAATAGTGAATTTAACAGAGAAATTTTGGAAAATGGGAGAAAAATTTCTTCTTTACGACACATTGGCATCAAAAAAACCAAACTAGTATCCTCTCTCAAGTCGCCAAGTGAAAGAAGCGATACTGCAAATGAAACTGCAAATGAAACTGCAAATGAAACTGCAAATGAAACTGCAAATGAAACTGCAAACAATAATGAACAAGGCGAGGATACAGAGAAGGCTGCTTAAGCACTTGCAGTCGAACTTTCTTGATAATTTTTAGTCAATTAATTTAAGGTTGCCTCTTTCTACTTCCATAAATATTGTGGCACATGCTACTGAGGATGTTCCAAAAATACTCGAAAAACTTAACGACGTTCTATCTATTCCAAAGGAAAAAGTTCTAGTTTCATCCGCAGAAGGTCATTGGGGAAATGAGATTTCCCTTATCAAAGCAAACTGCGATCACAAACAGTCGCATATACTACTAAAGAGAATCATTGAGAATCTAAAAATCGGTGAAAAAAGGCATCTCTTGCAATCAATATCTAACTCGTTTGATGAGAAAGACAATTTTTACATTAGATTGAGCAAGCAATCAATGTGTAAAGGCATAATCTCCACATCTGATGAAGATTCAATAAGAATAAGATTCAAACCAATTAAAGAGTTTAACCAAAATAATAAATTCAAGGATTATGTGATCAGCTTATTTACAAAAAAATAGATCTGGGAGTTCACGTATCTGATATTAGCAAAGCTATGACTATGTCCAAGTTGTTAGGCATAGAAATGATTGGTATTGATTTGGGAAATTCGGAAAGTAACGGTCCAAGGGAAAACGTAATACTCAGAATGGACAAAAAATTTCCAACTGCAGATTATTTTCCCTACCTAATAGTATCAGATAATATCCGCTCTTTAGATAGTAAAACCGATCTATTCCTGATCGATCCCTTTCAAGGAAAGGATGCATTAAAACGTAAAGCCAAAAAAGGTCTTGGAATAGAAGTTTCAATTGCCCCTGCCAGAAAGCTCGACACACTTTTAGTCGCTCGTTGGCTAAGAGAATTAAAATCGATTTATATATTCTGTCAGTCAAATGATTGTCAATTCATACTCTCAAGTGGTGCAACTTCCATTAATGAAATGATTTCTGCCAAAACATTTGAATCGATATTGAACGTGGTAGGAATAAATCCAACAACATATTGGAAGAAAATATCCGAATGGCTTTATTTAAAAACTAGGGCAAGATGGCAGTATGTTAAATCATAGAGAAAAAAGAAGATACGTAGCAATAATGTATGATGAGGATGGCATATACCGTCCTTTTCAATTGCATGAAAAAATTGGAATCCGATTTAAGGAACTCTTCGGTACTTTTCAAATGCAGTCCGCAGTATTGAAGATATATGATTCGGATTTTGGAAACATAATGATAATTGGATGCAAGCTGAAATATCTTGATAATTTCTTAGTTGCCTTGGTTTTGGGCGAACCCTCACTTACAGTGGTAAGTGTATCTGGTACCCTAAAGAAGTTGAGGAAGAACGTTTCTAGAATGGGCTTTAGAAACATTAAAAACAATCGCAGCTAAACATATAGAGGGGATGAGGTGAAATTTGTTGCTGCTCAAATCTGAGGAAAATCTATGAAGATCTCGCGACGATCTGACCCATTTCATGAAATAAGGTTTCTTAAATTACTTGTTTGTAAAGTGCTACTCGACTGAGTATTATAAGACACAAGTTTCTAATATCGGAAATTGTAAACAAGCAATAATCAAATAAAACTATAATATCATCGACTAATTATTAAATAAAACATGGGTGTATTTGCTTCTCGATTTCTGAATATTCATCCAAGTAAAAACAGATATATTTTGAATTATAGAAATTTACTATCTCTTTTGATTGCAATTTGAAAAGTATTCCCGCATATTATTTTAGTCCCCGAAGTTTTCCAATTTATATCATATTTTTTGTTATCTGTGTTATTTTGATATCTTTCTTAGAACATCAAATTTATTCAGAACCTATTGGACTTGAGAATTCTAGTATAATTTTAAACAATAATACTTTAGATTCAATAAATCCATACTTCTCTGTTTCGAACAATAGCATTTATGCAGTCTGGATTAGTAATTTAGATCCTAAAAATAGTGAAGTATTATTTACGAAAGTAGACGAGAATTCAAACTCCATTTCTAGTACATTGAACATTAGCAATACATCGGGAATTTCAAATCTAGTTAAATTGAGTAGTAGTGAAGATAATGTATACATCACATGGGAAGATAAACAAACCGATAAATGGAAATTACTTTTCAGCAGGAGTGATAATAAAGGAACAAGTTTTAGTACCGTAACTAATCTCAGTAATGATACAGGTAATGTACATCTCCATGATCAAGCCTCAGCAAAAAATAATGTATATGTATTATGGGCCGCAAATGAAAATATTTCATCATCAAATAAGGAAATTTTCTTCAGGACAAGTCACGATGGAGGTAATTCTTTTAGTGATGTGATGAATTTAAGTAATGACAATGATGATTCTTTAGATCCGCACATGACAATAAATCAAAATGGATCGATAATATACATCGTTTGGACTAAGTGCGACACTAAACTTGATGATCCTGAATGTAGCATAGACTTCACACAAAGTTTTGATCGAGGTAATACATTTACAACTTCAAAGTTAGTAAACACGGAAAAGTTTTTACCTCAATGGATAAATAGTAATTCCTCAAACAATACAGCTTTTAGTATTAACTCAAACATGATCCCCTCACATTTGTCAAACAATTTAACCGCGAATGAGACATTCAGTTCAATTAATCCAATCGTCTTTACTACTCTGGAAGGTAGACAAGTATATGTTTTGTGGGAACAAAGTACATTTGGAAAAGGTGATTCTGAAATATTGCTTGCATCGAGTAACGATTATGGTAACTCTTTTGATTCGACAATAAATATCAGCAATAGCTCTGGAACTTCTAGACTCGCGCATGGTCATATTCTGGGAGAAGAATTGTATGTAACTTGGGTAGACACACTAAATCAAACGGGAACATTTGATGTCCTCCTTAGGAAGATAGATGCTAGAAATCAACTCGGTAAAGTTTTTAATCTAAGTAACAATTCAGCCAATTCTGTTTCTCCTTTCATGTGGATGAGCAACAATAGGATTTATGTAACATGGAACGACAATACTAACGATTCCTCCGTACTTCTTTCGACTATAGATCCTTCTAGATCGACAATCTCAAAAAAAATTGTGAAAAGTGATCAGAGAGATGTCTATACAAACCCTATGATATTTGAGACAGAAAATAAACTTTGGATTTCCTGGATAGAATCCAAGAATAATTTTAACAAAATCGTATTATTGAATCAGGATAAACCATGATATACAATGCATGTTTCATTTTCCAAATTTATAATTGCCTCAAAAATGTATGAATCTCGATCATTTTTTTGGTCAACCAAGGTTTGTCATTGTGATTGAAAATAAGTGATAGACTTGCACAATTTTATTTTTTGTTTAATTTACTATTACTTTGCTTAGTAACTGTAATTTGATTAAACCTACTCTTCATGCTTTTTGCAATAACGGTTGCTAAGAACAGAGATACCATCGTCAGCACCATCGTACCACTTGGAGCCAGATTCGAATAATAGGATATGATTATTCCAAAAACAACTGAAAATACAGATATTGCACATGAAATAAGCATTGTCTTTTTAAATCCCTTCCCAAACATCAACGCAGTAATATTTGGAATAACAATCAGTGAAGAAATTAGCAAGACACCTACAAGCCGTATTGACGCGATTATGGTTATACTTGCAAGAATAATGAACAATGTATTGATCCATGTTACGTTTAGGCCACTTACTTTTGCTTGGTTCTCATCAAATATTATAAGGACTAGCTTTTTGTAGAGTATATAGATAACAGGTATGACGATAGCGTCGGTGATTAAAATCATTATTAAGTCATCAACCGTTACTAGAAGAATATTACCAAATAGAAAACTGAACAAGTCGAGTGTGAATCCACCTGAAATACTGATTAGAATTACACCTATAGCAAGTCCGGAAGTCAAAAGAACAGCTATTGAGGAGTCTGGAGGAATTTTTGTTGATTCTCTTAACTTATTAACACCAACTGCAGATAAGATGGCAACAATGTAAGCGGTCCAAAGTGGGTAAATGCCTGTGAATAGTCCTAATGATATTCCACCAAAAGCTACATGCGCTAACGCGTCGCCAAAGAGTGAATGCCGCTTTAGTACTAAGAAAAGTCCAACGATGGAACATATAACGGCTATTGCAATTGCGGATATCAGAGCTCTTTGCATAAAGCCGTATTGAAATAAATCAAACAACATTTGCATCATTCTTTTTTTCCTTATTGTCTGATCTATTGTTTGATTTACCAAAATGAAGATTCATGTGTGATTGCATTGCAAATTCAACGTAAGATCTCATTCGTTCTTCATTTCCAAAAAAGTCCTCTGATTCCCCATGAAAGAACAATTTCCTATCAATACAAGCAACCTTATTGGCTAATTTTTCAACAGCATTCATGTCATGTGATGACCACACTATAGTTATCCCTCTTTCTTTGTTCAACCTAGTCAAAAGATCATAAAATCTATCTTGGGCCGCTGAATCAATCCCTGTAGTAGGTTCATCCAATATTAATAATTCTGGCTGTCTCACAAGGGCTTTCGCAATTATTACTCTTTGTTGCTGTCCTTCAGAAAGTTCACCTATTCTCTTGTTTCGATAGGCAGCAAGCTCTACAAAATCAATTGCACTTTCGATTGATTCTCTTTTAATGTCCGTTCCTATGACACCCAGTGAAACTATTTCGGCGACAGTTGCAGGAAAGGTTTGCTCTACAGATTTCTTTTGAGGCACATATCCAATCTTTTGAAGGATTTTCTTATTTTGTTTAACATTGGATCCAAATAAACTTATTTCACCAGAATAATTGTTGACTATTCCAAGTAGACACTGAAATAAAGTAGTCTTGCCTGCGCCATTAGGTCCAATTATTCCAAGAAAATCCCCCATTTCCACTGAAAATGATATATGGTCTAACGAGAGGAACGAATCATAATAATATGATAAATCGTTTACTTTGATTACTAGTTGCATTCTAACCCCAAAGACAAATTCCTAACATTTTCATTCATCTTATCAATGTATCCGATTCCTGCACCTTGATCATTCTTTGTTAATCCTTCAATTGGACTCAGGACAAGAACCTTGCCATTTGGAATTTCTTGGGCAATGACTAGAGCATAGCGAGAATCCATGAGTTCTTCAGAATAGATAACATCAAGATCAAGAGTTTTTGCTACATTAATTATTTCTGTTAATCGGCCAGGAGTTACTTCTGCCTCCGGTCCGCTCTCAGAAATACTATGTTGTGTTAAACCATATCTATTGGCAAAATACGAAAAAGAATTATGAAATGAGATAAAATCATGCTTCTTGCATGATTCTAGTTGGGCTCTAATTTTTTTGTCAAGTTCATCAAGCTCTGCCAAAAATGACTTCGCGTTACTATTGTACGAATCTTTATTTTTAGGATCAATTGAAATTAAACCATCTCGAATATTTTCCACTTGTTTTTTTGCGAGCAATGGATCCAGCCATACATGTGGATCCAATGTTATGTTGCGTTTATCAGAATAAGAGACCTTCAATTCACTGCTGGTATCAATTTTTTGCGTGGATTCTATTTTTGTGAGCCAGTTTTCGATTCCTAAACCGTTGTATACCAGTACATCAGCTGATCTAATAGCTTGTATCTGACTTATTGTTGGCTCAAAATCATGTGGTTCAATTCCTGCAGGAACGATTAAAGTTGGTGTTATCTTGTCCCCTCCTACTTTCTTGACAAATTCGTTAATAGGAAAGATAGACGAGATGACAGTTAATTTATGAGACGAGTTTGAATTATAGTTCGTTCCATTGACTGGATTATCATCAGTATTATTTGCTGATTCAATCAAGTGCGTCGTCGAATTTGCATATGGTGGTGAATCTTGCGCATAAGAGATATGACTTAGTGAAGATATTAGTACCGGCACCATTACGTGAATTAGTAATAAGTTTCTCCTCACAAATAATGAATAGATTA
>DATFBL010000025.1:0-5748 GCA_035253865.1 Nitrososphaeraceae archaeon | reverse complement strand
TGTATCAGTAGATATAGGAGTTTCAGCAATAATCCTTTCAGTGGTAATAAGTCCAATTGCTGGTGAAATGCCCGAAAAAATATCCTTAATGATACTTGCCAGAAAGGGAGCGCAAGGAGTATCGATTGCGATTGCCAACGTTCTTGGTTCAAAGATCTTAAACAATACATTGCTGCTTGCGTTTGCTGTATTTGGGGCAATGTACCATAGTGGATTTGGAGCTGTTATAGATCGAACGGAGATTTTGTCACACCAAATGATATTAGCTACAGGAGTCACATTACTAGCAGTAGGTTTATTATTCAAAAAAGAAATTGGAATAAAGACAGGATTTATCCTTCTAGTCATGTACGTTATTAGCATTGGACTGCAATTCTTTATGAATCCATAAACCATTCAACCAACTTACGGCCTGTCCCATATTCAATAGGGCATATTATAATTTGATGATTTTCCAGTATGGCTAACTATATGGATCTTCTTTTTCATCTGTTTTTGTACTATTATTGCGATCTCCTAACTCTACACTAAGATCAATGTAAGACTGGTTTCTAAAAACAGTTACGTTTAATTTTTCACCTGGCTGTTTATTTTCATCTATATAAGACACCAGATCTTCCATGTAAGTAACATTATGATTATCAACCGCTGTGATGATATCATTCCCATGCTTATCGCCATATTGATCAGTAGTACTGCCCTGAAGTCCAGCTTTGTCAGCAGGTCCACCCCTAGTTATTGATTCAAGGTACACTCCCTTGAAATCTCTAGTCAAATTTTTAAAATTTTCTGTCAATGTTGAAGTTAGAGTACTGGCGGAGATTCCAAGCCATGCATGTGTGTAGTTTCCTTTGCTTATAAGTACCGGAGCTATTTTAGAAATGGTATTTGAAGGAACTGCTAAACCTATGCCAGAAAAACCGCCTGAATCTGAAAGTACTCCAGCAGTATTCATTCCAATTACTTCTTCATTGACGTTGAGAAGAGGTCCTCCAGAATTACCAGGGTTAATTAACGCATCAGTTTGAATTACACTGGGTATACTGAATGCCGACCCTTCAGTAGAAATTAAACGGCCCTTCTGGCTTACAATTCCAATAGTCATTGAGCCGGCAAGTCCATATGGGTTTCCTATAGCAATAACTTGGTCTCCTACCTCGACTGCAGATGAATTTCCAAGTTTTAATGGGTTAAGTTGTTCAGATATATTTTGTTCTATATCAATTACAGCTATATCATTGAAAGGATCACTACCTATCACAGATGCCACGTATCTATTACCATCAATGAAAGTAACATCCACATTCTTAGAATCTCTTACTACATGATGATTGGTAATTATCCGTCCTTGTTTATCAAACACAAATCCAGATCCCAAACTAGTAACATTTTCATCTCCAGGTGCATCATCTGATGTAGGCAGATTTTCACGAGTTATCTGGACCACTGATCCTTGTACATCTTTAAAGATCTTGCTAATTGAAACGAGGGTGGAATTTTTTTCATTTTCTGTTTGAGCGAAAATTTCTAATTTTTCCTCATGCAAAATTAGACCGGAGAATATCAAGACACTTGACAACACAAGAATAAGCACAAGTTTTTTCATATGAAAAATCCATTAGAGTAATCATATAGACTTTTCTATCCAATCATTTCAAATAAGATATGTTGTGTTACACTTGTACTCCAAGAATAAGACAAAAAAATGGAAGCCGGTTTAATCTTTATATATGACAAACTTTGGCTCAATTTCCGAAGTTACGTATAGAAAATGAGAATGTCACCTCATATCAGTTTCTTGGTATTTCTCAGTTAGCTTAATTTTGAGTTCGTCCAATTGGTCAGAGGCCCACTTGACAAAACCATCAGTCATTTCCTGGGGCATCTTTCTCTTTTCTGCAAGTATTAGATACCCTTCAAAAATTTTCGCATAAATGGTATTGCACACCATCATGTTAGATAATGCATCAGAAACAAAATCATCGCTTTTGCTATCGAGAAAATTTTTTCTAAACAGATTTAAAAGATTTTTAGTACGCCTATCTATCTCATTCTGATCCATATTATTCGTTATTGTGAACTTACTCATAACCCGACACAGATATCTTGATAATCCATTATTAAAATATTGATACTTAAAATTCCAGGTAGTAACCAATTACGTCATTAAGATATGCCTAACGACAAATTTGACAACAGCCCTTTAATATATTTAATAATATCACAGATTGTATTGGTTAATCGGATTGTTTCCTTTCTACCAAGTGCAACAGAGATTCTATATCTATTGGGATGCCAGCATTTGCTATACGGTGTTACCCACCAATGTAATTTTCCATCTGAAGCTAAGAGCAAACCTCAGGTGATAAAGTCAGTTTTTGATTCAGAATCAATGACAAGTATGCAGATAGAAGAGAAAATTCAAGAACTTGCAAAATCACAAGATGAATACTTCACAATAAATTTTGATTTGTTAAAGAAAATACAGCCCGACCTAATTATTTCTCAGGGAATCTGTGATGTCTGCTCACCCCACAATAAAGAATTGGAAAAAGTAATTCGGTTCTTAGGTTATGCACCAGATACACTTGTTCTAGATCCACATACAGTTGAAGACGTAGTTCAAAACATTGTCGATGTAGCTAGAAGTGTTGAGAAGGACAGGGAGGGCTTACTAATCAAGACATCACTGTTAAATAGAATTGAAAATGTCGCGACTAATAGGAAGAATAATAACCCAAGGGTATTTTGTCTGGAATGGTTCGAGCCATTTTACATATGCGGTCACTGGGTCCCGCAAATGGTTGAAATTGCCGGCGGTATTAATGAAATGAGTAAAACTGGAGATCGATCTCGTAAAATAGAATTCTCCCAAATTTCTAAACTCGATCCTGATATTTTGATTCTCTTGCCGTGTGGATTTACTCTTGACAGAGTACTTAGTGAATACGTTATATTAAAACGGAACGAAGATTGGAATTCTCTAAGGGCAGTTCAAAATGACATGGTTTTTGCAGTAGACGCCATGTCCTATTTTAGCAGACCTAGTCCCAGGATGATTACTGGAATAGAGATACTTGCAAAAATATTCAATCCAAATTCGTTTGGTAATTTGATTATTCCAGAAAATTCGTATACTAGACTAAAGAATGATGCATAAATAATTGAACTAAAATATGATATTACTAAGTCAGAGAAACTTCAATGTAAACGTCATCGGGAATTTTTAATCTCATCAACTGTCGAATAGATCTATCATCGGCGCCTAAATCTATTACGCGCCTATGAATACGTAGTTCATATTTATCCCAAGTATTGGTACCTTGGCCGCATGGTGATTTTCTCGTAACAACTTTCATTTTTTTGGTTGGAAGTGGGTGGGGTCCTCTAAACTTGATCCCATTTTTTTCACCAATGCCCTTTATTTCATGGCATACATTTTCTAGCATAACAAGATTGGTACTAGTTAATTTAATGCGAGCTTCCTGAGTCATTAGTAGGACTCACTTTTTAGCGCTTGGGTCGTATTTTTCCACAATAGACTTGACAACGCCAGCAGCTATTGTTGTTCCCATATCTCTTAATGCAAACCTACCAATTTCTGGAAATTCTTTGAATGTTTCTATTGCCAAAGGTCTTACAGGCTTTATTCTCACGATTGCTGCATCCCCAGTCTTTAGAAACTTTGGTTTTTCTTCAACAGCACCACCTGTTTTTGGATCGATTTTCGCTACAAATTCAGATAAAGTAGCCGCAACCTGTGCAGTGTGTGCATGAAGTACAGGTGTATAGCCGGGAGCCATCGCTGTAGGATGGTGGATAATTATTATTTGTGCCTCAAATTCCCTGGCAGCATTTGGTGGATTATCAACAGGACCAATCACATCTCCTCGCTTGATGGATTTCTTATCAACACCTCTAAGGTTAAATCCTATATTATCACCAGATTCTGCAGATTCCATCTGAGTATGATGAGTCTCTATGGATTTTACTTCTCCTGTCACGCCTGATGGCATTACCATAACCTTTTGGTTGGCCTTAAGAACACCTGTTTCAACTCTGCCTACTGGTACTGTACCAACTCCTGTTATAGAATAAACATCCTGAATCGGTATTCTGAGTGGTTTTCCCAATGGTTTTTCTGGAGGTTCGAATAGATCGAGTGTCTCTGCAAGAGTAGGTCCCTTATACCATGGCATGTTTTCTGATTTCTTGACCAAGTTGTCTCCTTTCCATCCAGAGACTGGTATGAAGCTTATTTTTGAAACATTATACCCTACCAACTTAAGCATTTTTTCAACGGTTTCTTTTACTTCATTATAGCGTGCTTCTGAATATTGTGAGTCATCCATTTTATTCAAGGCAACTACGATTTGACCAACTCCAAGCGTCCTTGACAAGAATGCATGTTCTCTTGCCTGTCCGCCAGGATCAGTAGCAGCCTCGGTTTCACCGGGCTTTACGGATACGACCAAGATGGCGACATCTGCCTCTGAGGCTCCAGTAATCATATTCTTTATAAAGTCTCTATGTCCAGGTGCATCAATCAAGGTGTAAAAATATTTAGAAGTTTCAAATTTCTGGAATGCAAGATCTATTGTAATTCCTCTTTCTCGCTCATCCTTAATGCTATCTAATACCCAAGCATACTTGAAAGTGTCACCTTTTCCTGTTTCCTCGGATTCTTTGGCAAACGAATCTATAGTTCTTTGATCGATTACGCCCATATCTACTAATAAATGACCTACAATAGTCGATTTACCATTATCAACATGTCCCACTACCACAAGATTCATGTGGGGTTTTTTACTTGCGCTCATTAGAATTAAAAGCGATAATAGGGCTTTATTTGTATTTCGTTAAATATAGGGCGACAAATCCAACAAGATTCTGGGCCATTGGTTACTAGTCTAGATACTAGGAAGATGATGGCTTTACGTTATTCAATTACTAAATCCTGTGATAATCATCTTCAATCCTTACTATATCATCCTCATCGAAACTTCCGTAAGAAATTTCCAAGACAATACAGCCAGAATCGCCAGCTTGAATTCTGTGCTTTGCGCCAGATGGAATAATGATATTATCCCCTTCACTAAGAGTTGATTTCTTATCTTGAACTTCTACCGTGCCAGAACCTTTAATTATTTTCCAAAATTCCTTTCGTTTATTATGATATTGAAGACTTAATCGAGAGCCAGGTTTTATGTAGAGTAATTTTACGGTGCATCGCTCATTCTCGTTAAACTTTTCAAATGAACCCCATGGCCGTTTTTCAGAGTAAACTTCCACAAAAAAATAATGAAAAAGCATAATTTAATTATTGTCATATTATTTATAGTAAAAAATATACAATAGTTGCAGTGAATTATAATTATTGGCTAAATCGTCAATGTGTACTTGTAATAATCATGGCGATTGCAGGGGCCTGATAATGGAGGACAATGTATTGAAGAATTTCTGTTCCTGTAATTGTCATGATGGTAGTTATCAATTAATCCGAAATTCCATTGCCTCCAATAATATGGAAAATCTCGGTAACCTTAGCACAAGCCAAAATATCGATTACTAAAAAAAGGTCCTTAATTCAGAATAGAGTCTACAAAAACTATGTGAAAATTACTAACCAGAGATAAACATCCACCTTGGTATGCTGATTTATAATAAAAAGATAATTATTTTATAATGTCTCTTATTTTGAGAACACTATTTCTTAATGCACTGAAATAAGAATTTTTCTGCCATCTA
>DATFBL010000024.1:0-2003 GCA_035253865.1 Nitrososphaeraceae archaeon | reverse complement strand
ACGGTCGCGATAATCTCAGTCGTAGTTATTGTTATGTACTCAGTTCTTTATGGCAAATTTGAAGAATAATATGGTATAGAAAACTAAGTAACAATACTTCACAAAATGAATGAAGTGCGAAAAGACGAAATGTTACTAATGAATATTGTAAGACAAGTAATACAACATCCTATTCAGCAAAAGAAATTCGTGAAAGAAGGGAAAAGATTCTATTGCCATGAAGTAAGGACATAACTAAACTGACATTGCGAAGATGCAACATATGACTATGATACAACTGACTATGTCACATTGCATTGCAAATGTTTGTTTTGAATGTTTCTTCTGCTAATTCGCTAGCTTGCTTCCAATCTTCGCGTGTATATTTCTTCTTGGTCTCAAGAAGGAAAGAAGAAAATTTTGTATGTAGATAACGAACTTGATATGACAACAACATTGAAGAAACCGACAGAAAGACGTGAATTTATGATATTACCAAAATGCACTAGTCCCTTTGACCTCTATAATATTCACCAATTTATACAAGCTAAGAAATAGTGAAAATGCTGTAGACTATAAGATTTTATATGTCTCTCTTTTCGCTGCCAAAATCATAATTTATGAATAGGAAAAGGGGAAGAAAGAAAAAGTTCACAAAAGGCAATAGATAAAGGAGAGAATCGAGAAAAAGAACTGGATCAAGGTATGGCTATACGTAGTAGTATTGATAGGGAGAAAAAGAAACAAAAAGATGAGGAGAAAAATAAGGCTCCCTCCGTAGAGTCATCGAATTTAGTTTCTAATTCTAATACTAATTTCAAGGACAAACCATCACAACAAGATAATGCACGTAGTAATAACAAAGACACAAAAGCTATTCCTAAGGTTTTTGACTCTTCTAAATACGATTCAATGAAAGAAATGAAAGAATCTTCTGATATGAAAGGGGGAGAAGTACATTTGAAAGAAGTATTATCAAGTGTTGAAAAAGAGAAACCCATCGAACCTACAACAACAGAAACTAAGCTTTCCACTATGGACACAAATTCCCCTTCAGCTGTAGCGAGTGCTACTGTTGATGCTAGTCCACCAAACCTGGAAGAAAGAGCGGCTACATTGAGAAGTACAAAAGAGGAACACATAGTAGAAAATAGTTTAGCAGGCAGCAAGAAAGAATCACAAAAAGGAGTAATGGTAACTAAAGATAAGGAAACAAATACAGGGCCGCATATATCATCACCAAAAGCGGCTGACCCCTACACTATTTTGTGGCAAGATGCGGCCAAGTTTTGGAATGATTACTATCTTGAATACGCTAGAAGGGCCTCTGAAATGACTAGGTTTTGGTTAGATTTATTTTCAAATTTTTGGTTGTTTGGCTACATGAAATAATATCATCTGTCATTGATACAAAGATATAATAAAATATGGTAAATCCAATTGGTCATTAAAGGCAATAATATAATCCACATAAAAAGACACTTTGCTACTCTCAAAAAGAAGGAGAATATAGGTCTGATATTAGGGCCTATTCTTTTTGTTATTATAATTCTCATACCCACCCCGCAAAGTATGATGCAGCTTAACCTGGAGAAGTCCATCTCTCCTTTATCTCCTCAGATTGCATTGGGTGCAATGTTATGGATGGTTGTATGGTGGGTTACAGAATGTGTATCCCTAGGGTTTACGAGTTTGTTAGCACCTTTTATTTTCATAATTAGTGGGATATTGCCGGTTAACGAAGCACTCACGAAATTTGCTGACCCGATCATTTGGATTTTTATTTCTGGTTTTATTCTTGCGGCTGCATTTCAGAAATGTGGACTGGATAAAAGAATTGCATATAGTCTCGCTACCTTTTACAAAGGTAACAATCCCAAAATTGCAACTTTTTTTATTGCCTCACTTCCAGTGTTTATACTTTCTATGACTGGTTCCATAACGGCCTCTGCTACCATAGTATTTCCTTTTGTTGTGGCATTTATGAAAATTCTAAACATACCTATTGGCGCAACTAATAGAGA
>DATFBL010000023.1:0-7584 GCA_035253865.1 Nitrososphaeraceae archaeon | reverse complement strand
CGGCCCGGGCGCTTTTTTTGTTTTGCAATTTATCTAAAATTGGAATGAATTCTAAGTAAATCATACATTCTCATATCAGACACGGCAACAAAGGAGAATCTATTACCAAATGATATTTCTGAATCAAGCATATTTCCTTTTTTATCTAATACGAGACCTCCGGCCTCTCTAGCTATGAGAATAGCCGCAGCCATATCTGTGGATCTAATCTTATCTCTCAAGTCCATAAACACATCGAGAAATCCTCTAGCAAGAAAACACAATTCAAGAGCGTTTGCTCCAAAAATTCTGATATGATTTAGTCTAGTTATTATCGGACTCATAGAATGCAATAAGTCTTGAGAAACTCCAGATATATTAATACCTGCAATAATTTCATCTTCTTTTAAGTTCTCATGCCCTCTGACTGCTATCTTGTTACCATTTAAGAAAGCTCCCTTATCTTTTGATGCATAATATAGATCACCTCTTGCAATGTCTATTACAGCTGCGTCAACAACTGAACTCAAAGTGGAGTCAGTGGAGTAAGCAAGAGAACAGCAATTAAAAGGAATCGACCTGGTAATATTTGTCGTTCCATCAATGGCATCCATGATGATGTACCCAGAATCGTTACCTTTTATAGTTCCACATTCTTCTCCTATTATAGTCGGATTTACACCAGATTGATTTATTATATCAATTACCTTTTTTTCTGCTACTAGGTCTATTTTTCTTGAAATGTCTCCACCAGCTCCTGCGCCCATTTTTTTGTTGCCTTCCGGTGTGCCGACTAGGTCCTTTACGCTTTTTCTAACTTCGGTGCATGCAGTTTTTAGTGTTTCAATCATTTGGTAATAAACATCCCCTTGTTATAACTGCACTTTGATATGAAAAAAGAATTTACTATCGTGACTCAACTAATTCATTCACCTTGATATGGTCTGAAGCTCATAGCTGTATAAGACCTTGTCGTTATCATCATAAGCCTGCGCCATCACTGGAAATGGCAAGTCCTTATTCAGGTATATCTTGCTTATTGAATTTCCAACTTTGTACTCTAGTGAATAAACATCAAAGGAACCTGCAGGAGTAGAAACTGATTCAACTCCATCTATTTTTACATCTTTTGTTGATGAACCGGTAAATATTTTGTCCCAAACTGCGCCAACTACCAGGTATCTTGGTTCTTTTGCAAGGTCACGAACAACCATTATCGATCTCTCTACTGGCTGAACAAAGACATCATTTTCTTGAGCTATAGGATCTGTTCTGAGCAATTGTTTCTTTGAAAAGTTGGCACTGAATTCTTTTGCCGATGCGTTTACAACACCACTACTATTATCTATCTTGAAATCTACATTCCATTTATCTTCTATCTCATTGAAGGCCATTGAGACTGTTGAATCTTTGAGATTGGATTTAGCTCCAGTGCTTGTCAGCGAATATGTTAGATTCATTCCATTATCTATGTTACTACCGAGTATCCACAGGTCACTTGAAGTAGGCGGATTAAAAATAGAAGGGCCACCACCTGAAAATCCACCATTTATGGCAATTATTGCTACACTTACCAAAATTCCAATTGCAGCAAATATTCCTGCGGCTAGAAATATCATCCTTTTTGGAGTCATTGCAGTTACTATGAATCAGACTTTAATAAAAAGAGTATATCCTACAAAAAAAGAAAGGATTACTGGACAACTATGTCAAACTGACCTGTTTCTACAAAGTTGCTTACGGCACCTGAACCTGCTGTTGTTATGAGAACTTTTACGGTCATTGGTCCTGGCTTCTGGAATGCTACGTTCTGTATTGCGGTTCCATCGGGTGCTAGTTGATTATCCTTTGCAAAGAATAGTTGGCCGGTTGAATCCACTATGGCAAAATTATATCCAACTCCTGTCACTAGGTTTTTCTTGTCATCGTAAAATATCATTCCAAATTTTGTATTGTTACCAGGTGTTATTGTAACAGGTTCCCATGTAAGACTTATGATATATGTTCCACGTTCTGTTCTCTGTTCTAAGGGTGGCACTGGGATTTGTTCCTGGCCTTCAGGCTGTGCAGGTTGGCCCTGACCTGTAGCCTGCAATTCAAAAGCATATTGTACTGGAGGATTGCCTGTCGTAGTATCTGCATATGTCTGCGCTTTGATGGGATAAGGAAATCCATCTTTAATCCAAATGGTATTATCAACTCCCTTGTGATAAAGAATTGTGGTGGTCTCAAAAGTTCCTGCAGGTGTTGTTATGCTTGCTTTTCCAGTAGGTGCAATAGGAGATCCTCCTATTGATGCTATTTTGCCCCAATTCTGTGCAGTTAGTGATTGACCGGGCTTTGAAACAAATGATGATAGCCATTTTAGAGAACTAGAATAACCGCTCCTATACTTTGTCATTTCTGCAGGGATTTGTGATGTCCCCAAAGCTGTCAAATCAAGGTCGCTCAAATGTAAAGTTCCATTGTATACTTTTCCCTGATCGACGACAAAAGTTGGAGCAACCCAATATTTACCAGTCTGATTAAATTCTTTAAAGTAAATTGTCATATCAAACGGCCGGCCGGCATTTGTATCCTGTTCTTGTACCTTGTATGTTACATACATGTCATTTTTTGCACCGTCACCTACATACCATCGTCCATCTTCTTGTGCAAATGCGTTATTCAGAATAGTTGGCGATATTATTAGGACCGTCGAAAACAATGCAAATGTCAAAAGTGGTTTGATAAAGTTAATTTGAAACACTCCCATAGTTCTGTTAAAGTGCTTCAGGCACTCATAAACTTTTACTACATCATTCAACAATAGCTACTGCTTTACAAGCTTTAAATTTAGATAAACTAATAAGAGATGCCTAAATCACAATTAGCAAATGTGTGACTGTCCAGGCGTCCATTTTTACGAAGTTGAATTTAAGCTATATGGAATGAAAGTAATTCCGTCACACAAAAATTGTGGAGATCCACTCAGTGATGACCAATTTAGTAAGTTTGAAAAAGAACTGATCAAGCACTGGGGATTTGAACAAGGATAACCCAACACAATAAATTCAATTAAGGTTTAAATCCACATACCACACTCTCAAAAAATAATACGTCAACTTTATAAATCTCCAATTTAACTTTTCTTTAGGTGAATTTGATTGACCAAGATGTGTAAGGTAGCGATAGAAACTAACGGTTTAAATCAAGATGAAGGCAAAGCATGGGTAGACGAACTAGCAAATATCTATGCCGATATGGAAATTGAAAATGTAAATGTCTCTGGAAATAAGATTACATTTGACGCCGGATTTTCTGGTATGGATGATACTAAGCCAGATGACATTAAGATGAGACTAGATGAATATCTTACAATGAATGAAGCCTTTCAGACAAAATCTATAAACGTTAGTTAAAAAAGACTTAATTTTTTTTTATTTTCTTTTTCTCAAACATGTAATATATATATGTTATAAATCCTTAATAATCAAAATATTACAAAATTAATGTTCATATTTAAATACTTGAGATGTTTTTTATATCTTGAAGGAAAGATGACTTGCAAAGGAATATGTATACGACATAAAGCCCAAAAGCCGGTCGGTTCAGGAAGGTATGTAAGCGGTCAAAAGCGCTGCCAGATTTGCGAAATTTTCATAAAATGGGACGGATTATGGTGCCCATGTTGTGGATATAGACTGAGGACAAAGCCTAGAAACCTGAAGTACAAGGCTAAATTAAGGGCACGAAGGGTAAAGGAGATAGAGCCAATATTGGTTGCTGCTCCTGTCGCTTAATTTTTCAATACAAGCTTGCAGTCGCGTTTTACCAACGCAGACATCTTCTTTACCTTTTCATAATCATTTGTTAGGTCCAAGGCTATACTGTTAAGCTTGTGATAATTTATCTGAGAGGCATTGTCTTTTTTTTCAAGATGACTACAAACTAGTTTCCCAATATAGTAATAGCAATCAGCAAGCAGTCCATTATCTAATAGAAATTTGATTTTTGAAGATAAAAGTTCGACATCATATCTTTCTTTAAGTATTTCTCTTAGCGCTCTGGAAGACCTGTTTATTATCGTCCTTGTCGCCCTCTCTATTCCCAGGCATTCTATGCAAGTTTGAATAGCCTCATTGATAAAATCTTTATTGACTTCAACTTGACGTAACTGATTTAGTTCGTGAATAGGCATTGGCCTTGTACCGGACATTAAAAGGATCCCCTCAATGAAATCGTATGCAGCAATTTTCAAGTTCAAAGAAGCATTTAGTTCTGCTTTAGCGCTACTATTTTTAGAAACAATATAGAGTGAGTCAACAATCCTTCGTTTTCCAGCTGCTATAAACAGTTTTTTTCTGTCTACTTTTGGAGTTTCTGAAATCAACGTGTTTGAGTCATCAAGTTTTATCATGTTCGATAGTGCAATATAGTTATAACCATTTTGGATTGGAAAATTTAAAAATTCCAGAGTATTATTTCCAAGCTCAATTATTTTTTTATCAAAATTGTCTTTAGTGTTCCCTCCAAGGATAGCAATGTCATATTCACAGCAATCATATGAATTTTGAGGGCTATCTGCTCTGCAACCTATTAAGGCTAGCTCTAATTCATTATTTTTGATCACAAAATCTTGAATTTCGTCCGTTACTGGTAACTTCATTTCTTGTTGTAAAATATGTTGGTGCTACTAGCGCAGATTTTCCATATCATCCTTGTTTCTGAAATCATTAGGATTTAGACGAAATCCGCTTACGGCCTCATACGGAATTTCCCTAACCTTCAAATGATAATCAAGTTTTCTTTTCTTTATTTTTGCATGTAACCATAATGCAAATCGTTCCTCCAGGCTTGCAGCCTCTTGCTTGTTAATTTCAGGATGTATTTCTATTAGTTTTTGCACCAATCTCAAATCAACCGCAATATCAAAAAAATCCCATCCCAGTGTTTTTTTGCCATTAGTGTAACATTTACAATAATTATGACTCAGATGGACTTCATTTTCAAGCAACTTTAAAAATTCTGCTATCTTTGGACGTTCCTTTTCAAAATCAAGACAAGAGCCAGTGATTATTATGGAATTTGTTAAATCATCAGAGATTTCAAGATTATCTGCTCTAGATTTATTTTTCTTTTCAGACAGAATAACTTTTTTTATTGTAACTGTATCTCCAACATTGGTACCAATTAGATCTCTTATTTGGGAGTCCATACGAACTATTTTTCTATCACTAGTTGTATCAGTAGGATCTAAGGACAAACAAATAGCGTCGGTTCCATTTTGAGAACCAACAATGCTGACAAGATCACCGTCAGAAATGTTTAAGGTTAGCATTATTTCTGGATCAATTCTTACAATGTTTCTTCCTTTATCAATAGTTTCATTTTCAAAGACTCTTAGAGAAATTCCAGAACTATCCGACATCACTGTACCTTGGATCCTGAATATATAAGAATATTTTCAAACCGCATCTTCGGTTAATTCTTAGAGCAACTTTTGTTCTAACTACAAATATTTTCTATTTTGTCGTCAAGATTGTTGTTCTCTGACATAGCCTAAACTATGGTTCGATTATCAATAAAAAAGAAAAAAAAGGTCGTCGTTTTCCTGCTTTTGTTGACAGCTTGACAAATTAGGTTATGGAATTGATCTGCTGTACAGCTTTCCTTCAAGTGCAAGCTTGTACATCTCAGCCACGTATGGGTTCTTTCCAGGAGTTTCAGCACCCAACTCTACTAGACGAGCATATACTCTTACTACGTATGCAAGAGCACCCATGAAAGCTACTACTACTCCCATGTTAAACATCCAGTGGTTCGGGACTGCGAAAATTTCTTCCACAAACCAAAAGTGCCACATTTCATTTACACCAATTGTAAACATGGTTGCAAGATAGCCTATGATGGTAATCTTGAGACCAGTGTTCATGGAGTTTCCAGGTCCTCTAAGTACGGGTACCCTTCTGTCATACATCGCCACAAATCCCCAACCTAATGGTAGGGCTACAAAGTGGCTGTATAACCACCAATGAGCTGGTGTAAATGCGCTGTCTCTAATCGCGGTTTGATGAAGAGATCCATCAACAAAGTTATCTACTTCAACGGATGCTGCGATTGAACCCAGCATGATAACCATTATGTAGATTTTCTTTAGTCTTTGGATTTCTACTTCTTTTGGAATTAGAGCCGGCATTTGTGCCATTTTAGTCAGCGATAACTTCTTTGATCTTTTATAATAACTTGAAGATATAGAAATTACAATTAGAAGTATAAAATTTGTATAAGCAAGGCCATATTTTAGTGATAATTATCTGATATTTTAGTAAAAGGCAAGCAAAATAGAGCATTTTAAAGATAAGCTCTATTGATAATCATTGATGATAATCTTTAATTAACAGATTAGGCAGCTGTCAAAGACCCGTCTCATTTTTTCTATTTATGATCTGGATCCGCCCTACATAATATATAAATTATTTTTCCTAGAACATACAGTCATGAATTTGTATGGTAAACCTAAAGTGAAAATATTACTACTTTTCATGATTACCTTGTTTTCTGCAGCTACTGTAGTCCATGGAACAGAAACATCAGGAAATGCATCAGGTTCAATTAGTTGTCCTGATGGGAGATCAGAAAAGGGCGAATTGTCATTTACTGCATTCATGAACGATTCGCCTATCTATGGAAGTTGGGAGGTCGTTGTAGATGGTTCTTCTGATGACAAGCCCAGCAATGGTGGTTTTCTTGATTCAGGCAAAATTGACAAGAAAAATTATGACTTGGAAGGTAAAGAGACAACAAGTAATATTTGCGACTTGGACAAAAAAGGCAATATCTCAATTAATGGAGATTGCGGAAAGAACGGAAAGATCCAGGTTAGATCTGATTCTGGATGGAAAGGAACTTTTGAAGGAAACATTGACTGTGGCTAAGCCCGGCCGGTCCATTCACCTCTTATTTTTAAACTAGAACGACAAGTCCGTTGAAAAACGGTATTGAGATACTTTTTATTTATGAGATTTTTTTCAAAGAATGTATTTGCCTAGAGGTAAAATTATCGTCTTTGAGGGAATTGATAAGGCTGGAAAAACAACACAGGCAAAATTGCTGGAAAAAAAATTAGGGAGTAGGTGTGTGAGGATTGATTTTCCAGATTATTCTACCCCTGTTGGTAAAGAAATAAGGCGGTTCCTTGATGGGAAAAGAGATTACCCTGATGAGGTAAAAATGATGCTCCTGTCTGCAAATAGGTGGGAGAGAAAAGATGAAATACAGAAAATAGTTGGCAGGGGAACCACAGTAATCATGAACCGTTATTATCAATCCAATCTTGTCTATGGAGTTTCAAAGGGATTGAAACTAGATTGGCTGCTTTCACTAGATAAAGGCATCCCAAAAGCAGATCTTGTAATAGTGATAGATATTAAACCCAAGACCTTGGTTAGCAGATCCAAAAATGTAGTTGATACCTTTGAAAAGGACCTAGAGCTGATAAGGCGGGTAAAGAAAAATTACAGAATTCTCGCAAACAAATTCAATTGGCGCATAGTTGAGGGAGAAAAATCAGTAGACGAAGTTCATCAGCAAGTATTAAAAATCGTAACAAAGTTTGTGAAAATT
>DATFBL010000022.1:0-6004 GCA_035253865.1 Nitrososphaeraceae archaeon | reverse complement strand
AGAGTTGGATAACTTTGAGAACTATATCAAGGCTGGAAAGATAGCTTCCGAAGTTAGAGAATATGCAAGAACACAAGATCACACTGGAAGGACCCTCAGCGAAATTTGTAATGACGTCGAAAATGAGATAATAAAAAGAGGCGGCGAGCCAGCATTTCCAGTTAACGTTAGTCTAAATGAGATTGCAGCACACTATACTGCTGAGCCAAATGATCCGACAATTGTAAAAAATTCCGATGTACTAAAAATAGATGTCGGGGTGCATATTGATGGATATATTGCTGATACTGCAGTAACTGTAAGTTTTGATTCAAAGTATCAAGACTTGATAGATATAGCACAAAGAGCACTGGATGAAGCCATAGGTATTGCTCGATCAAATACGCGTGTTTCTGATATAGGTAGGATAATCGAAAAGACAATCACAAAGTACGGTTGCAAACCAATTCAAAATCTAAGTGGACATTCCCTGGAGCGTTACACCATTCATGCAGGAAAATCAATTCCAAACATTTGGACCATTGGTCATTCATTCAATTTATCAGTGGATAATGTGTATGCTATTGAGCCATTTGTGACAACAAAGGATGGTCAAGGTATTGTATATGAAGGCAAGATAAAGAACATTTTTGGAATTGCCTCAAGAAAAAGAACTAAGGATCAAGGATCCGATGAGTTCCTTGAGTATTTATGGAATAAATTCAAGACCTTACCTTTTGCGTTAAGATGGATTGTTAGCGATTACGAAGATAAGGAGGCGCTCTCGTTATTGGGAACTTTGCTAAAGAAGAAGAACGTTCATGCATATCCAATTTTGGTAGAAGGGGCCAATAGAATTGTTGTGCAAGCAGAACATACCATTATTCCTCAAGAATCGAATACCATCACAATAACGAAATAATGCTGAAACTACAATCGAAAACACATACCTCATTGAAGTTTTTTGTGAATTTGAAATCAGGAATCAGATTAGTTTTAGTATATTACGTGAAAAATGTGATAAAATTAATATATACAAGTTTGGATTAGTTTCTTGTATGAAAGCAAAAACGGTCATCTATGGGGCATATTTTGCATTAAAACTTTGGTTTTACCGGAAAATTAAAGGTAAAAAGTCCAAACCAGAGAAAGAAATCTCAATGTAACTCCCATATATTTTTGACAAGCATCCTGTCAGATTACTAATGCTTTATGGAAATTACCATAGATTCTCATTCTTGTTTTAGAAATATTGTGTAAATATAATCGAAAAAATATAATCGAAACTGCTTAAAATCACGATTTAGTTATAATAAATTACTCTTGTCTGAATCAGATATTTCCGAGCTGGAAAGACTAGGAATAGCAGTATCCAGCGATGATTGGATAAGGACAATTTATTCAGTAGATGCAAGCCATTGTATCCTCAAACCTTCGATAGTCAGCTTCCCGTCAAACGAATATGATGTTCAGAAAATATGTACCTACGCATATGCACACTGCATTCCCGTAACATGCAGAGGAGCAGGCACTGGTCTTCTGGGTCAATCATTATCCACCGGTATTGTGTTGGATTTTACCAAAAAAATGAACAAAGTTTTGGAAATTGATGATGATCATGTTATTGTTCAACCCGGAGTTGTAAAAGCAGTTCTTGATAAGGAACTTGCAAAAAGGAACAAATTTATTCCACCAGATCCTGCAAGTAGTAACTATTGTACCATCGGAGGAATGCTAGCTAATAATTCCAGCGGTCCACATGGGCTAGGATACGGGAGTATTATCAAGTATGTGGAAAGAGTTGATACTGTTTATAGTAATGGGGTACCAGGATTTGCAGACCGGAGTAGCCACGATAATAAGATCGGCAAAATGTTAAACTACGTTTCATCTGTAAATATAAACCTAAAAGAGCATTATCCAAATGTAAGTAAGAATTCATGCGGATATCGACTGGATGCAGTTTTTGAAAATAGTCAGGTAAATCCTCAGAACATATTTGTTGCATCGGAAGGAACTCTGGGTGTAGTTACTAGCTGCAGTATTTCAATATTGGATATCCCTGAAAAAAAATCGCTGATTATTCTGGAGTTTGAGAATATTCTTCATGCGGCTCAAGCCGTACCATTGATTCTTCAATTCAGACCTGTTGCAGTGGAATTGCTGGATAGGGGTACTTACATAGAAGGATGGAAAACTGATCATTCTAACAATAAGAATTCTTGTTTGATGTTTGTAGAATTTTATGGTAGTGATGATAATTTCTATCAAAATGTTCACAAGTTTGAAGATACTCTTCGGCAGAAAGCGAAAATTCTTGAAAGTGGATATGATATAAAAAGTGTGGCTAGGGCCTGGAGCGAACGAAGAAATTCGCTAAATGTCGCCATGAAAAAAGGAATTGGTTCCAGAAAGCCAGCCGGAATAATAGAAGATACAGTAGTTCACCCAGAACTTTTACATGATTACCTTATATTTCTATTAGAACTACTTGCTCAATACAAACTTGATTATGTTGTGTATGGTCACGCAGGAAATGGCAATTTACATCTCAGACCGCTTATCGACTTTGCATCAAAGGATTCTAATGCCTTGATGGATATCTTAGCGGATAAGGTTTTTAAACATATTCGTAAGATTAATGGTTCCATTTCAGGAGAACATGGTGATGGAATACTTAGAACAAAATACATCCCGATGGTGTATGGTTCAAAAATGTATCAGATGTTCAAACAAATAAAATCGATTTTTGATGACAAAAAGATAATGAACCCTGGTAAAAAAATACCATGAAATCAGTTAAAAGACCGGGAGATCACAAACCACAAGTCCATATAACTTACATATGAAAGTATAACATGATACATATCATTTACAATTGAGATTTTCTTAACTTATATCTTGTACCGAACCTAAATATCAAAAGGCCTGCGGAAATTGTAAGTAACGCTGTTACTAATGTTAGGGGAGATACTATTGACCTTAAAATTCCAGGCGCTGTTGAAATAAATTGACAATCAGTGTCGTTACTAATACAATTCTTTTGTACTGGAAAAATAAGAACAATGGAAACCAGTAATATCATAATAATTGTTCCTATAAGAGAGAATATTGCTCCACATTTGATGACATAGTCAATAGTGGCAAGCATTTCAATCAATAGATATCAAGTATTGATTCTCCGTGGATCTAATGTCACGAAGCTATATGTTTCGCCTGTCGAAACTTGTTCGAATTTGTTGTTGTAATATTGAAGAGGGAGTGAACCATACAAGTGTTTGTCCCATAGCTCATGGATCCCGTCAAAGTACACCTTTCTTTTCTCGCCCTTCATTCTCAATATCTCATGACTTAGCACATGTGATACTTTGGCACAATTCTTATCGGCATAAAATTTCATTCGGTCAAGATCAGAAAGTGTCTCCTTAGATCTTTCCCAATATGCTATACCAAAATTTTCTGAAGAATACCCTTCAGTTCTACAATCGGTCCAAAATGGCTTAAAGTATGTAAGATAAAAGTGGTACGTTCCTTTGTCTCTTTCAGAATGATCTCTTGATAAATAGGAAATTGACATCCTATCAAATAATCTTCCTGGAACTACCGGAAGTATATCAGCCTGTATCTTTAGGTTGACATCAAATGATCTCTTTATCCAGTGATGAAAAAATCGTGACATCAAAGAAACATAGTACCAATCTTCATTTTTTAGTTTAACCCATTCTTCATTCTTTGCTACGTATATGAAGTAAAGGGTAGGGAACTGCAATTCAATAATAATCACAAATTATGCAAATAAATACTAATGAACATCTAGATAATTTCACTATTTGTTCATTGTGCATAGGTAAGAATTCAGGTCGTAAAACTTATACACTCAATTTTAGAACAATTAAAAAGCGATGCTAATGTGGGGTCGTAGCGAAGCCAGGCATCGCAACGGGCTCCAGATCTAACAAACAGGGCTTTATTAGAGAAAGATACCCGTGGATCAGGGGTTCAAATGTTCGATAAACCGCAACAGAACAAATCCCTTCGGCCCCATTATTCTAACTTCAAGCAGGTGTATCAGTAATTACGTCAGGATGAATACAATTTCATTCGATTCATTTGAGAAATAATTCTAGCATTATTTCAATTATCTGAGGCAGTCTTCAATTGCTCTAAAAGATCCAAAAGTCTTTTGAGCTTCAGGAATGTGTTTTTGAAGGGCTTCACTGGCCGATTCTATGAATAATGACATTGGGTCTTGTTTTTTGAACAGCTTTAGAAATGATTTCTTCGGATTATTTAACTTGTCAAAAAAGATCGTAGAACTGTCCTCTATTATGACGTCTGCCTCACTGCACGCTACTCCATGATTTAGGAGATGCTTTTCTAGCTTTGCAGCAAATCGTGCAAAGTGCACAGAATAAGTATCTTGATCTAAATTTGGCAATAACAATTAATCTATCGAATTCATAATATTTAAAAATTTTTCATTCAAACCGTTAATTTCATAAACATGAGGTGGGGAAGGGATTCGAACCCTTATAGATTCGCTAACTCCATGGTAATTCTGCAGGCGAACGCATAGCCTCTCTGCCACCCCACCATAAGATATGGATGACAGATTTTCTCAATTTAAAGCATTGTCTATATTCCGTTTAAGCATACAAACCGTTCAAAAAAAATTTTAGATGAATTACTCTAGTTGAATTAATCTCATTGGTTATTCTTCGCTAATTTTTGTAAATCTCTTGTCTATCGGATTATATTCACAACCCATTGGTCCGCAATATCTTCCAACATACTCTGCTTTTGGTCGATAGAGCGCAGGTTTAGGTGCAGCCTCAGCAAATTTTTCTTCAATCACATGGGAAGTCCAACCCGAAATTCTAGCAATGGCAAATATGGGGGTGAACAAATCCATAGGAATAGCCAAGCTGTAGTAGAGTGATGCACTGTATAGGTCTACGTTCGGATATATTGATTGTTTCCTAGTTTGCAGCAAATATTTCTTGGTTGTCTTTTCAACCTGCTCTGTCATATCAAACCATGGAGTCTGACGATCCTTGTTCACCGTTTTTGACAATCTATATAGCACTTCTGCTCTGGGGTCTGTAGTTTTATAAACTGCGTGTCCCATACCCATAATCTTTTCAGCATTTCCTAATTTTCCGACAACCCATTTTTCAACATTTTCAACCTTACCAATCTCTAGTAGCATTTTCATTACCTGTGTATTTGCTCCTCCATGTAATGAACCAGACAAAGCTGCAATCGCACCATTTATCGATGCATAAATATGGGCTTTCGTAGATGCAATTTCTCTGGCTGCAAATGTAGAAGCATTAAAACTGTGTTCTGCATGAAGTATCAAACAAATATCAAATATTTTTGCTTCTTCGTGTTTTGGTTTATTGCCAAATAACATGTAAAGAAAATTTTCAGCATTTGTCATTTCATTTGATGGTTTAACAATTTCCTTTCCACTCCTGATTCTATCCCACACGGCAACAATTGTCGGAATCTTTGAAATCAACATCTTGGCTCTTTTTATATTCATCTCTCTTGAGTCATCTTGTACATCTAAATCATAATCAGGTAACTGTGAAACACATGATTGAAGTACGTCCATCGGAGAAGCTGTCACCGGTCTATTCTTCAAATTTTGATATAATGCCTCTGGAATTTCTCGATTTTCTTTGAGGTCGGACGTAAACTCATCCAATTCATCCTTGGTTGGCAAATCCCCAAAAAGCAACAGATAGGCGGTTTCTTCAAAAGTTGAATGCGTTACAAGGTCTAAAATATCATAACCACGATAAATTAACTCACCATGTTCACCATCAATTGAACATATCCTGGTATCTGCTACTACTATATTTCTCAAGCCTATGTTTCTAGCATCTATATTCCTCATACCGCTCATCAAAATCACTCTTTGACATATATCACGTCAAATTTATATATTAAATTAATCCCGTTTCTCAACTTCAAAAGTTATTATTTGTTTATAACAGGGTTGCCTATACTTTAACTC
>DATFBL010000021.1:0-17637 GCA_035253865.1 Nitrososphaeraceae archaeon | reverse complement strand
ACCAGTTTCAGCGCTCATTCATGCGGCTACTATGGTAAAAGCCGGAGTATTTCTTGTTGCTAGAATCGGACCACTCTTCTTCGCAGTGTCAGCCTTAAATTCATCTCAATTTTTCGAGGTCGTTGCATGGGTTGGCGCAATAACTGCATTCTTGTTGGCCACGCAGGCATTGGTTAACCCAGAAATAAAAAAGGTACTTGCTTATTCCACTGGATCTCAAATAGGACTCATGATGATGGGATTGGGAATTGCTGGACTTTCTTCTTCTTTTGTAGATGGGTATACTTCTGGATTCTTCCATCTGATGAGTCATGCGATGTTTAAGGCTTCATTGTTCATGGGTGCCGGTGCAGTGCTACATGCTGTTGGTTCACGATTTATGACGGATATGGGCGGACTTAAGGGAAAAATGAGAATGACGTTCCTCTTTATGATGATGGCCGGCCTCTCACTAGCAGCAGCACCTTTCATCACCTCCGGTTTCTGGAGTAAAGACGCGATTTTAGCATCCATTCTTGAATCAGGTTATCAATATTCGTGGGTTCTCTTTGCCATTGCAGTAATGGTGTCATTTATGACCGCCTTTTACACATTTAGAATGCTTGGTATGACATTCTTTGGAAACAAAAGTAAATTCATACAAGAAAATGAAAGCAGTCATCATGTCCATGAAGTTAGCGCTGTAATGTGGGTACCTTTTGCTATCCTTGCAGTGGCCAGTATTGCGGTAGGTTTAATTGGATTTGCATTTGAACATCAGCTCCACGAGATGTTCACTTCTTACCTTGCTGGTACTTTTGGTATTCACAGCGAAGAATCTGCGGGACATGAAGTTGCTGCCGAGAGTGGATCAGGATTTTTGGCATTGCAAGAACTTAATCCTATAGCAGTTACAGCCTCAATTGGTGCTTTCGCTCTTGGTGCGATACTTGGTGGACTTGTATATATGAAAAGAGTCATCAATCCTCAGATGGTTTCGAGAAGTATCATATCCCGAGCAGTATGGAAATTCTTCTTTAATAGATGGTACCTTAATACTGCACTATATTGGGGAGCGGTGGTAGGTCCGTTGGCTATATATCGTATTGTTTGGAGATATTTTGAAAGTACCATAATTGACGGGATTAATCCTGGTCTTCAAGGTTCAATGACATATTTTTCTAAAGTTATAAAGGCTGGACAAACAGGCATAGCACAGACTTATCTTTTTGTTTTCGCTGCGGGTCTAATGTTAATAATCATGTTGTTATTCTTGTAGGAAAGAAGTAGAATGGATTTCTTATCGACTCCTCTGTTAGTAACTGTAATACTGGGTTCTGTTGGACTTGCTATTCCAGTTATTGATTCATTAAGGAAAGAACGTGGTGCTGGCAATAGGTTATATTGTGGTATTTCAGTTGGAGCTATAATACTAATTATTGGTATCATTAGCATTAGGATACTTTTAGGAGAACCGATTCCTACAATAGAATTTGGCAAGGGTATGCTTGCCGATGATATGTTTGGAGCATTCTTCGCGATATCGTTATTAATTGTATCGGTAATGGTAACTGCTTCGTCTTGGAATTTTATGAAAAACAAGACCAACCCGGCGGCATATTACTCATTGATTCTCCTATCAAGCATAGGGATGATACTGATAGCATATTCAACTGATTTGGTAATGCTGCTAGTTGCGTGGGAGCTGATGTCAATACCAACTTATGCTCTGGCTGCATTTTCAAAACGTGATCCTATATCAAATGAAGCAGCCATAAAGTACTTTTTGTTTGGTGCTCTTTCATCAGCAATCCTTGTAGTGGCCATAGGATTGGTATACGGAATTACAGGAACCACAAATATAGGTCAAGCAATAATATCTATGGTTAATATTCAACAAGATCTAGTTCCGATTACTCTCCTTGCCTTGGCGTTATTTATTGCCGGATTTGGATTTAAGATGGGTCTTGTTCCATTTCACATGTGGTTACCAGATGCATACGAAGGAGCTCCGACTCCTATTGGAGCGTTATTAGCGGCAGGTACAAAGAAAGCAGGATTTGCTGCTGCTATCCGTGTAATTGTTTTGGCAGTCTTTGTGTTACATTTGGATTGGTCCGTGGCACTGGCAATAATAGCTGTGTTTACAATGACACTAGGGAATCTGGGTGCATTGGTTCAAAAGAGTGTTCCAAGAATACTTGCCTATTCGAGTATTGCTCAAGCAGGATACATCATGATAGGTCTTGCTCTTGCTCCCTATAGTGATCAAGCTCTTGGGGGTTCACTATTTCACATTATTAATCATGCAGTTATGAAAGCAGCTGCGTTCATTGCGGTAGCTGCAGTTGCAATCACTCTTGCCAGCTACAGTATTGAAAAGTATAGAGGACTTGCAAAAAGAATGCCTCTTACTGCCATAGCATTGTCAATATCTCTATTGGCATTGGCGGGAGTCCCACCCCTAAATGGATTTTGGAGTAAACTAGTATTATTTAACTCGGGAATTGTCACAGGACCTGAAGTTTGGTGGGGACCTTATTTGGCAATTGCTGGAGTTTTGAACAGTGCACTTTCGCTTGGATATTATGCATGGATAATGAGAAAAATGTACATGGAAGATTCGCCAGATACATCCAAAGTAAAGGAGCCAAGGGCGATTTCAGCAGTACTAATTTTTGCAATGATATTCATGGTTGGATTTGGTATATGGCATGCGCCAATACTTGATTTTGCCACAAACTCGGTACCAAATTTAACTCAGCTTGTGTCGGTATTGCCCTCTGTTCCACTGAAATAGTACGATACACTATCAATACTAGACTGGTAGTATAATACATATATTGGCGTAAAACTGATTGTGTGTTCCTATTATAGGTTCATTTCTTTCATAATTTTTACTACTTTGTCATCAGTTATCTCTTCAAAATTATCATAGAATTGTGCAACTGAAGTAAAATTACTAGTCCGTGGTATTAATATTGTTACCACCTCGTCAACTTCACTTTTTAAGAGCTCCACTGTTTCATTAGGTGCAACAGGGATAGCAATGATTATCTTTTTTGGATTCCTCTTTCTAATCCACCTAGCTGAAACCACAAGTGTGGCGCCTGTGGCTGCACCATCATCAACAAGAATAATTGTTTTATTCTTAATATTGTATTCATCTTGCTTTGGCCTATAGAGTGAACTCCTTCGGCTAATTTCTCGGATTTGTGATTCCTTTTCTATCTCGATGTAATCTTGGGGAACTCTCAAAGCTTTTACAACATACTCATTTAGATACACAGTGTCCTTATCCATTATCGCTCCTATACCAAGCTCTTTATTGTTTGGCGCTCCTAATTTACGAGGTATCACGATATCAAAAAAGTTTGCAGACCTGTTCTTGTAGATCGTATATGCTAGTATCACTCCTCCACGTGGAATTCCAAAAACTACTACGTCTTTGGCAATTTCATCTTTAAGCTGATTATTAAGCTTGGTTATAAGAAGCTCTGCAGCATGTTCTCTATCCTTGAATCTTTTGACGGAATTATTTTCTGTTGGCATTTGAAAAGATATCATATACACTAACTATTTTGCTATAAGTCTTTTCAATAAAATACTCAAAGATTCAATAGTTCGAAAGTTATGAATTATTCTTATATTAAAATCCTGTATCCAGTAACATATTAAAATATAAGGAACATATGACACATTTTAGTTAGAAGTGCGAATAAATTCAATAAAGTACAAATTGAATTACAATCCAGCAAAGTATGATTACAAATCTATGATGTACGTGAAGGAAAATACCACCTATGATAATTTCATCAAGGCACGCGAACACCAATGGCAGTGTGACAAGTGCAAATGTACTTTTTCAAAGTATCCTGCCCTTAAAGAACATAAAAATGAGATACATTCCTACTAGAATATACCATTTTTGTCATTTACTAATAGTCGAATATACTTGTTTAATATTCTCACTCTCAAAGTTATTTTCTCTGAGTTAATAATTTATGAGTTGGTAGAAGCTGATAGCTTGTAATTTTTGATAATAATCTCATATATGCTTCTTCGATATGTATATTAGATCCAAAGTGAATGATTGTTCCAAGCCTTGGATGTCATCATCACATTTATGTTTATTTCACTATTGATCTTTACCTCCTCATTTATGCACATTCATTGGATTGGCGCTCAGGAGGAATTTGCAGAAACAGAGTTTGAGGAAGAAGGAAAACCAAAACTTTTTGATTCAAACCTCAAAATTTCTACGGTTGCCGAGGGATTAAGTACTCCTACTACTATGGCCTTCATAGGCCCTGATGATATTTTGGTTCTTGAAAAAGATACTGGTATGGTCAAAAGGATAGTCAATGGTAAAGTTCTTGCAAAACCTGTTCTCGATATTAACGTAGCCAATTCAATTGAGAGGTGCTTGTGTGGAATAGCTGCATCCCAAGACAGCTCAACAACATATGTTTTTCTTTTCTACACCGAAATTGATGGAAAAGATGGTGACGACAAAGCCGGAAAGCAACCAATTGGTAATAGAGTTTACAGATATGAACTTTCTGGAGATTCACTGATTAATCCATTACTTTTGATGGATCTTCCGGCCAATCCCGGACCTCGACATAATGGTGGAGATATATTGATCGGCCCGGATGGTAATCTATACGTAACAATAGGAGATGTAGATGGTTCTTTTAAGGGAGAAACTACAGAAACTAAGACCCAGAACTACCAGGATGGCGTCGATCCAGATGGGCGGGGTGGAATTTTGAGAATTACTCAGGATGGACAACCTACGGAAGGTATTCTTGGAGATTCTATTCCTTTGAGAATATATTATGCATATGGGATAAGAAATAGTTTTGGTATGGACTTTGATCCTATATCGGGTAACTTATGGAATACAGAAAATGGGCCAGGAAATGGCGATGAAATAAATTTAGTTCTCCCTGGTTTCAATAGTGGATGGCAGCAAGTACAGGGTATGGCTTCATTGGAAGATTCATTCAGTGAGTCTGATTTACATGACTTTGAGGGGAAGGGACATTATAGCGATCCTGAACTCGTTTGGGTAAATACAGCTGGGCCAACCGCGCTAAAATTTTTGAGGTCACCTGAGCTTGGCACTACATATGAGAACGATATGTTTGTAGGAGATGTGCATAATGGTAGGATTTATCACTTTGATCTCACTTCAGATCGGAAAGATCTAATCCTTCCACAAGCTCTCTCATCGAGAATCATAGAAAAGCCATCATCGCCTGGAGTTAGTAGCATTGTCTTTGGCGAAGGATTTGGAGGTATTACTGACTTGGAAATGGGTCCCGATGGTAATTTATACGTCGTATCAATCGGACTTGGTAGCATATTTCAAATCAGCCATGCATCTTGAAAAAGCACTGTCGATTTGCATTTAGCATAATATTTTAGAAAATAGATACTATTTTATTTGATGTTCTGTATCCAGTTTGGATGTCAAAAACAAATTAAATCCCCTTAATTTAGTAACAAAAAAGATCAAGATAAAGATAAAAAAGATGTCGAGTCTTATAGGTGAATTAGTCCACCTTGTTGTCCGACATGGGGAGATTGCCCAACATATCTCCTTCTAAAGTGTCCAGAAGGCCTCTTTGAAAGCAACTCAATAAACCATGCTTCATGTTCAACTTCTTCTTGCATAATTCTTTGGGCGATGTCATAAGTTCTAGGGTCTTTGCCTGCGGTCATATCGCATACTTCTCCCCAAGAACGAATGGCACATTGTTCTGCACCAAGCAATACTTCTATTATGGAAGTTAGGTTTTCCCAATTTTCTGGAAGATATGCATCAGGACAACCTGCCTGATCAGCAAATTTTCTAATATCTCTTGGTAATGAACCACCGAGTTCATACAGTCTAGGAACCATAGCCTCAAAGTGATTTCTGTCTTCGATCCTTGCTTCTTCGACAATTTCCTTAATCCCTTCACCATCAAGGCCAGTGCAATGCATTCTTAAAATTGTATAATAATAATATGTAGTAAATTCAGCACCGACACCCTTGGTTATAAGTTCTTTTAATTTTTCAACATCAACTCCATTCTTCTTTAAAACTTCAATTGCAACAATATTTGGAACCTTACCTTTTGTATCACTCATATCAAAAAAAATAGATAATATTCTATAAAAGTCTTGTTATGAGGCTAATGTTTAATCATATTTGGTCTAAACTTGTGAATAGGATTATTGGCTTACCAAAATCTAAAAGTTGAAGGTAATTTTTATATCGGAAGTTAGTGTTAATTTGCTATGCATTTTGTTGACATTGATGGAAATATCATTGTACCAAAAACAGTAAGGCCTCTTATGGAATATGAACCAACTATGCTCGGCGAAAAAAAAGGTTCGATAAAACAATACCGACATGGCAAATTACACATACGCGAGTATGATACCTATTACAGTGTTCATTATGACAAAATCGATCCCAACAATGATCCCATTGGACACATTATGGTGGACGCTTCAAAATATTTTCCTGGTGTTATGATGCTTTCTTTTCTATCAAAGTACATTTTGGACAAGGAATAAATGACATACATGAATCTTCTCATTTCTCTGCATCTAATGTCTTTCAAACGTTGCTTGATTACTTTTTGTAAATTTGACCTATCAGTGTGAGTATTGCCTTTGTTAGAAGATTCCAATGAAATATTGGATGTTGAGCTAGAAACTGATAGAGTTAAGCCAGCTTTTGAATTTAAGAAACCGTCAATTTGGCTAATTTTCAAGACTATATTTAAGCTAATTCCCGTTATTGTGTATCTTAGAAAGGACAGAAGAGAATGGGTAAAAAAGGAAGGCAAAAATGTAAATGAAAAAAAATTTAGAAAGCATGCCGAAAGGGCCCTAAAGACCTTTGTGGCACTTGGTCCATCTTACATAAAACTTGGTCAATGGCTCTCATCAAGAGCAGATCTTTTGCCCCAACCTTACTTGGATGTACTGGAAAAACTTCAAGATGATGTATTACCTGAACCATTTTTGGATGTCAAACCAATTCTTGAAAAAGAGCTTGGTCCGCTAGAGAATATTTTCGAATACTTTGACACTTCAGCAATCTCTGGAGCAAGTTTAGGTCAAGTCTATAAGGCTAGGCACAAAGAAAAAGATGTAGTAGTAAAGATAAGTAGACCAAACATTGAAGAATCAATTGGGCAGAATATTTACATTTTAAAAAAACTGTTACCACTTGCCACTCGATTTATTGATGAAAATCTCAGATTTTCAGCAGAGGGTATGCTTTCTCAATTCATTGAAACAGTACACGAAGAAATGGATTACCGAATAGAAGCAAGAAATCTGATACAAATAAAAAATAATCTGAAAGAAGACAGATCAGTAATTATTCCAAAAGTTTACCTTGATAGAACTTCGCGCCATGTTATTACAATGGAGTATTTACGGGGAACTAAGATAACTGATATAAAAACATTAAATCAAAATAATATTGATAGAGCAAAATTAGTGTATCGAGTACATCGATTGTTTTTTAAAATGTTGTTACGTCACAGTATTTTCCATGCTGATCCACATCCGGGTAACATTGCAATTACTGATGAAGGAACAATAATACTTTATGATTTCGGAATGGTTGGAAGACTCGATGATGAAACAAGAAAAAGATTGGTAAGACTGTATTTGGGGCTCGTGGATAAAGATCCAGTAAGGACTACTGATGTTCTATTAGAACTAGGAACCCTTGAACCCTCTGTTGATAGAAGATTGGTGGAAAAAGGGCTCGATTTGAGTATACAATCATTGTATGGTAAAAAGGTGGATAGAATGGAGGTTAAGGCACTTCAGGATTTGGCAAATAAAACACTAAGTAGATTTCCATTTAGATTGCCCAAGAATCTTGCGTTGTATATGCGAATGGCCTCGATACTTGAAGGAATTTACCATTACCATGATGTAAAATTTCAGTTTGTTCGTGTACTGGTAAGTTTGCTTGAAGAGGAAGGTTTGATTAAGGATGCTTACGTTGAAGAATTTAAAAGATATGTTAATAGATTTGTGAAGGGTATTGAGGTCTCAAGCGAGCTTGCTCCCATGATAAAGCAATATCTAACTGATCAGAAATCAGAGAATAGGATTAAGCCAAATTCAAATGTTCTTCCAATGAGTATTATATCATCAGCAATTTTTATTGGATCAACACTTATCTTTCCTTATGAAAGGACTTTTTCATATCTTGGATTCACGCTGTCTGCAGCTATGTTGGTTGGTATTCTTGTGTTCAATAAATTAAGTAGAAAGTAAAATATCGCCTCCTTCTGCCTGGTTGAGAATGACATTGAAATTGTTTTAGTTGAGCTTGTATTCTTTTTTAGATTAGCGTAATGGGATTATATATGTCGGTAACCTTTCATATATTCATCTTACATAAGATTTCTATGTCTCATAATTCAGTGTTATTTAATCGTAAACATTACAGAATCTGTATACACAATAATTTTAGGATATGATCCATCCAATTCCATATAAACTAAAATTAGTCTATAAGAACGATGAATCTCAGCTCAAGGACCGTACTCATACCTTCAATAGTTCTACTGATTGGTGCCGTACTTGGTACTACGGCAAATAGCGCATTAGCAGTAGATGATCCTTTTAAGAATAAGGTAGAAATTGACACCGATGCAGATAACAAAAATACGTGTGATGAATCTGGTGAAGGATTTAATCAAGCACTATGTGTTGTCACTGACAATTTAGAAACAGACATCTTTACTATGCAAGGCGAGAAGAACAAGATTTCAATAGATGCAGACGGAGAAAACCACAACGACTGCGATGAAAAGGGAGACGGAGATAACGAAAGTGATTGTATTATCACATCGAACAGGGAAATCGGCGAAATTAATATCCTCGATGAATTGCCATGATAAAAAACTAACCACTACGGAAGGTAATACAACTAATAACCTTCATTTTTTTATTTTCACTAGCAAATAGTACTGATTAAATTTATAACTGATGCTGCCCTAAATGTACTAATGAGAGTGTTACATGGAAGTCCGGGATTTGGAGTTCAACTTTCAGAAACTGAAGTAAAGAATTTTCTTTCTGACAGTAAATTAAATCTTCATCTTGGAACCGTCGATCAAGACGACTACCCTAATGTACATCCTACTTGGTATCTTTATGACGAGTCTAATGATGTGATTTTTATAGAAACTGGAAAGGAATCCAAAAAGACCAGCAATTTGAAAAGAAATGACAAGATCTATTTCTGCATAGATGAGGGAAATCCGCCATATAAAGGCATAAGGGGTAAGGGAGACGTCAAAATTTTAAGCGACCCTGATGCAAATCTTCCAATTGCTCAGAGGATAATGGTAAAGTATCTTGGCAGCACAGATCATCCAATGGCGAAATTATTGCTTGAAAACGTAAGAAATGGGAATTCGTTGTTACTGCAAATCAAACCAAAATATTACTCCACATGGGATTATAGTAGAAATAACTGAATAACCGCGTGGATCTTAAGTTTTGGAAATGGATCTCATTCTATTGTATCCAACAATAATTGTATATTCTAAAGACAAGCCATACCAAGCTCATACCAAGCTCTAATGCATATACGTACTTTGACATTTGAAGTATATTGATAGATTGTCTGAATTACTTGATTTCGCAATCGCCAAAATGATGATCCCCATCTGCGGGATCAAAATTAGTTATTCTGTCCTCTCCATCTCCACATCTGTAGAAGTCTCCTCCTTCTCCTCCGCTTAGGGTGTCATTACCTTGACCGCCATATAGTCTATCATCTCCAGGTCCGCCATCAAGTATGTCATTATTAGCGGTACCGTACAAGACATCGTTTTCAGTCCCGCCGAATAATCTATCGATATCGTCTCCTCCATGAAGTTCGTCATTACCAACGCCTCCATCAAGAACGTCCATCCCATCACCACCAGAAAGGTAATCATTTCCATCAGAGCCATTCAAAATATCATTTCCACCCTCCCCCTGGATTTCATCACTACCGGATAACCCATTTAGTATATCATGACCTCTAAATCCTCTCATGTCATCATCGGTGGCCGTTCCCATGATATTGTCGTTTGCTATAGTTCCTTTAATATCAACGGCCCAAACGACTGAAAAGCTTATTAGCAATACAGACATAGTCAGCACAGAAACTATTGACGTACCGTTAATTAGGTTTAGCATGCTGTTTCACTCAAGTTAATCATTAGATTATAAAAATCTATACCATCAATGGTATCTACTGTGAGATTTCGCATGAACTCTTATTTACATTTCATGAATATTCTGCGCGTTAATTGGATAACTAGATCTATCCAAATTTACAGTGCAAATTTAGATATTTAATTCGTGTATCCGTTTTGATTTAGAATAAACAACGAATGGTTGATACTTCATATAGAACCTAGTGAAAAATTCAAGAGATTTATGAGAATCGGAAAATTGAGAGCATAAAAATGAAATAATCTTGTATGTTCTTCTCTATTGATTTACTTTAGTTGGATTAGAATAGTAATTATGGACTTTCCAAAAAGTATAATTAAAATTTTGAAGTATAGTTAACTTGTTGGATCTTTATATAGGATGTTCAGGCTGGAGCTATAGTTCATGGGAGGGTCCATTCTATCCTTCAAGTATAGACAATAAATTAATGTTGCCATATTATTCCAAGATATTCAATTACGTAGAGATAGATTCGACATTTTATACTATACCATCTCAGCCAATGGTAAAAAATTGGAACAAGAGAACACCGGATAATTTTAGATTTACTGTAAAGTTTCCAAAAATTATAACACATGAAAAGAGATTTAGAGACGTGGAAATAGAACTATCACAATTCTATGAGAATATGGAGCCTCTTAAGGATAAGATTTTAGCGTTACTTATTCAGCTGCCTCCTTCTTATGAACTTAAAGAAGGGTTGAACACCTTTAGAAATTATGATTTTTTCTTTGACAATACATTTAGATATGCAATAGAAGTGAGGCACTCCTCTTGGTTTAATGAATTAGCTTACAATATGTTTAGAAATAGTAACATATCATTGGTCTGGAGTCAGATGGACGCGCTACAAACTTCGTCCGTTATTACAACAGATTTTGTTTATCTGAGATTAATTGGAGACAGAAGTATACAAGAAAGCAATTTTGGTAAATTACAAAGAGATCGAACTTTAGAGATGAAAGGTTGGGCAAACAAAATAAGTCAACTAGAAGAGCAGGAAAAAAGTCTCAAAATCGGAATAGTTGCTGCTAACAATCATTACGGTGGATTTGGACCGGGAACTGTCAACATGTTCAGGGGAATGTTAAATTTGGAGCCCAAAAGCATAGATCACATCGATTTAAAAGAAATTGGAGATCAACTACTTTTACAAGAAGATTTTGACACAGGGTTGGTTAAACGCAAACAAGATAAGCAGACAACGATGTCGGATTTTGTCCGACGTTCATTGATAATCAAAAAATATAGTACGGAAAATAACTAAATTCATCTTGATTTCGTGATAAAATTTTGGTGGAATCTAAAACAAATTAATAATTAAGTGCTCGAAAATTCTGAAGTGAGGAGATGGAACTTTTTAATATAATTTAGATTCTAATCATTAAATAGTCGTCACGTTAATTATACCAATAGACAGGCGAATATGAATTTTGTAGCATATCTGGATCGGAGGATTACTTTCATTTTATCTACCATCATTATAGTATCAGTATCTACTCAAATACATCTACTTCATGAATTGAGTATTCAGAATTCCTACATTTACGGACAAGAAAATAAAGATAATACGTTTACATCCGATACTGCATATAGCAACTCGTCTAATTCTTCTGAAAATTCTGGAATTACAATTGACAATGAAGGTCAAAGTTTTACAATTTCATGTACTGATTTTATGAAGCTATATGAAACAATTTCAGCCTTGGATATTGGAGATCAAGTTTCGGAGAACAAGGTAAATCAGACCTCCTTAGATGACATAGAGCATATCTTTAATTCATACGCCGGAAATTGCTCAAAGCTTGATGAATATGAATTTGAATAGATTTACGTTTTGCGTACACTTCAGGTATGCAGTCGTGTGAATAATAAGAATATTATGTTATCTTCTTACTTTTTTTCAAGATCTTGAATACTATCAATAATGCGGTTGAACCCGCAACGGCTGTTATGATGATCGGAAGTGCCAAGGTAGCCATATTTGCCGAAAAAGGTTCTGAAACGCGAATTGGGAAATCAAATGTCAGCATCCTGTTAGAGTCATTAGAATTTCCTGCGAGTGGATTATCCAAAATGTCAATACTTAACAGAAATACGCCTGGTTTGTCAAAATTGTAAACATAAGGGTAGTGGCCACTTGATAGCAATACCGGTTGTGACCTTGACAATTCTTCTATTTCATTTGAAATTCTTATAGTAATGGGTGTATCTGTAATAGGATTGTTACTAACTGTGGTCATCCTAATATTGATTCGTGTTTCCTGTCCTGTTATTGGAGCCATGGGCATGGTATTGATCTGGACATCATAGTCTCCGATGCGCTGTTGCAATGAATTGGTTAATAAGTCCGCCGATACTACTTGCAAAATAGATACTGAGTTTAAGACGATGGTTACTATTAGGATTAAAAAGACTATTTTCAAATTACCACATCAAAATCTCTTTTACTTTTATCCCTCAAGTTCTGATTAAATACATTTTGATTCCCTCTGATAACTGTGTTGCGCGTATGTTCTTGCTACTGGTTTTCATAATTCTCGCATGTCTTACTTGCCCTGAAGTGAACATTTCCACTATCTGAAACATAAATATTTCCAGATGAGTCTATCGCAATATCGTGTGGTATAAGGAACTCATCATCCCCACATCCCAAAGATCCCCATTTTGAAACGAATTCGCCTTCACTGTTAAATTTCTGAATTCGTACATTTCTTGTGTCTACTACGTATACATTGCCCTCTTTATCAGTAACTATGCCATGATTTTCAACAAAGTGACCGTTACCATAACCATAGCCTCCCCATTTTGTAGTAAAATTACCCTGATCGTCAAATTTCACAACATATGAATTGTTTCTTCCATCAGTAACATACACTGAGTCATGTGAATCTATAGTAATATCATGTAAATGTACAAATAATAGTCCCGGCGAATAAGAATTCCATTTAGTCAAGAACCTACCATCGTTGGTGAACTTTTGAACTTCAGGATTATCTTGATCACTTGTATACACATTATCTTTCGAATCAACAGCAACTCCCCATGGCTTTATGAATTGACTATCTTCCCTTCCTTTGCTGCCCCACATGGTGATAAAGTTGCCTTCACTATCAAATTTCTGAATGTGCTGATTGGCATAGTCGGCCACAAAAATATTTCCATTAGAGTCTACTGCCATGCTTTCAGGTTGCAAGAATTGCCCCTGTCCTTTACCTCTAGTACCCCATGCTTTAATGAAGTTGCCTTCACTATCAAATTTCTGAATGTTGCATTTTTCAGCATCACTCACGTATACATTTCCATCGGCATCCACCGTAATTCCATGCACATGCAAAAATTGTCCAGGCCCTATTCCTTTAGTGCCCCAAGCCGATATCAGCGTGCCATTATTATCAAATTTTTTGATGTAATGGAATCCTGGTAGGTCGTCAGTAATAGGTCCAATTCTACTAGTACCGTTTGCTAAGGAAACATTACTAACATATTGTGATTGATCCTTGTTGTCTTTACAGTTGAGACTTTTTGGATCTTCTGTTGTTTGAGAATATGTTGACTGAGAGCTCAGTATAGACAGACTAGACAACACAATCGTTAAAGATACAAAAATTACCAGGATCCTTAAATCAATATTCAAGTTTTCTAAATTTAAAATTTTCATAAAGCCATTATCACCATGCTGCGGCCTCAATAGAGGTCATCAATATCAGTCTCTACTCACCAAATATAAATTTAAAACTAAAAATTAAAGTTGATTTCTCAACGGAAAAGGTTCTCATTTTCTAATTAGGAATTATTTTCTCCTTCAGCATGTTCTTCTCCTCCTTCAGCATGTTCTTCTTCCTCGGTGAGGTTCAAATCAAATACATTGTTAAGCAACGAGGTTATCTTCCCGTCGACAACTGTATCAATATCACCAAACGGCGACTTACTATCTATCTTTTCTTTAACTGCATTTAACGAATCTCCCAATTCGGTCGAATTTTCAGAATCCTCCTTTATTTCATCAAACTTTTCAATTGCCCTCGTTATCGTTGCCTGAGCAGTCTGGTAACTTTCTTCGTCAAGTATATTTGAAGTTTCATTGCTGATACCCTCCGTAGAGGGTTCAGTAGATGTTACGTTTTCTTCATGCTCGCTTTCATGCTCACCTTCCTCCATACCTAAGGCGACTCCATAATTTCGCAAAGTTTCACCTACCAGATCATTGACTACTAATGCCTTCACAGTAACATTTTCTTGCTGCTCTTCATCAATTCTAGAGTTAACCACATCAGCAATTATATCATTTATACTAGTAACCCTGTCTGAAATCTCTGTTTGTGATGGAGTTTCAGATTCAAAAGCGTTACTAAAATTATTTATTACATTATTGAGCTCAGCTACAAGACGAGAATTTCTTTCTGAAATTTCTTCAGTATCATTTGATGTTAATTGACTCGCTGCATGTTCTGCATGTTCTTTTGCTATTTCAGTGTTATTTGAAACTTGTTCTAATGCCAATTTTGATTCTATCTTTATCATTTCAATTTTGGTCAGGAAAGAAGCACTTTCGTCTCCAGAAAAAGTATGGGCATATACAGAAGTATTGATAGTTGGACTGACCATTATCAGTAATGCCAGTACAGGCATAGAATAATACAGTACTTTTATCATCAAGCTAGATAATAGTTCAAGATAATAATAGTATTATGGTACAACAATCGAAATGCTTGGACAATTAGGATTAGATTTTATTTTTACGTCTCAAATATACTACAATGATTGCAATAACGGCTAGTGCAGGTATTAAATAATATAATATCAGTTCATTTGTGGGTATTATTTGATTTGGATCTGTAGCCGATATGTCGAAGTCTGCAGAAATTGGATTTTGAGAAAATCCAGGATCGTCGGATATTCTAACCGATAACGAAACTTGATATGCTCCAATGTCCTTAAAAGTATACGGAATTGTAATATCACTAAATTCATAGAACTTGAATGGGATATTTTGTATGATTGATCCATTTTCCTTAGTTTTGATTAGCAACGATGCAGAGATATTGTTTAGATTTTGATTATCTTTATCTAGAATACTAAAATTTAGTAAAGTTGAATTATCACCCGCAAATGGAAGTGATGGATATGGCGCGAATATTATTTGGTAGTTTCCAATATTCTTGGTTGTTCCAAAAAAATGACCATAAGTGTATTGTGAGCTAATATTTGTACAAAGAAATAGCAAAACGAGGAACACTAAAACTTGTCTAAGACAGAATACATCTTGTACGGACTTGAACATTCTGTGTTAAGAGCATTATATGACCTTATTTTTAATTCATTCCATTCGTTCTGGCAGAAACATAGCCAGAATTACTCTTTTGTAAATAAAAAAATAGTAATCATGCCTTGCTTGTCATATTTACTAGGTTCTTGAGGTTTTTTTAGCATTATCTAAGAGTATCAAACAAACTTGAATAAGGTAGTATTATGGAATAAGTTGCTATAGAGATACTAGCACAGTAGAAGTATTAGTTGGTATTTTCCTGAATACGACCGATAAAAATTCTAGCCATAGAACTTTTCAAATTAGTTTCATTGTGTTTGATAATTTGAGAACCTAAGGGCGCCTTGATTTTTACTTTTTGAAATTAAATTTGGTCATCCAAGGATTAGAATGTAAGAAATCTAATCATTTGTGCTTCCTGCCATTCGCTTTCTAACTCGTAGTAAAGTATACAAATATCCGGCCATTACGATTCCTGCAATGCTGATACCAAGGGTTGTTAATAATACAAAATATGAAACATTTGAGTTCGCTTGTAATTTCTCAACAGATTGTTGAATATCAATTACTTCGTTTTGTGACTTATTCAAATCATTTCTACTTTTTTGAATGTCATTTGAGAGCTTGCTGATACCATCTTGGACTTGCTGATTAATATTGTTCGTATAGCCTGTATCTATAGCACTATCGGGAAATGAAAAAATGGATTTTGATTCTACATCTTCTATTTTAAATTCGCTATCCACTTCTTGTCCCTTGACGTCACCTTGAAGCACCAAGCCGTATGGCCCTACCCTTGTCGGAAGTACAATACCTTCATATCCCCCGTCTGTCGTAGGAGAGGGCTGGAAATCTAATACTTTTGTGATAGTACCGGACTTTACAGACAATGTTAGATTCGCTAGCGCATTAGAAACAGGAGTTTGTTCTCCGCTTGAACCACTACTTACTTGAAGTACGATACTATTCAAGTCCCCTGCAAGAGGAGGCTCAGATAACCAACCAGCCTCGATAGTTGTATTCCCAAAGGTCTTACTAATGTGTGCAAACAAAGTTTGAGGAATGATCACGAAGGTTACAAAGGACAGCAAAAAAATTCCAATTACAAAAATAGTACTTCCTACCATATTCATGTGGATTAATAAAGTCTTGATACACGTTATATCCTTTATCCTCCATATTCGATTAGTGTACTAGAAAAAAAGGAATAATAAAATATTCAAATCAATACCATTTCTATGTATTATATTGATTCTGCATTTACCTTCCTATTCAATTTCATCATATCCAAATAGAACATTCTACTTGGTTTTAGTGTTATGTATGACAGTATTTGTCGGTTTTAGTTCTATTCATTCAACTTATGGACATGCGTTTGTGACCAATAGTAATCCATCTCCATCACAATCGATATCGATTTCTCCAAAACAAATAGATGTATACTTTAGTGAACCTGTTGATCTGCGTTACAGCGATCTGAAAGTTTTGGACTCTAGCGGAAAAGAGGTTGATTTGGGAAAAGTCAGTTATAAGGGAAGTAATGAGCTGTCGCTCCAAGTTTCCGTTCCGGAATTGAAGGATGGGGCATACACCGTATCAACAAGCGTCTTATCTCAAATTGACGGTCATGTAACTGAAAATGCATTTGTCTTTGCTATTGGACACGCAGTATTTCCCACAAACGTAACTATTACTGCCCCTTCATCTACTCTTTACTTACCAGAAGCGATAGCTAGATTCCCTGCTCTTTTAGCTCAAGTAATGATAGTAGGGGCGGCCTTTGCAAACCTTTGGATATGGAGGCCACTATCAAATATCTCTGCTCTAACCGGACCAATAGCTCAGATACGAAAGAAAGTAAATAAGAATCTGGCAATCTATTACCTAATTGCCTCAATAATTCTAATTTCCTCTAATTTTGCGATTTTGTATTTTCAAGCGATTTCTATTAATGCTGGTATAATAGATGTTCTTGGTACCAAATTTGGTACTGTATTGGTAGAAAGATCAGTAATATCTTTTATTATATTTGGTATATCCTTATGTGAATACAGAGAATTTAGGAAAAATGAATCTCACATGTTCTCTAAATTGGAAAGCTTTGGCATTTTAATAATTGGTATAGC
>DATFBL010000020.1:0-5553 GCA_035253865.1 Nitrososphaeraceae archaeon | reverse complement strand
AAAGAGGAACATAAAGAATATGCAGAAAGTCTTGTTTTAGAATTTCATAACAAAAAAGACCAGTATCCTGGAAAAAAAGTTTTTACAACTATAGATTCCATAGTTTTTTCTGATTATATTAAATGCAAAGAAATAAAAATTAACTTTAAAGAACCATTTTTTGATTTGAAAATACGTGATGCAATAAAAGAATTCAAAGAATGGTGATTGAGCACAGATGCCAGTTCTTCATGAAAACCTAGTGGACTTACCTTTCGCTCTTGTGGAGTACATCTTCTCAAAGCGATAGGCATCGGATTCGGTCATTGTGCCTTGGGTTTGATTGAAGAAATGCGAATAGAGTGCATAGCGTTGTGCATCGGAGATATGGTCATTTTGCTTTAAAGGCTCGTCTTTTCCCCTTAGCGAGGCTCTTGTGTCCCAAAGGTACGTTGAGTACTCTTTGATTGCGTTAACGCAACAGGCGCAAATCTTGTACGTTCCATTGCTGATTAATTGGCCTTGGTATCTAATCCCCGGCAAAACATCGTTAATGGCGTCAATAACCGATGGAATGCCGAACTTGCGAAGTTCTACTTTGAATGATAGCGCGGATGGATCGACATAGATGGCTTTAACATTGTAACCCGCCAAGAAATTATAGAGGTCCGCGGCGTAATCACTGTCACTTTTCTGTCGGTTTTTAGCTTTTGAATCGTAATAGTACTCTTTTTCGAGCCACATATTCGGGTAAAGTGATGGATTATAACCGATAAGCGCATAGCAACAAGGGTTAGAAGTACCATAATCAATACCGCAAACGTAATATGTTGCATTTCCTGGAGGGTGAGGAATAACATGCTCACGTTCAGAGAAAAAATCGTAAACAGCACCCTCTGCCAATACCCATTTGCCAAGAATGTATCGATCAAACCAGAGGCCTTGATATTCTTTTCGTAAGTCACTTTTAAAATCCTCCGTTAAAATGGGATTATCTTCCATTGAAAAACTAAAGACCTTAACATTCATGGTATCAACTTTGTCAAGATATCCAGTTTTTAGCCAATGAAAGGGCGAGTCCGGGTTGGTTGTTCCGAAAAACTGAGCATTAGGAATGGAAAGGCGGGAAAATAACATCTTAACGAAATTTTCGGGGATAATAGTCACCTCATCCATCAAAGCATAAGCAAACTCACTTCCCCGGATTTTAGCTTCTGCACGCTCATCATTGGCGCCGACAACGTCAATCTTGCGACCCCATAGCATCACTTCCCCTTTTCCGGAATTGTATTGCAGATCGTCACCGACTAATTCCTGTAGGGGTCTAATGATATTTCGTTTGATGGTAGGCTCTGTACGGCCGCACATGATCATCGGGCCTTCAACGCCGTTTATGACGCGATCTAACCACTTCCAATAACACGAATAGGATTTGCCTGATCGAACAGGCCCTTCCCAAATGTTAATGCGCGCAGTTGAATTGTTTATGCTGTCAATCTGTTTCGGCGAGAAGGCCTTTAATGGATTCAAGGATTTCCTTAACGTTACCTTTCATTTTCGTTTCGTCATCTTTAGATCCTAGAAAATCAACATGATGACCGTACTTCTCAAGATAAAATTGCAATGCTGTATTGTCTCCGTCTTGCACAGCTTTAACATAAGTCTTTCTGTAGCAATCTTCCACAACTTTAGTACGCAATTCGTTCACATATTCCGTCAATCCAAAACGAACAATACATTTCTTAAGCGTGACCGTTGTAAAATGTAATTGCCATTTTTTTGCGATATAAGATTGCGTAGCTTGCAAAAATCCCTGATTTTGCATCAAAGCTTCTATCAACATCTCGGATGATAATTCGGAAGTATCTGATTGGAAGTAACTCATCTTGTATGCAAACCCTCTTCCCCGGTTATTTTAAATGTTTTAGAAGGTTGAATTAAAGTTAAATCATTGAAGTTGATTTCATAATCCTGTCGGTGCATCTTGCATAAAATTTCTGCGCGAACTGGCGACTCAACATCAAAACCTGCCTCAATTCGGCAAAATTGGCACTTAATCCTTTGACGTCTATCATAGTCTTTTGCTGTATTTCGAATAAAATGAGCTATTTCAAAGTAGTTTCCTTTGCAATTATTCGTCACCTCGCAAAAACTATTCCAAACCTCTTCGGGATATTTAAGCACTAAATCTAATCTGTTGATGTCTTCATCAATAAAATTCTTAATATATTGACTTAAAAGTTCAGTCACGGGAGATTTATACATCAAATGCTCGTCCCACCTTTCATTGACATATCGCGGTTTGGAGGTTGAGGAGCATTAGCAATTTTAGCTTTTCTTTCTGCTTGTCGAACATATGTTGATTTCGAAGCTTTCTTTTTCATTTACTTACCTTAATTTTAGCATTTAAGCCAAGTTTACTTATCATTTCTAAAGATAACGCCATCTCATCTCTGTCGTCAAATTCGATTGTAATTTTTGGTTTAGGCAATTTTTTTGGGGCACATTCGGTAAGTTCATCTTCGGTAAATCCCCAATCGAACAGCATTTGCATGTCAAACTCATTAGCTAAAATATCAAAATCCCATTCCCCATGATTTCTGTTGAGCCTTATCATCAACTCATCAATATCAGCTTGTGATATTTCATCATCCGCAATCCAGCAATCACACTCGGAGATTCCCATAGAGATCATAACATTAATCCGTTGATGGCCCCCAATCACTTTATTTCCTTGCACAATAGGCTTGTCTATCAAGCCATATTTCTCTAAAGATTTGCGAAGGTGGCCCTCTTGCATTTTAGATAACTCGCGAGGGTTGCGATCGTTAGGCACTAACTCACGCAACTTCCTCTTTTCTAAACGCCAATTCAGCATTTCTTGCCTTTACCTTTCTTCTTCATTTCTTCCCCTTTTCGGCCATTTTGGCCATCTTTTTAGCTCCATACTTTTCTCTGCCAATTTTGGCTGCTAATCCTCCAGGATTGCTAATTCCTTTGGCAGCGAGTTTTCCTTCAAGCTGTTTAAATCTTTCTCCACTTCCAAGCTTTGGTTTTTTTCCTGACATGGCTCTTCCTTTTTGATAAAATAGATATAGCGTATTGTATGAAGAGGGATATAAATTCCCCCACTTTTGTTCGCATTAAAATAAACTCGATTTTCGTAAATCGCTTTGAAAATATCATCAATTTCAGAGTCAAATAATTCAATTTCGAATGACTTAAAGTCATGATTTACGACTTTTAATTTATACATCAAATTCCCCCCATCGGCAGATTTAAATTTGGTGCTATATTTGGTTGCTGACTCAATGTCTCATCAACAACATCAGAAGCTTCACCTTGTGTGTGGACTTGATTGATGCTATAGCTGCAACCGCAAAGCATTATAGCAAAGCCGAATAAAACGTATCTCATACTTTTCCTATTTTTGTAATAACTTTTGACCATTTCTTTGCAAAACTTTTTAATAAGGAGGTAGCGACGGAGGCGTAGGGCGCGTCCACACCTCTTTCAGCCATTTCTTCAACTTCTTCAAAATATTCGCTAAGTGCTTGGCAATCACGGCTAAAATCCTGTAATTGTTTAGGACTAAAGTTGTAAAGAATCTTTTTATCTTCTTCATCAATTTCATTCAAAGGTAATTTTTCGATAATAATCTCCGTTCGAGAGTTAGACGAATAATATTTTTGAGCTGTACAGCTTACAATTTGTTTGTCGTCGGCGAACACAATTTCATTTGCACAGTCTAAATAATATTTTATCATATTGTCAATGTCGGGCTTATCCGTATGATAGGCCAAACCCCAAATTTTATCATTATATCTTACCTGATTCGGTGTGCAGTAAAACGAAAATGTGGCTGAAAGAGGGCCTTCTATTATTTCAATGTTTTGGGCATTTCTTTGCACGCCCATACATATTTTAGTAACTATCTTATCATCCTCTTGAGGGTCGTAGGAACGAATCTTGCCTTTAACTCTTTTAGTCCGATGTCTTTTTTTTGAGATAGGCTCTCCGTATAAAATCATTTTAAACATATTCTAAGGGTATCCTTATGTTCACTTTCCATTTTTTCATAAATCAATTGATAATCTATTTCATAAAGCTGGCAAAGATTGTAAAGGTGATGGCTAATGATTGGATTAATCAAGGTTTTTTTCTCTTCGATATTATAAATTTGTCTGACACTTATGTTTAGTGCGCTTGACACAAAATTCCGATCTAATTTCAGAGCAAGACGTATCATTTTCAACAACCGTCTAGTCTTATAAAAACGATGGTTTTTCATGAGTGACTGGACTTGTTTATTCACGCTTTGATGCCTCCAATGCCCAATTGTCCATCGCATAAAATGCGCGTTGCTGGCGCTTGGTTGTTGTTTTATTATGGTAATATCTGGAAAGATAAAGATATCCCCTCTCAACCGCTTCTAGACCATGTTTTGTTACCAGAATATTATGTTCATCGATGGTTGTAAAAACCTTTGGCGCTCTTTCTATGCCTTTAGTTAAAAGTGTATTTTTTTTAAGGGAAGGCGGCTTTTTGTGTATCCAATCTTTTGGATCTAATTTATAATGTAAATCGACACATTTATTTATTATAACATAATCGAAATTTTTACTTTTATTTTCTAAAATATCAACTTCAGAAATTTTATCAGACGTTATATGGAAATAAGGTAACGCCTTGACTTTCAACCATTTTAAGCGTGGTTTTTTTGATGGAAAATCTATCAAAATATGGTGAATCCTGAACTTCTTTAAGACCTTTCTGGATATATCGTAAATAGAAAATAGATGATAAATATCAACACGTCTTAATAGATGTTTGAAACGATTATTCTTAGCCAATTTAGAAGCATTGATTTTGAAGAGTTTTAGGTAATTTTCGTCGTTGATTTTGTATCTGATAATTGGGATTTGGTCGGTCAATCCGACGGCTTGACATTTAATTAAATTATGATCAATTAAATAGTTTAAAGATGATTGAAATTGTTGAGGGGTTAATCCTGTTTGCTCAAAGACAGAATGGAATTGGGAAAAGAAATATCCATCTTGTTCGATTTGATGCGAAATACTATTTCTTAATTTCAACAGATAATCTAGTGTCAAAGCATTGTGAAGCCCAATTTGTTTGATGAGGAATCTATTGCATGTTAGGGTATCTGGTGAAAGTGATTGCATGAAATACATCATATAATGTAGCCTTTACGCGTGACCCAACCCTATCCTTTGGGTGGCAGCTGGTTTGTGGTCATTTTGTTTTTTTGCCTTTATAGCACTGATAGGAGTGCTGGCGTTGATTTTTGGGGATGGCTCTCCTTTATCAACGCCTTTTTTCTTGCATAAATAAAATATAAAAATATAATGAGGCTGTGTTTTTCAGAGACACTCTTAGATATTTGTGAAGTTGTTGAGAGGCGAGAATTCAGATTTTCGCCTCTTTTTTTCTGCTACGGATTTTCTTACCACAGGTTGGACAGTTTTTTTCTGGGGGGAGTTTATAATCTCTTCGTTTGACGGCTCCATCGGTTTTTTTTTCGATGTGCAAAATAAGATGATCGGAAGGCAA
>DATFBL010000019.1:0-18143 GCA_035253865.1 Nitrososphaeraceae archaeon | reverse complement strand
TCGGCAGCTAATTTTTTAGCGAGTTCTTCACTTTTTGCTCTATATTCTTCAGGAGTCATTTTTTCTTTATTTTTTCGCATTTCAAAATCAGCCCTATTAATATAATTTCTAGCTGTTTGAACAGTTATTGGAGTTCCTCTTTCTACTTTTTGTGTTGGATATTGTGTGACATTTATTGCTCGTTCAATATTTTCTTTATATAATTCTGCATTCCGTAATCTTGATTCTCGAGTTTTATCCATAACTTGAGTTTGTATATCACGCGGAATTTTACCATTATTTTCTTCAATAATATCACGATATGCTTGACCAGTTTCTATTTTTTGTTTATTAGCCAATAATTGGTTATTGATAATAAGTTTTTTACCTTCGTCTGAATTTATCAGTTGAGGAATTGTTTTCATGTAAGATTCAATTTCAAAATTTTTAATTTGCCCAGGGAATATTTTTGAAATATCTCTTACGTTCTCTTGCGTGATTTTTTCGTAAAGCTCGGAAGCTGGATTACTCCAAATACTAAGTGGAACTCCTAAAACATCCATAGTTTTTACCATAGAAGGAGTAGGTAATTTCCCACTTTCAGCTAAGTTTAATTGCTGTTTCAATCTTGTATTAGATAATTCTGCCCCTTCATAATCTGTCATGATGTTTTTACCATACTCAGAGGAAGCTTGAGCTGCTAATTTATCTGATTCTGATTCATAACGTGGCGTTGCTATGTTTCCTAAACCTCTAATTGCTTGTGGAGAAACACCTTTGGGTAAATCTTCAGGAAGATCAATACCTAAATTTTTATAAACTGGTTTTAAAAAATCGAAATCAGCTTTTGATTGTGCTTCCCTGGTTGAGTCCTTAATGACTTGATTTAACAATGGTGTAATCGTTTTTGTATCTCCGGAAGCCTGTCCATATTTTGATAAAGCACTTATTTTCATTTCTGGAGTAGCTTCAGGATCCTGAAGAGTCGTTAATGCTGCATCTAATAATGGCCCAAAAGATTGTTTTCGAGCTTGAAGTCGATCTTCAGCAGCAATCTTCTGTCTTTCTTCTTCTTGCAACAATTTTGTTTTTTGAAATCCTTGACCAAAGGCCGATCCTAATGCAGAAAGCCCCCAGGGATCTTGTTGACTCTGAAAAACGATAGCCATTATGCAACCTCTATTTCGGATAGACGTTTATCAAGTTGTTGGACGCAATTTACCAATATCGAGACGAGGCCATATAGGTCAACGGCTTTAATACCATCGAGTTCACTTTGAATTTCTGATGGAATTTCTTCGGCGATAAGACCGATTCGGTCTGTTGGTGTTCCGGTTACTGGGACGGTATAATCATATTGTTTAACCACAAGTCCACGAAGTAATTCAATCCCTTTTTCAAAGCTACGAATATTTGTCTTAATATCTCGTGATGAAGCAGCATACGAGCCAGCTGCCATACCGGCGCCTTGACCGACACCTTGAGCAGCGCCTTGTAACCATCCTTGTTGTGGGCCTTGAACGATTGGTTCAAAAGATCTTTGACCAAGGAGTCCTAGGATTTGAGATAATGCTCCTAAACTGGTTTGATTGGCCATCTGTTGATAGTTTATGCGTTGGCCACCTAATATGTTGGCTAGATCCTCTGAACTCGACACAAGGGCTTGATTTAAGGCTGATGATGATCCGGCGTTTGCATCTGTAAATCTTTGTTCAATCGCCGGTAAAACCTGTTGATTATAGGATCTCATAGTCGGATCAACTACACCTTTTTGAAAGTTTTCTTCTGAAAAACCTTGTAAAAGAGGTGCAAAAGCCTTTTGTGCATCTGGGCCTAATCCCGTGATTAAACTATTCAGAAAGTTTGATTGCTCCGGTGTCATTGTCTGAGCTGCTCCCACCTGTTTCGCCTTCGTTCCTGTTGGATTTCCCATAGCCTATATACTCCATAAGTACATGTTTTGATCTTTTAAATCCGTATTTCTCGGAATGTTTGGGACATCTCGTGATCCAGTAAACACGATCTAATTTAGCCCCTTCTTTTATCTCTAAAGCTTTTTCTTCTAGTAATTTTACAGCTTTTCCACTTCCCCAAAATTCATTGTCTATTGAAAAAGAATTTATAATCAACGAGTTTGTCATTGGGTCTACAACCATCCATGAGAATCCTTTGATTTGAAAATCAGGATTAGCTAATACAAAGAGAAGGTTTAACGGATTAACGATGGCTTTGCCATCAATAATTTGAACGCAATCTTGTGATAAAACCTTTGTAAATGATTCCAATGTGAAATTACATTCTTTAATCTGTTCAATATATTTTGGTGGGATGAGCTTAGGGTCGATGATGCGAAACCATTTCAAATTCATTGTTCATTTTCCTTTCCGATATACTGAATATAACCGGCAAAACCACCAGCATTTGCAAGTGCAAAAGGAGCAGATGCAACACCCGTGCCACATTTCATTATATTTCCGACAATCGTATTTTGTTTAGCTTCAAATGTCAGGTATGTAAAACCTGCACCAAAAGCGTTACTTGATAAAACTGATTTGCAAACTCCCTGCCACGGTTCCCCAACGCTAACCGCCGCTTGATATGGCAATTCAATTGCTAGAGTTCCTGTTCCAGTATGTGCTGACCAAGATACGTCAAACCAAAGCTCTGTAATAATTCCAGAGCGTCTGAGCCATCCATCTCTAACGACATAAGTGGCTGTCCCTTCTGTTGTCATTCCGTAGACTTTGGGTTCCCACTTTCGCATAGCACCATTTATATTTTGTGCCATGTCGCTGTACATCTGAGTTAAAGTTTCTGTAAGATCTCTTAAATAAATTTCGAGTGCATTCATATCACCCGTTTTCACAAAATCTAAACGAAGTGGAAAAATGATGTCTGTAGGGAGTGTCATTCTATCATTCTGCTACCAGCTGGCCTAAACCAAGGAAGCATCCCATTAATTTTTAGCGTTTGATCAATCGCATTGTTTGTGATGCGAATAAAATGTAGATATCCGTTACCGCCGGCATAGGCGCGTTTCCAACATTTTTGATTGGAGAAGGGGTTCTCAGCCACGGTTCCGCCATTTACATACGGCTCATAATCTGAGCTATCTGTGCCGTCAAGGGAGAATGAATTTGAATCAATTACAGTCACAATAAATGGCACTCCCATTAAGCCAACGGCGCCGATCAGATTGTAAATATAAACTTGAGAACCTGTCCGAAGTCCATGACTATAAGCAACTATTTCAACGGGGTTGGTACTATCCAAGACAACATCTTGAATATCAGCAATAAAACCAAGTGGAGGAAGACAATCCAATGTTTGAGTAGCATAAGGTTCATTGATATCGCTCGCAAAAAACTCTACGGTAAACTGAATAGACATGTCGGCATCGACATAAAAATCAATGTAACCTAATTGAGCCGATATTCCTTTATCCTTATAGGGGTTCCATCCTGCTGAAGTCATAGTGAAATTGATCGGTTGACCAAGATCATCACTATCAGTTTCAAGAGTTAGCACTCTACCTATCTGATCGCCACCTAAAAACAAATCGGATTTTGATTTAGAAAAATAAGAACCGATTGTATTAGTGATTTCACCCATCGGCAAATCTGGTAACGTTCCATCTGCAAATTGACCTAAAGTATAATCAGTTTCGGTAAATCCATATCCCAAACAACTCATATTGATGCCTTCGACAGGATCAATATCCGTAGAATATGCAGAATAAACAGACCACGAACCTTCTTCTTCAGTGCGGATTAACGCATAGTTGGATGTTGTGGGAAGGATCGCTGGGTTTACATTTGTATTTGCTGAAGGAAATAGAGTCCAAGACCGTCTTTGGGCATAATTCCTATCGGAATAACATTGGCTAAACAGGGTTTGACTAATTTCTTCGGTCACAAAATTCTGGATTTTATCATCAATTCTTTTGACTTCAACACGATCACATCCAGTAATTCCTCGTTGTCCGTATGAAATTACGAAACGGTCATGACCGATATTTCCATATGGGGCATCGCAAGCCCTATATGAATTAATTTTAGTCCATCTGAATGGCAATGCTGGGTCAGAAGTTGGCTCAACAGCCCACACAGAATCCGTAAAATAAACGATGATAACATCTTGAAGCTGAGTAGCCGAAATTATGGTCTCTGATGTTGGGCAATCAACGAAACCACCATTTCCTGGCGTAATTTCATTCCACGTTGTATCTGTTGAAAGTGGGTTGTCCGGAAAAGCTGGATTGTTTGCTCTAGACCATCGTAAACGTTGAGGATAATTCGTTGTCGTTACACTAATTGGAGGGGTTCCGGACGGGTATGTCGAACTTTCAACGGTATTCAATAAAAGCAATCTCTGACGCATTGTGAAAATAAACTGAGCAGCAACAACAAAAACGGGACTCCCAACGGTTCTCGTATTTGGAGCAAATATCGTTGTGGTGGGTGTGTTACCAACATATTGCCTCATGGGATAGACTGTTGAATTCGTATCCCCATTAAAATTAGTGAAGTAATATGTTATAGTCCCAAAAGATCCTGTTCTACCAAAAGCTGAACCGCTGACAAAATGTTTTTCATCGCTATTCCAAATATCTGCCGAATCGATTGGTGAATATGCGTTGATAGACGTGTCATAAAAAGCAGCTCTTTTCGTGTTGAAAATAAGCTGAGCTTTTCTGTTTGTATTATCTAAAAATGTCTTGATTCCCATGATAGGCTCTTCAGGCACTAAATATATAAATCCGCCACCAGCAAAAGCGCCGAAAAGAGTAGTGTCAACATTTTCGCCGTAAATATCCAAAATGGGAAAAGAATTAACTGTAATAGTTCCGATTTGATATGTTTTGTTATTAATTTCAGTCATTCCAGTTTCACCACGTATCTGAAAGCGATCTCCAGCCGTGAGGCCTACACTACTTGTAACTGTAACCACGCCAGGATCGGCATTTGTGATACCTGTCACACCATGGTTAACCATATCCGGTGAATTCACAAACCAACCAAAAGTCTGCATTCCATTCCGTTTATTCAATACACCGTGCTGGATATATCCATTAACAATCTCTTGGAACGCATCTTGTGGAAGCATCCAAGGCTGGACATCTGTATCCAAACCACTTTGAAATTGAAAGATTGGAAAAGACTGGTAACTCATGCAACTCCACCAATTATAGCAATATGAAAAGATAAGTCGTCATGGCTTCCAGATCTGTCCCTGATATCAATTGGAATCGTAACTACACCAGCCGCAAAAGTCGGTGTTGCAGTGATATTTATGGATTGCGGATTATTTGAACCTGTAAAAACAGTTATAAGTACACAAACGTTAGCATTTGAAAATATGTTGCTCGTAAGGATCTCGTAATCTCCAACAGAATTTCTATTTCTAGATGCGATATTTTTCCCATATGACGGAGCAATGTTGGCGCTGTTACTAGCTGGAAATACCGCCCAAGCAGTAATTAAATTATCTTGGTTATTAGTAAAAGTACCGTTAAAAGTTATTTCTGAAGCTATTATAGAAGTCGTGGCAGAACCAATTTTCCCCCCCGAAGTCAATTGAATGACATGTGCGGGATTATCGTTGTCTTCAAAAAATAATTCTATTAACGAAGTGCCGGGATCTTTCCCGTAAAGCCAAGAGTAATTATCATTTCGAGCGGGATCTGATGAGCTTGTCAATCTTAGATTGACAAAAGGAACCTCACCATTCTGTATACCATTTTGGTTATTGGTAATGATCGTTGCAAGTTGAGAGATTTTTGTTGCTGTTGTTGGTTCGTCTTTAAGCCATACCATATTTTACCTACCACATTGGTCTTGCGCGCACATTTGATAAATTTTCTACCGTGCGAGTCATGATATAATTGACTTGCTCTTTGTAGAGATTTGTAATTTCTGCGTATCTATCCGATTCACCGAAATCGATACAGATATTCCTTGCAGCCCCATAAGCAATACAAGGGCCCCATTCTTGAAGATTTGGTACATCTGTTGCTAAAACAAGAGCGTCGGGCACTTTAAAAGCTTTGATTTGGCATTGATAAACGGTATCCGGAACAGGATAAAAACTAAATTGAGAATCATAATAGAGTACTGCTGTAGGGGCTCCAGGTTGGTATTGAATGAATGTCGTGTAGATGTTTTGCCCATCTAGTGGAGCTGTTTGAAACGTAATCGAAATCACCCCTGATTGATACCCAACAGTACCACCGTTGATAGCTGTATTGGTGGTTAATAATAAGTTCCCTGTGGAACTATCCACCTTAGAATCTGTGTAGGTCTCAACATTGTCAGTGACAATGACACTACCAGGTAAGATATAGGGAAATTGAACAGTAGTATTGAATGAGGTAGTTACTCCATCTCCAGTCCACGGAATTTGCATTTGGACATTTATTGGGTTTTCATTCTTAAAAACCGTAGGGTCTTGATACCATAACATAGGGCGCTGATTCAGATATAGAAAAGGTTCGACATTAGTATACGTTTCATTAGGAAAAGCATAATCTTGCTGGAGAGGAACTGTCAAAAATTCATAAAAAGTATGTTGCATGTCGAGTTTTACCTCGGCAGGAAATTCATACTGATAATAATTATTGATATACTCATCCAATTTAGGGGTGGAAAGCTCATTTGAGCTTAATCTACCCGTAACTTGTCTGACTTTTCTTCGAATATCTGATAACGCCCAGGGCATAGAGCCTCGTAATGTAAAGCTGTTTTACAATCAATTAAGCAAAAACTTGACGACATTGAAAACGAGGTTTCATTCCAGTCAATTTTTTAGTCATTCCACCTAAACCATCCGGTTGCCATTTCCAAATTGGTGACTGACATCCTTCAAGATGTTTTATGACTTTTCTCGGTAATTTATATTTACCGCCATGAAAAAGAGTGTAAATTTTAAAATTTTTTGTTCCCCCAAAAGGAAATTTATTTATCATCCCAGGCTCTTCAATGTTGTAGAATTCAATCTCAACTTCTTCTTCAAGCCACAATTTTTCTCTTTCAGTTACAGGGATTTCGACATCTTTAACTTTTTCAAAACTATTTCTTTTAGACATAAAACCTCAATTTAAGGGGGGCTTAACGCCCCCCATTTCGTTAAGTTACCGAGTTATCACCTTTGAAATTAGCAACCATGACGTCATTGTTTCCACCGACGACACCGGATCCTAATTGGATACCCTGCACTGAATAGTTCTGTGTTGCGATAGGGTTGCCATCTGCATCGCTAACGCGGCTTACATAGCCTCCTGATACATACACGGAATATGTTGGTGCTGAGGTATTTTCTACCAATGTGATAGCTGTTGACGAAACAGATGCAACAGTAAATTCGCCGTTTAGCGAAGTTCCTGTCCCATCATCTGCAACAGCCGAAACCATAACAGTATCACCAGCCGCAAAATCGAAAAGGGCTAGATAAGAGGCAGTGATTACGCCTGGATTCGCATTTGTAAAACCAGTGATTGGCGCACCAAATAACCCTGATAGGGAAATAGGTGTGAAACCATTGGATGTCGTTATTGTCCCTGCATCTACATCAAGGTAATAACCATCGGGCATGGAAGAGTTCCAATAAAAAGAACCTCCATCAGTAACGTTGACTGTTGTAGCTTCTGAAACTTCAAAACCAACGCTTTCAATCCTAACAACTGCTGAGGCTGGATTTGTCCAGCCTGTAGTTTTTGCTTGTGTCATTTCTTTCTCCTTAAATCTTTATGCAAACTCATATAACTAATTGTGTAGCTATGAATGGGTCGCTTCAAGATTCAACATGAACGCGTCATTTAAAATCCTTGCTACAAACGGGTGTTGCCACAAATTTCTGTTACTTCAGCTTACGCTTACTAACCCTTTCAGGCGGGGTTCCCACTTCGGAGATCCCTCTCGTCGTTTCCTAACGAGTTCAGACTATCGCTTCCTCTTTCGAGGTCTTCTCACTTAGTCGTTCACGCTGCAAAAAGCATTTCAGCTTCAGCTTGCGCCTTGTCACCATAACTTTCGCCGTAGGTTTCCAAGTCAATCAGAGAAGATTTATAGTGAGCTGACATTTTACCCACTGTACCGCGTTGGTGTAATGGGTCAGCTGAACCAGCGGAACCCAATGGTTCGATATAGAAGTCGCCGCTTTCGCTGCCCAAATGGACAACTGCGTAAGCTTCTTTACCGACAATGAAGTTATTGTAAACAGGAATAGCCGCTGAAGATACGCTTCCTACGGAAGTATATAACCATCTTACGTTTCCTGTTGCGCCCCATTCGGCCTCTAAAACTGTCTGTTGAGCAGGATAAGAACTTGTTGGTTGGAAGTTAGAAACTTGTTCTAAGTCATCCAACAAATCTGTATCCATATAGCCCCAGAATGCTGGTCTAATTGGTGCAGTACCAAAAAGATTAGCTCCAGTAACTACCTGTGAAATCATTTCTGCATCGTTACCAAGAAGCGTTTTTACTGCTATATCGATATCGAGCTTATTGATCTCAGTAGGGGTTTGGCCGTTACCACCATTTTGACATTGTAGCACAGAAGATGTGCTTGCAAGTACGTCACGGGTAACTTCATCCATGGTTTGGCCAAGGTTCTGTGCAAGTAATCTTGCACTTTCATTAAGCACTCTATCCTCAACAGTTAACTCGACCTGATTTGTAATCATGACGTAGTTACCATAGAAATCGACTCGTGCTTTGATATCAGAAGCACTTAAAGGTGCTCCGGGAGGTGTCACACCGTCAACTAGTGGCACTGGAACGGTGGCTAGACGATTGTATCGTCTGAATACGATTGTATCCCCCATTTTACGTGGCAGCATACGTTTTTGCGCGAATTTGGTATGAATTAGCGTAGGATATGCTGTCATAAGCAATAGACGATCATAATAATCGCGTACTGCTGGGGGAAGAACTGCAACTGTGGTTATTGTCATAAGTTCCTCTTATTTGTTAGACATAACCCATATTTTTGTTTGCCAATTCTGCAAATTCTTTATCGCTCATCTGCTTATATGACATTCCAGCCGTACCTGTCACACCTTGACCGACAGAAGCAAGATTTCCTGGCTTTTGAAGGTTTTGGATAGCTTGTTGAGCTTGAGGACTTCTGGCTTGCATACTTTTATCTTGTAGATATGCGTCTGAGCGTTTTGCAAGATGATACGCCGCCTGATAAGGGTTTGGCGCATTCATGATGACATCTTTCAAATACGGGTCGGTTTTTAAAACTTCAGGTAAATATTTTCTAACCACTTCATTGTAATCTGGATTACTGTGAGACATTTTCAACTCTTCAACAGCTAAAGACTGTTGTTTTGAAAAGTTTTGGATGAACTTTTTAGCCTCACCAACAGTGAGAACGTCACTATCAGAAAGGTTGTTAAACTCATCTTGAGGCTTTGGTTGAACTTGATTAGCCTGTAACAGGCTAACATGGTCTTGAAGTAATTTCAGATTCTCCTGAAGCTGTTGACGTTCACGCCGCTCGGCTTGCAAAGCAGAAACAGGAACTAATTGTTCTTGTTGTGTTTGCTGCACAGGCTGTGGCACGCTAAGGTCAGGCTGAACGGCGGCTTCAGCTATTACGCCCTGTTCTAATTGATCCATTCAATCCTCTCGCACATTTCGTAAGCGGCACGATTAATTATACACGTAGGAATTAGGGATAGATGTTTCATATTCAACACAACCATCTTGCTCTAATCCTAATAATCCAAAGCCAAAAGGACGATCTGGCATATTGACAGACCACTTAATGACTCCCGATTGATTGTTTACTTCACCAATAATCATTCCAACTTGATTGGAAGGTTTGGTAAAATAAGGCTTAATCACTTTAATTAGTGTTGGTTTTCCTTCAACGCAAACGCCTTTCATAGGTTTGGCGAAAATAACTATCCAATAGAGATCCTTTCTGGCTTTGTTTGCATCCAGGATTCTCTCGATGAGTCTTTCATCATCTTCTACGATAGCTTTTGAGGTCTCTCCAATTTCTTGTTTCATAAATTTTTAAAACTTGTAGTTAAAGGCTTCCATCGGAGTATCTTTGTATTGATAATCCGAATATTTCATGCGTCCAATGTCATAGTTAGGGCATGGATCTACAGACATTGTTTTTGACGCATGTCCCATCACTCCATTACCTAATGTTCCAGATCCGGAAACGTTAAGATAACGTTCGTTATGGGCTGTTCCTGGATAGCGAGCATCAACTTTGCTTTCCATAGGAACTTTATTTGGTTGATATTTACCGGGCATTTTGTCCCCCTTGTTGATCAGCTTTTTTTGATATTTCTACATCATCCGCTTTGAGTTCTGCTTCTCTTAAGCGACTGATTTCTTCCATAGTTGAAAAAACCTGAAGTAGTTTAATGATTTTGTCATCATCCATCGCTTCCAGCTCTTTGACAGCTTGGGCTTGGCGTAAAACTGCATCAGAACGATTTTCAACGGCTTTTGATGCGCGCTCATCTTCAAGGCCCATGTTGGCCACTGCGCGCGTAAATCTCTCTTTAGCACTTGCAATATTATTGATAGCTTGAGATTGATAAAGTTCAGCTTCAGTGCGAAGTTTTTCCATTTCAATAGAAGCAGCTTTTTCTTGTGCTTGCTGTTGTTGCTTATTAAATTCATCCATTGCTTGCATATATTCTGTTTTTCCTTGCAATGGAGCAATTTTGGCTAATAATCCGGGTGGAACAGGCTCACCAGCTTCTTTTAGAACTAATAATTGTCTGAAGAAGATTTGTTGTTGTGTATCTGTGAGAACACCCTCTTGAACCGCAATGTCGTATTTCATCGTTTGCTTTTCACGAAGTGCTTCAGTTGGTTCCTCATTGATGATTCTTTTAATTTTTTCAGGTGACCAAGTTTGAATTATTTTTAAAACTTTTTTAGAAACACATTCTTGAGAGAACCTCAATCCTGCAAAAACATCCTGCAAACCAACTAGAGAAGCCCCCTGTCTCAACATGACTTTAAGACCACTATCTTGTTCATTATCCTGTTGGCCCATTAACTCGTCTGAAATGTTGGCCACGGCTCCAATATCTTGATCATGGATACTGTTTAGTTGGAAAAATCCCTGTGGTATGTCTGCGCCTTGCAATTTTTCCAAATTACCGGGCTGCCCACCCCTCTTTTTCCAAATAACTTGACCTTGAGAGGTCTTATAAAGAGATTGTGGGTTTACAACAGCGTCTTCTTCTGCAATCCATCCTGAATTGATTTGAGATTCAACAATATCGATCATTTGTGATCTACGACGGTTGGCTTCCCTTTGTGGATCAATCATGACCCTTACGAGTGACTGAACTTTTAATGTATAGTCACTAGATTCAGGTTCAAATATTGTGAAAAATGGGACAAAAGGGTATTCGTTAAGACCGTAAGGATTTCTTTCGGTATGAATATGTTGACTATTGACGATCACATGTTGATCAACATACCTTTCAGTAATATCTAAGAGAACATTATTGGGGTCAGAATATAGAAAGTAATCGCTATCTGAATTCAAATACGGAATTCTTTGCCCCGTGATTACATTCTGAATGTATTTTTTAGTTTCCCAGCCTTGAACCCAAAATTCATCGTAAGCCATCATCTTTTGGCCATTGGGCTGTTGTTGATAGGGTAGCCATGTGAATTTATCATCTCGTTCCCAACCAATTTTATAGAGCAAATCAAGCTCTTTTTTATGTTTAGGAAGAAGACTTTGTGTCATTTCAAGAGATAGGTAATTTCTTCGGCAAATGTTTGAAGCATCACTCATGTCTCTTTGGACAAAATAGGGTGAAGCGATAAAACCATTGTATGGAATTCTACCAAAGCGGATATCTCCATCGACAGGGTCATCACGATAATCTTTCCAGATTGCCATCAGATTCCAACCCGTAATCAATCCGCCTCTAAAGCACTCTGAAATCATTTCATAGCCATCGCTATTTTGCATGACATACAAAAGTAATTTTGTGAGCTGATCAGCTGTTGCCTGATCTTTTGATTCTACTGGAATGACTACGCTTGAGTGTTGGTGCTTTTTCTGATACCCAGAAACCATATTGATTTTTGGACGAACGTAATTATAGACAAACGTAGAACGTCCGTCTTGAAACATGGCCTGCTTTTCGGCCTCATCCCACTGGTCTGAAAGGTAAAATCTTAGATCGCGATCTGCGAAAGGATAAAAATCGTTCCAAGCATAATAATTCTTATTATAAGAATCGTCATACCAATTTCTGATTTCCTGTCCGGTCAAACGCATGCACACACCATTTATTGGTTGTATATGCCCCTAACGGCAGGGCGAGAGGGGAGATGGATAGGCATCCCCCCGGCGATCAAGCCATCCTCGCTAAACTGTAAAATTTAAATTAGCAATTTATGAAATGTAAAGCTAGAGAAAAGTAAATATCAAACATCATTGATTGACTTATTTTTCATGATTAATTGTCAAAAATAAAGGATAATTGCCACTTTTAGACGAGAATTGCGACACTTAAATGAGTATTGTGACATTAAAGACATCACGTCCGATAATATCCGTTATGTTGCTTTAAGGATTAGACGGATCTTGATCTATTTCTACTTCGTAAATATTAATAAAGAAATCCGCCTTCATATTTGTGTAATTATTTAGCCGTTTTGAAAGTTCATTCTTTGCTTCATTTGCTTTTTCCATTGTAGAATAGGCACCACAAATGGATGTCCAGCATGAAGCGTCGACTTCTAAAATAAAAATATTTTTCATTCATTATCACTAGTTTTATTCTAATTATTTGTATTTGGAGTAGACTCCGAAAGCTTCGGAGTTAATGAAATCTTTTTGACCCTGCAAGGATTTGAACCTTATCTATCAGGTTGAAAACCTGATGTGCTAACCATTACACCACAGAGCCTAATTATAGCCCTAATATGACATGGGTGTTAAAAACTTCCTTAATTTTACGCCATTTCTTAAATTTAACATTATCGAAAGAACACCAGGTTTGCACTCAAAAGTTTTATTCCCTTTGTAAATATATTGACTGTTAGGATCTAATCGCCAAGAATTTTTCATTCTAATGAATCGAAGCTTTCGTTGTTTTCTTTTCATTTTTACCTAAATATTGCATTTTTACCTAAAATTATGTTCAGTTGTACGAAAAAATCGTATAACTTGCCTTAATTTTCCGATTTAAGGCAATATACTTATTTAGATTTATTCTAAAAAACCCTGACAAAATTTTTTTACTTCTTCTTTAGGGAATCTTGAAAAATGACATTGATCACACTCATTTAAGTGATATCCGTAGCTAATAATGTAGCTTTTAGAACACTTTATACAAGTTTTTGTTTTAATTTCAGAGTTTTCTTTGAGATTTTTCACGAAATTATCTACGTCTTCTTTAGTTAATTCAGTCGGTTGGTCGTTATTCATTTGTCTCCTAAAATTGCACGGCTATTGCAGGATTTATACACGGTTATACACGGTTATACTCAATTCCGTGTATAAGTTGGTATAACTCAGATTACCTATTTTTTGGCTAAATAAATAAATGTCATACTTAAAAAAATAAGGACCATCAAATATGCACAACCATTAGCTATCGAATCAAAATGCTTGTCCAGGAAGTCGAAGAATGTCATTAATCCCCCTTCCAATCTTTGTGGGGCGAGCAAGTGTGCATAATATTGTCTTTATGCAGCTTTTTCAGGCATCTTGAGCATATCCTATGATTTTGATCAATGCTCTGAGGATTTTTATTCACTGTATTGAGTAAATCGGAAATTACCTCTGAACTTGGATCGATTATTTCGGAAAATTCAGTCATTTTTATAAACCGTATCTTGCAGAACTAACATAAATGCTTTTTCTAATGCACATTGCAAGTCATAATTGGTAAATCTTTCGCTATATATTTTAAGGTTTATATTTAATATCTCTTTATGTTCTGACAAAAGGGTAGAAATATCATCTCCAGTTGGATTATTGGTTCTCCAAATGTGCGTCCATTCTTTCATTTCGTCGAAAGTTTCAAAATATTTACCTCTATAGTAGAATTTTTTTTCAGTCATTCTTTATCCACAGATCGATAAATTAATCTTCTAATAGAATTAATGGAATCAGTATAAGCTTGAGTCATTTTGACGCTATGCTCATCATCACCTAATCCATTTTCAATGAGGTAGTCTAAAAAAACTTCTAATGCAATTCTTATTGTAAGAGATTGTCCGTTAGATAATTCGTGTTTATTTAGAATAATAAATGCTTCTTTTTCCGTAATCATTTTTCATCTCAAAATGTTAAATTATATTCTCGAAATTGTTAATTTCAGTGCTATAAAAATTTCCTTAACAATTTCATTTCCAATGATTTGTGTACGAATTTTATTAATTAATTATTGGTGGATGGGGTAATTCCATCCAATGGGTTATCCCAAACACACAGCCATCGCCAGCGTATGAGCCTATGGGAGAGCATTGCCAACTTTCACTATCGTCACATCGATACCCTCTAAACACTCCATCATTACCGTTTAGCAAAACTAATTTGCCTATCGGTGGTAGTTTCTCTTCTATACTAATCCATCTCATTCTTTGTCCTCAATTTAGTCAGGATGTGAAACATTTATATTGTTCAGGCTTAGGGAATATAACTTCAATTCCCGATGGATGTTTTGTGCAGGCACATTTAATTCCATTTTCGTCAAATTCTACTTTAATAGGATGACTTTCGTTTCTATCTTCACAGATAATACATTGATAATGAAAATGTCCTTCATTACCATCTAGAAAACAAGTCATTCTTTCCCCTTTTTTGGGTAATCAGGAAATGGCATCCAGTGAGTGACTTTTATTTCTTGGAATGAATCTTTAAAAACATTTTCATAAAATTTATTCGTTTTTGTAAGAAAAAAGCAATCTTCTATAATATGATCACCGTCAAAAACAAAAGCCAATTTTTCCTTATGTTTAGGAAGCCGATCTTCAACGCTAATCCAAAGCATTTCATTCTTCTTTTTTATATTGCATTTCATTATAATAAGGTCTGCTTTTCATTTTTAAAATAAATTCCTCAACTTCCTTGGTATCGTTGTAATCACCTCTGAAAAATACAACAGCCGCTCCGAGATGAGGTGCATCACCTGTTAATATTATTTGATTGGAATAATGAAATTTCTCAAGAGCAATCCAGTATGGATCTCTTTGTACTTCATCTTTTGATGTCCATTCCCCGCATGAACATTTGTTATTTATTATAGCTGAACCACACATGTCACATTTATTCATTTAGGATCCTCTTTAACTTTTTCTGATCTGTTTGCCGGAGCCGGCAAAGCTGGAATAGCCATCCAATGAGTTGGCTTGAAAGATGGGTTTCTATGTTCCATTATAAATATTGCCTCAAGACCCATCAAACCTTTACTGAATTTACAATCGTAAATGATATTATGATGCCATCCCTGAAACATTAAATTCCCTGTAGTGGATATGTTTATAGCTAATACTCGCTCTTTATCTTCAGGGAGTTTTTCTAAAACGCTGATCCATTCACTCATTCTTTTCCAGTTGGTTAGGATTTATAATTGACTCAATATAATCTTGATAATCCTGGATATAAAGATCTTTAAATTCTGATTCGGCGATATAGTTTTGAGCATATTCTATGTTTCTACAAAAAACATGACCAAAAGGATAACCATAATAAGGATGCTTATTGCTTTTACTGATAATTACTTTATAACCTTTTAATTCATCAACCAGTATCATTTAGTCCTCACTTATTGGATCGGTTTTCCGGATCTGGCAAATCTGGAATATGATATAATCCCATATCTTCAGACAATTCTGTTAATTCGTTAAGAGCTTCTTGCTGTTCATTAAGATCAATTTCCTGATTCATTCTTTCTTCTTTTTGTTTTTCTTTTTCTATTGCTTCTTTATTCATATAGGCAAAAAAATCTCCAATTTCAATAAGAAGTGGAATTTTATTTTCATTGCAAATAGACAAAATCACAGCAGAAAGATATTTAAGATTTTCTCTTGTGTTTGATTCTTCTCTTCTATTCACTTACAACCTCATCAACGTTAATTCGGCGTTTAGTTCCTCGATCTTTTTGGTGACACGATCATATTCCTGATTCAACATAAACTTCCTTTTATTAAATAATTTTTTTAGGATTTTCATAGATAAAAGATTTAGGTTCACCATCCAAAGAAATATAACTAATTTGGAAACTTGCATTCCAATGCGTGCAAAGCATATAAAAATCCATTACAGGATAATATCTATAAATAACCCTTTCTGCTGCGCATTTCCAACAAGTATTGGGCTCAAATCCTGTGTCCATTTTCAATCCTTGTTATAAAAATTAGGCGATCTTGTAAGAGGAACAGGGCTGAGTCTTTCGATCTTATCGATGGTTTCAGCTATGTCATCGTTTCTATCATCATCTTCAGCAGTAATAGGCCTAAATATTAAAGGCATCCAGCCATCAGGGAGTGTCGGGGTCATTAATTGCCTTTGGTATACCGATTTATATATTTATCCAAAAGTTCTTCATATTTTTTCTGTAAATTAAAATTGCTTCTCATTTCGCGTATGCAACAAAACGAAATTGATATGTTTGCCACTATTAACCAGGTTTCTATAGTGCTAAGCATTTTTTCAACTTCTTAACCTTTTTTTTCGCTTTTTTTTGCAATAATCGCTCAATCCTAGCAGGAGAAGGAATTTTAGATTGATGTTTGTGGCTTAATCCAGATTCATGAATCACGTTTTTCATTTATTTTCCTTTTTTTCAGTACACATATCAGGATTATAGAGATGCGAAATCAATTCTTTCGCATCTCTTACCGATATTCCTATAGGATCTCCATCTTTATTACACGCTTTGATATGGTCAACAACTTGTTGGCATAGCATTTTAAATATCTTTTTGTCTTCTTTTGAGGGATCGTACCAGCACATACAGGGCATATTTATCCTTTAATCGTTATATTTAGGAAGGTCTTTATTCCAATCTTTACCCAATTCTAATTCCGTAAGATAAAGCAATGAATGTACCGCAGTTTTTAAAAATAGTTTATCATTTTGAAATGGCATTGAATCTAAAGTAGTATAAAAAGAAAAGACCAACACCTTTATGATGTCTGCGGGGTTAATTGGCGCTTCTTCTGCTATTTTTAAAATGGATAAGCGCGATAAATCCTCTATAATCTTCTTTATTTCTTCGCGACTTCTTTTTGGTATTTTTTTGGTCATTTAATCATCATTCCTAAAAAGTCTTTCTTCGATATCTTCTCTTCGTTTTAGGTCAGCTTCTAATACTTCAATTCGACTAGTCAGGTCTTTAACTATTGCGAAAAGAGGATCAATTGAAGGCAAGAGTTTAAATATATCAATTTCATAGGATTTGTCCGGGTGGGGAACGTCTGATGAAACAGTTAAAAAAGTTGAAGTTATTTCTATTTCTTCTGTCATTTTTCCCTTATTGTTGAAATGAGTATATTGCAATAGCGGTTAAAATTGAAAAAATTGCGGATAAGACCAATCTCGATGTTGTATATTTTTCAATGCGGTTTTCTCCATTTCTCGCTAAGTCGATTCCTAAACTAATGAGCTGTAAAATGAAAATACACCAAAGAAAATAATAGCTGAAATTTTTCACACTACCCCCTATCGTCTGTGAAATAGCCAATGATATAGCCAATCATGAAATACAAAATCAATCGTACGACTTCAGCATTATCACTTGGCATTAGAAGAAATATACAGGTAAAAAAATCAGGCGTCAACGATTTTTGTAGGAAAAAAAGATTTTAAAGAGTAAAACAAAAACGCCCTCCCGAAAGAGAGCGTTTTTTTTAACAAATCACTGACCCTCATCTTATGAGGAAACGGGTCAAGGAATTTACCAATCTGAAACGATAGGACTTCAGATTAGTAAATTCCTTGATTAAACACAAGGAGTTTTCTTATGTCCGATCAAAATAAAATAAATTTTATCCAAAGATCCCCTCATGATAAAAAAAATCCTTTTGTCATGATCAATAAAGAAATGCTAAGGGATCCGGATTTAAATCCAAGAGCGAAAGGAATTCTTTGTTATCTTCTAAGTTTTCCTGATCATTGGAAAGCGAATCCCGATGTCATTTCAAAAGATC
>DATFBL010000018.1:0-10444 GCA_035253865.1 Nitrososphaeraceae archaeon | reverse complement strand
ACAATCATCTAGTTCTCCGCATTAATATTTAGTACATCCGATCTTATATTTGATTAAGATCGACGACATTGTTTAAACTATGGCTGGCATGCAGGTTTTTATAAATTAATATTCAAACAAGTCTAGCCTACTATTATATTTCCCTTCATGTGAGGATGCAATGTACAGAAATAACCATACTGGGATTCCTTTAGGTTCTTAGCATCAAGAATAAATGTTGCATTTGGCATAATAGTCTTTGAATCAAATGTTTTTCCATCGTCAATTAAACTTGTTATTGTATGGGGAACATTATCGTTGTTTATCCATTCTATTCCTCCATCTTTTGGAACTGTTACATTAGCAGGTTCAAAACTTGGATTTCCAGGTGCTGATGAACCCGGAAGGATACTACTTTTCACTGTATTTGTGATATTTCTGGCAGGAGTTGTTTGATTCTCAGTGGCCTCGGCATTCTCGATATTTTCTTGTTCAGCTTTTGGTGTAACTAATCCAAATACATAAAATGTAGATGCACCGACTACCGCAGCCGTCACGAAGATTACCGTGATTGCCTTGAAATAAGGTGTCCTCTTGTACGAGGCTACTGTAAGTACTGTAGCGGGTATTGATATAATGAGCATCAATCCAATATATGCAGTGATACTTGGTATTCTAGTACTAACTGTTATGGCGGCCGCAAGACCAAAAGTAACGAGGAAACCCAAAGTAATGAATGTCGCAGATTTAGCTTTTCCTGAAGTTGGAAATCCATCCTTGAATATTCCAGCTGCCAGAAATATTAATCCGATAAACATCGTGAGAATACTTACGGCATGCATTCCTTCAGTAAATGTATGGGCAATCCCTGAAAGTGAAATACCTACACCTACAATACCTATTGATGTAAGCCCTATTCCTGGAGTTATAAGATCCCAATCAGACATTCTTTAGTACGTGAACTCAAGCTCACATAATTAATCTTTTCTTGTACCCTGGTAAGCTATCGGTTCAACTATCCAAAGTAAAAAATAGCTACTTCAAAACTACGTCCTTTCTGAATTGGTACAAGTCCCAAATTTACAGTAATTTGCCAGATTGGAATAGGGGTTCAATGTTTCAAACTGGACTTGGGGAAAAATAATCATATGAAAAACTATTGAATATTTGTCAAAGCACTTATATTCAAGCAAAATAACCTTACCATCGTATTTACAAATATGGAGGTTTGAAAATGCCTAATACTGGTATAGTAAAATATCATGTTAAACTTAAATTTGAAGTTGATGGGATAGTAGAAAAGGCCGACATCATCGGAGCAATATTCGGCCAGACAGAGGGATTACTAGGTCCTGAAATGAACCTAAATGAGCTGCAAAAGGTATCAAAAGTTGGGAGGATTGAGGTGAATGTTGATACCAAATCCAATACAACAAAAGGTGATGCATTGCTACCAATGAGTACTGACATATCCACCGCCGCATTAATTTCAGCTGCAATTGAAAGCATAGATAAAGTTGGACCATTTCAGGGTAAGTTTCTGTTAGTAGGAATAGATGACATAAGAGCTATCAAAAAGAAAGTTATCGTGGATAGGGCCAAGAAAATAATTCAAGAATGGGCCACAAAGACGATTAGTGAAGGAGAGGAAATGTTGCGTGATGTATATGATGCAAGCAAACCCGGAAAACTTACCGCATTTGGAAAGGCTCAACTTGCATGTGGCACTGGAGTATTTGAATCACCAGTTATTATTCTTGTTGAAGGAAGGGCTGATGTCATTAATCTTTTACGTGCAGGATTTGACAATTCGATTGCTATTGAAGGTGCAAAAATTGACGAAACAATAACCAATTTGACGTCAGGAAAAAAAGTTATTGCGTTCCTAGATGGTGACAGAGCTGCCGACTTGATTTTAAAGGAATTACAAGGTCTGGTTAAGATTGACAAGGTTCTAAGAGCCCCAACTGGTAAGGAGGTAGAAGAATGCACTCCTTTGGAAATTACCGAGATACTAAAGGATGTTATTGAACCAACAGATGAACAATTTGAAGCTCCAGCTCAACATCAGAAAACTGTGAAGAAATCAAAATCGTATGAAAACAATAGTACCTCATATCAGCAACCGTCTAATTTGAACAATGGTGAAAAAATAAGTGATGATCCTCAAATAACCTCTGCAGTAAAGGAGGTTTATCCTCAAATTAATGAAACATTGGAAGCAATGATTTTGGATAACTCTATGCAAACGCTGTTAAAGGTACCTGTCTCCGAAATAATCAAAAGATTAGATTCCTTAGAGGGTGCCAGATTTTTGGTGATGGACGGTATTATCACTCAACGGCTAATAGACGCTGCATACCGAGCCGGAATCGAGTATGTAGTGGGGCATAGAATGGCCGAATTGAAAAAATCTCCTGAAATCACTGTGAGGACCTTTGATCAGATTGGTATTGGCAACTAAAGAACGATGCAAGATATAAAGTCTGAATATGTAATAACACTAGCCAAACTGCTGCTCAAGGGAGCAAAAGATAATTTTATTGAATTTACCAGTACTGATATTGGAATTGAAATAAACAAATCACAACAAGCAGCTTCAAAGGTAATTTTGGAATTGCAAGAATTAAGATACGTGCAACGTGTCAAGAGAGGTCATGGTTACCTTATTAGGGTAACAGACGAAGGTCTGTCAGCTGTCAAAAAAATGTCAGAATTCCTTTACATGGCGTTAAATTCATCACCTGGGAATGTACATTTTAACGGTACCTTAGTCTCCGGAATGGGTGAGGGTAAATATTACATGAGTCTTGATGGATACCGCAAGCAGTTTGAGAAGAAAATAGGTTATATTCCATTCCCTGGGACTCTTAACATTCGAATAATTGATCCTTTATCTTTAGAGAATAGACAAAAAATTGAAGGTTTTCGTTATCATTTTATAGATGGATTCAGCGACTCTAAACGAACATACGGATGGGTCAAATGCTATCCTGTTATTATCAATGGGAATGAAAATATTCGTTCAGATCTATTAATTCTTGAACGAACGCATCATGACAACAATATGTTAGAAATTATAGCGCCCGTTAGTATCAAGAAGGTACTCCATTTAAAGAACGGTGATAATGTTAAGGTAACCCTGAAGTCATCGGAAAATAGGGCAGATTCATATGTCGTAAATTGAATGACCTAGTTCTTCCTTGATTTGGGTACTCTTTGATCCTGGTATTGGTGTATTCAAGCGTATTATTCTTGTATTTATCCCTCTTTTTGCGCAATTGACTGCTATTTCCTTTTCTGTATGAATTTGATCATAACCCAAGGCAATAATATCAGGTCTGACAAACTCGACGGTATCATACAAGGTACCTTCTCTCCCAATAATTGCAAAATCAACATACCTAATCGAAGAAACTAATTCCTTTCTAAGGGTCTCATCATGATATATTTTGCGCTGTTTGTTTATTCTAAGTGCAGTTGAACTCCTTGCCACTACCACAATAAGGACGTCACCTTGGTTTTTAGCGTCCTTTAATGTATGGATATGACCTGGATGAACAATATCAAAAACCCCTCCAATCAATACAACTTTTAGTAACCCTCTTCCAATGAAAGTTAATTTAAGTGGATCCGAATTTTCCACAAAGCCATTTTTAATCATATCTTCGATTTTTAAATTAAACATATCCTCTGACACTGTGGTTCGATTCTTTAGAAATTCTAACGGTATAATTTCAGGATCAAGCGAAGAAACATAGATGGCTGTTAGAATAGCTTTGTCCGAAGGTTGTATCATGAATTTGACATTATTAAAGTAATTATGTCTATTTAGTTCTATTCTCAAAATACGATGTTCTTTAAACAAGAAACTCTTAAACCAATTTCATGATATGTTCATATGGACCCTGGAACTGAATTACATCCTAACCTGCCATAAGTTCCACAATTGACCGATGTTTAAATGTTGGATAGTAGAGTCAAAATTATGGTCAATATCCAACAATTAGCAAAGACTAATATCTAAATAATGTAAACTAAGAAAAACAGTAGATGACAATATCGCAAGTAGGTGCACATCCATTGTCAAAAGGCATCAGGATTTCAACCATTGGTGGCAAGCAAACTACAAGTGGAACTGCCTTGATAAAACGTGGATTTGCTCATATGCAAAAGCATGGTGTAATAATGGATGTAACTAATGTTGAACAAGCACAAATAGCTGAGGATGCGGGAGCGGTTGCGGTAATGGTTTTGGACAAACTTCCTTTTGACGTACGAAACGCTGGTGGTGTAGCCAGAACGGCTAGCGTAAAAGTAATTCAAGCGGTATTGGATTCAGTTAGCATCCCTATTATGGCTAAATGCAGGATTGGGCATTCTTCAGAAGCGAGTATACTTGAGGAGATAGGGGTTGACATGATTGATGAGAGTGAGGTACTTAGTCCCGCTGATGAAATTAGACATATCTGGAAGTGGAGTTATACCACGCCTTATGTAAATGGCGCTAAGAATTTGGGAGAAGCATTGCGAAGGATAGAAGAAGGTGCTGCTATGATAAGGACAAAAGGAGAACCTGGAACAGGAGATGTTTCACAAGCAGTAACCCACTTACGTATGGTTAATAACGAAATCCGGAAATTGAAGGGGATTTATGATAATAATGATGATCAAGAACTAATCAAGATTTCTAGAGAAATACAATCCTCTCTTGAAATAGTTAAGGAGACAGGCAGGATTGGCAGACTTCCTGTAGTTAATTTCGCTGCCGGAGGGATATCCACTCCAGCAGATGCCGCTTTACTAATGAATCTTGGTTGCGACGGAATTTTTGTAGGATCAGGAATATTCAAGGCAGAAGATCCACTTGAAAGAGCCAAAGCCGTTGTTATTGCTACTACCTATTATGATGATCCCAAGACAGTTCTTGAAGCACAAAAAATGATTGATGAGAAAAAATCTATGCTTGGTCTTGACACAAAGAATTTGGACTTGAGGATGCAAGAAAGAGGACCTACAATATGAATGAAGGGTTACTAATTGGAGTATTAGCTCTTCAAGGTGATATTGAAGAGAATAAAAGGGCGGTAACTAATGCTTTGGAAGAGATGAATCAGAAAGGGAAAGTAGTATCCGTTCGCTATCCTGAAGAAATCATGAAAATTGATGGACTGATTATTCCTGGAGGCGAGAGCACTGTGATGGGGTTGTTAATTGCTATAAAGAATGGATTGTTAGATTCAATAAACAAAGCTCTACAAAAAAGATTACCCGTTATGGGAACGTGTGCAGGAATGATTATTTTGGCCAAAAGGTCGTATGATAGAGTTGTTGGAAACAAGAAGCAATTATTGTTAGGTGCATTGGATATTGAGATAGAGAGAAATTCATTTGGAAGACAATATGATTCATTTGAGTCAAATTTAGATATATCTGGAATCGGGAACGATTTTAAAGGAATTTTTATTCGCGCACCTTCTGTGATTTCTACCGGACCAGAGGTTCAAATCTTGAGTAGATTTGATGGAAAAATAGTAGCTGTTCAACAGGAAAACATTATTGGAACTTCATTTCATCCCGAATTATCTGGTGATAATAGAATGCATAAACTCTTTATTGAATTAATCGCAAAATGGAAGAAGTCAAATAACCATAACTAAGAATTTAAAAAAATATCTATTTTAGGCGCATCAAGTTAAGTGCAGAACCAGCTTTGAACCACTCTATTTGTGACGAGTTGTACGAATGCGTTAGCATTATCTCGTCATAATTTGCGTTACTGTGATGAATAATACCTTTAAGATATTCGCCCTCTTTGAAATTCTTAAGATCCAAAATGCTCATTCTGTCATCCTCTAATATCTTTTCATAATCTCCAGGGTTGGCAAATGTGAGTGCAAGTATTCCTTGCTTTTTTAAGTTAGTTTCATGTATCCTTGCAAAGCTCTTTGCTATCACTGCACAACAGCCTAAATATCGTGGTGTCATCGCAGCATGTTCTCGACTGCTGCCCTCTCCGTAGTTATTATCTCCGATTATTATCCATCTAATTCCTCTTGTTTTATATTCACGTGCAATATGCGCTAGCAATTCTACCTCTTGGTTTAAAGGATTCTTACCTTTTCCAATCTGATCCTGGTGAAAGGCATTGACAGCGCCAAGGAGGAGGTTATCGCTTATTTTGTCCAAATGTCCTCTATACATTAACCAAGGTCCGGCAGGTGAAATATGATCGGTGGTACACTTTCCATTAATCTTAACTAGAATCGTTAAGTTCTCAAAGTCCTTTCCATCCCATTGAGAAAAAGGTTCAAGTTTTTGTAGCCTGGAACTGTTTGGGTCTATTAACACTTCTAAATTTTGATGTTCTTGCGTGGGCGGAATATACACGTCTTGATTGTACACAAATCCCTTTGATGGGATCTCTGGTGCAGTTTTGGGTGGATCTAGCTTGAATTTGGTGCCGTCCATAGCTGTAAGCTCGTCTGTTAATGGATTAAATGAAAGCCTGCCTCCTAATGCTAATGCTATCACCAATTCTGGGCTTCCAATAAAATTCATGGTTTCCCTACTCCCGTCATTGCGACCCGGGAAATTTCTATTATAGGACGTTACGATAGTATTTGGTACTCCTTTCTTAAGCTCAGATCTATTCCACTGTCCAATACATGGACCACATGCGTTTGCTAGTACGTTTGCTCCGATATCCTTTAGTGCATTCATCTGTCCATCCCTATCAATAGTACCACGAATCATTTCTGACCCTGGCGTTACTTGGAGAGGAATCTTTACTTTTACTCCCTTTGATTTGGCTTGGGCGGCAATATCTGAGGCCCTTGACATATCTTCGTACGATGAATTTGTACAACTTCCAATCAATGCTACGGAAATCGTATCCAAATAACTATTCGTTTTAACATCGCTTGCCATTTTGGAGATGGGTCGTGCTAAATCTGGCGTATGGGGTCCCACAATGTACGGTTCAAGTTTTGATAGATCTATTTCAATCAACTGATCAAAATAATTGAGTGCCTTTTCTCTATTTTTTGTGATCTCTTCTTCGATCTCTCTGTCCATTGTAAAATAGTCCCGGTGTTTGTTTGCCAAGTCAGCTATAGCACCGCGTCTTGTTGCCCGAAGATAACTTTCCATTTTTTCATCATAGGAGAATAGCGAGCAAGTTGCCCCGATTTCTGCTCCCATATTGGTAATGGTTGCCTTTCCAGTACAGCTAATGGTCCTTGCTCCAGGACCAAAGTATTCAATGATTGCATTTGTTCCGCCATAAACGGTAAGTTTGGAGGCCACGTAAAGAATAATGTCCTTTGGTGATGCCCATCCATATAGTTTACCAGTTAGAAATACTCCTATTCTTTTTGGATAAAGGATTTCCCATGGCATTCCTGACATTACTTCCGCGGCGTCAAGACCGCCCACTCCTATAGCAATCATCCCAAGTCCGCCTGCATTAGGTGTATGCGAGTCAGTACCTATTAGCAAGCCTCCCGGGAACGCATAGTTTTCAAGGACAACTTGATGAATTATTCCAGAACCTGGTTTCCAGAATCCAATTCCGTATTTTCTTGAAGCTGATTCAAGGAACTTGTATACCTCGTTATTTTCATAAAGAGCAAACTTGGTGTCGGACTCGCTACCAATCCTTGCTTGTATAAGATGATCACAATGAACGGTCGTAGGAACGACTACGTTATTGAGGCCTGATTGCATGAACTGTAGCAATGTCATTTGACCTGTCACATCCTGCAATGCAACTCTGTCCGGATCAAGAAAGATATAATCTAATCCGGATCTGATTTCTTTATTAATACTTAAATGATGAATATGGCCCACAAGAATTTTTTCCGATGCGGTGAGACCTCTGCCCAGAATTCTTTGATAACTGATAACATTGTCTTGTAGCTTTGCATAAGCTGAAGAAAATAAATCCATAGAGCCGTTTGTCTCCATATACAAGTGATACTTTATTTCATATTTAATTATTCATAATTTTCATCTAGCACAGGGTACTAATTGAAAGAAAATAAACATACAAACTTTTTCTTGGCGTTAAGAATCATATTTCCAATTTTCTTGTGTCACTAACTATCATCGTAATAGGTCATCAATTGCTAAATTAATAACAATACAAATATGTTCTTTTTAAGGATATCAGCAATATTGATAGGTTTGCACATTGATGTAGGTTTATTAGATTTGTTAGATTTAATGAAACGTCCAATTGACAAGAAATAAGATCAATTCAATAAGAACTCTGATTTGTTTATTTGAATGCGGGAGGTGGGATTTGAACCCACGAACCCCTAAAGGACAGGATCCCCAATTTATTAGATCTTAAGTCCTGCGTTTCCAAATCTTTATGTTATTTGGCCAGGCTCTACAACCCCCGCATGAACCAATCAGATTTGATAAAGAGATGGTAATTAAACGTTATACATACCATCATGCCAGTAGATTTCTTACTAAATGGATTTCCTGCCCTACTAGATACCTATAATTTTTTAGAAAGGCATGTTAAGATTGCATCTTCTATGGCTAATTTGTCCTCTAGCAAATCTTTTGATTTTTGATTTCAATTTCCCGTCCAGTTGTTATTACGGGTACATACATTATAAAACCCTAGATTTGTTGTATGTCTAGTTTTCAGCGTGCCTTGGTAGCTCAGCCTGGTAGAGCGTTGCCTTGGTAAGGCAAAGGTCCCGGGTCCAAATCCCGGCCAAGGCTCTTATTTTGTGTTTGATTTTGCATTTGTGGTGACTCTGGAGAAATAATTGGATATTCAATCTTAGCATAACAGTAAAGATTCTTACTGAATGCAGAAGAATTTCAGAAAGTAAACTAGTTTTTTAATTGCTATTTAGGAAAAATTTCTACAAAATTCAGTTCCTATACATGTGCGTGGTCCCTATTATTTCTCTCTCTTATGCGAATGCAAGTTCCTTAGTTTTTCATGTAATTGATCAATTGATAACGTGAGTCCAATTTCTTTCGCATATGGCTGACCTTTTGCGAATGCCTTTGCAATATTTCCTACAAACTCCATACTTATTTTGGGGGGTAACGGTGCCTCAAATGGATCTACATGGGCGTCTACTATTACAGGTACGTCATTTTCCTTCATGGCGTCATGGATGACTGGCCCTACTTCATTGATTTTTGTTATTGAATATCCTTTCCCACCGCATGCCTCTGCAATTTTGACAAAATCTATTTGTGAAAATTCTATACCATATTCGGGATTACCAAGGAAGGCCATCTGCTCCCATCTTATCATCCCCAATATCTTATTATTCAATATGATCACCTTGATAGGAAGATGATACTGAACTGCAGTAGCGAATTCACTCATTAGCATTGTGAAACCCCCATCTCCAACGAACGCGACACTTTGTCTGTCTGGATACGCAATCTTGGCCGCAATGGCGTAAGGTACAGCGCATCCCATAGTAGCAAGCGTTCCAGATCCAGAAAATTTCATTCCATTTTTTATTTTCAAAAATCTAGCTGCCCAACATGTGTTAATCCCGCTATCTACCGATATTATCGCATTATCATCCAATTCCTTTGATATCGCAGCAGCGATGACTTGAGGTTTTATTGGTTCATCTACTCTGCTGCTCTGCTCTTCTAGTATATCATTCCACTTTTTCATAGCGTCTTGCATTGATTTTAGAAATTCTTCACTCGTATCGTTCTTGTGCCCATCCATTCTTCTATCATTGAGTAACGGAATCAGATCCGACAACACTTGCTTTGAATCCCCTATTAGACCAATTTTCACTGGATATCTCAATCCGATTTTTTCAGGTTTAATATCAATTTGAATGCCTGTGGCCTGTCCGGGTTTTGGTAGGTATTCAATATACGGGAAAGATGTTCCTATCATAAATAACGTATCACTTTCAGACATTGCATCACTAGATGGCTCGGTACCTAGAAAACCAATTCCGCCCATGCTGTACGGATGATCATCAGGAATGACAGCTTTTCCTAACATTGCCTTGATTATGGGAGCATTCAATTTCTCCGCAACAGTAATTACTTCTTCTGTTGCAGTTAATGCCCCTTGTCCCACCAGAATCACAACCTTCTGCCCTTTATTCAGAATTTCGGCAGTTTTTTCAATTAGATTCTTATCTGCAGAAATCGGCGTTACGAAAATATCCGAAGTATGACCTGGAACTTTGTGCCTCGAATAATGACCCTCAAGCTTTTGTTCCTGAACGTCATTTGGGATGTTAAGGTGACTTACTCCTTTACGAACATATGCAGTTCTACAGGCTATATCTACTGCCATTTCTGCCTGTCGTGGAGAGCCTATCATGACGTTATAAACTGAAACATCAGAAAAAAGATTTAACAAGTTTACATCCTGTTGAAAGCTTGAATTCATTAGATCCATAGATGTTCCTCCTGTGATAACAATAACAGGTGTGTTATCGGCTTT
>DATFBL010000017.1:0-9463 GCA_035253865.1 Nitrososphaeraceae archaeon | reverse complement strand
TTCTGCATGCCACGTCTCTTCCGTGTATCCTGGACCTTAAATCCATGTTCTTTTGCATTCTTAAGCAATTCTTCTTCCGTCTCTCCGTACATTGTGTGAGTACATACTGGGTCTCCAGCGTCTTTACAATTTATTGAGAGAGTCAATTCAACAGATTGTTCTTGCAAAACAATTAAAATTTTCTCGATCGACCCACGCATTCGCTATAATAATATTGTAAAATAATATAAAATATTACCTTCCAGGTCACAAGGTAACATTCAAACCTCCAAAGTTTTTATAAAAGACAAGGTGGATACTATTCGTGCAAAGATCTGCTTTTTTTGCTTCTAGCGTTATATTGTTAGTTCCATTTCTTTATTTTGCTTCGTCCGTACCTGATGCTTGTGCTGTACCTCCTTCACGAGGATGGTGGGATAGTAAGAATTGCTCAGGCGGAGATACTTCAATGACCTGTTGCTGGAGAGAGAATGTTCCTGGCCAAACTCTCGGAGAGAGGTATTGCCAAACATGTTCCATACAAAAGGATGATGATGGTTCATTTACGGTAGTCAGTTGTGAAGATCCAGAACTGCAGTACATAACTACTCCTGAGTCCCAGGAAGATAACGGAGTTTTACAGGATCCATCAACAGGCTCAAGTTCAAGTCCAAAAGCGGGGGGATTTCTTGAGAATCTAAAAAACAAATTGGCCCTTTCTCAATCTAATAACAGCAGTACCAGTAGTAACAATACCTTGGCACAGTTGCAATCAGATGTAGAGAATGATACACATGAAGAAGGAATAGGAGAAACGGGTGAAGAAAAGGAAGCCGATGAAAGTCAAGAATCTGGAGACTCTAACGAAGAAAAAGACGAGTAAAAATATTTACTTTTAATGCCCGATTCAAGATTGCCCAAAAAATAAGAAGTACAAATAAATAAAAAAAGCAAGAACTAATCTGAGATTTATTTAGTTACTAAAACTGTAAACAACGTCCCTTACTTGCGTTGACAGCGACTGAATTAGGACATCCTTTCGCTTCAACATCCTGAAAGATTGAAATTGTATCTACTGCTACTACCCGTACGAGACCTAAAGCCGAGATTATGGCAATCAATACCAAAGTTGTCGCCGATAATTCCATTCGCTTTAATGAAAATTTAGATTTTATAAACCTTCACCGGCGGGACAATGAATGGTTTAGCCCCGCCAGGCGAATGTATGATAGGTGTTACGTTATTGTTTAATTCACAATAAAATATTAAAAAGTTATTTAGTCAGGGTCTCATTCATCACAACAATTGATACTGTTAATACGACTGCCGTAATAAGAGAGACTAATCCAATAACTTTAGCATCGCTTATTTTGCCTACTTTTATCTTGCTAGATAATAGGTTCACCATTATAGATAATACGTTAAAAATAAAATATAAGGGCTTAAAATGTGAATGAAAAAGAAGTAAGGTTTCAGGATAACAAAAATATATGAGTAACTATTGAAAATTGTCCTATGGATGAAATATGTCCAATTTGTAACAATAAAGAAAAGGAAGTTTATCAATTAGACTTCGAAGGATGTTATGAATGTTGGATGGATCAAACTATGCCCGTTGCATCCACTTGAAGCCCATATTTTTGATAACGTTCGGTCTGACTAATCTTAAAATAAGAACACTGATGGGCCACTGACAAGAAGTTGATAGGCCCACCAGGATGAAGCGTGGCAATGGTGTTATGTTTGGAATATTATACTCAACAAAATATTAAAAACTTATCTGATAGGAGGGAACAATTGCAAACGGATTCGTTCACAAGTATCCCACGACATCAAGAGAAAAAGCCCTCCTATCAGTGAGGATAAGTATTCTAATATCGTAAAAACGATATAAAAAATTTACTTTACCTAATCTGCTCCGACCGTCGTAACGGACGCAATTGCTTATAATATAACTCGCTCTCCTTCAAATTATCGCTAATAAGACTTGTTGTGTAATAGTGCGTAAAGTATGAATAGTGAGGTACTGTCGGCCATTAAGCGGCAAATTCCGTTTCTAATAGGTGGTACAATAACTGGCGTGATAATGACTTACTTCTGGGGTTTCGCTGTGACCATCATTGTCAACTCTATAATATGGTATCTGATTTCGATTGTTGTCTATAAACTGGTTTGGAAAAAGAACGGGTTAAAGGATCAAATGGTTATTTTGAATTATGTCATAACGAAAATAAAACGACGAAAAAATATGAAAAGAACCTAGAGAATGGAAATATGCAATTATGGTTAAATTTACACCGACTAAAGTAGGGATCTTTACCTGTTTATACTGTTTTTTTGTTTTGGCTGATTCTGTTGTCTTCTATGAACAAAATTATCGTTTTCATCTAATCCGGATGATGCTGGAACTTCTTTAGATTCTCCGCCTACTGCATATTTACTGTAATTATTTGGGGCTTCTCTTTCGGGATCGGCCTTTTTTTTCTCCACTTTTGAGATTATATCTGCGTCTTCGTCTTCTGCCATCGACTTATGAGTGAACAACAAATAATAAGAATATGTCACGAGTTGAGTTTCAAAATCTGATGGGAGGAATGAAATGGATACACTCGCTGAACGCAAGTTGTCCTCCCATCAGGGCTGTGAGACGTATAAATATATTCGTAAAAACGTCCTAAAAAATTTTCTTTAATTTCTAATAAGGCAGGGATCGATAATATAATAAATTATTTTTTTTATAGATATATGTGGAATCAAAGTCTGACTCATGCATGTGTGGTCATGATAGAGAGAACCATCAGCACTTGTTAGGAACGGAAATAAAATATCCATGTCTGAAATGTAGATGTCCGGATTTTAGCCCAAGATAATTGTCATTTTATTGATAGTGAAAATAGATTTGTTATTGCAAGTAGAAGACCTACCTATTTGAGTCGGTAAAATTTAAAAGCGATTAACGTCCTAGATTAATAAAACAGACGGAATTTTCCGTTTAATTATAAATATTAATACCTTAACTTAAATTTCAAAAAATAATATAGTATTTGACGATTATGGCCTTTCATCCTGATATTTAAGAACAAGTTCAAGAGCAATTTCCCATCCCTTTGAACCTATACCATTAATCTTATGTAGCTTGTCAAATTGTAAATTATCCCAATTACCATCGAATTTTTGGACTAACATGGGAATATCCACTAGAGTTAACATGGGCTCATCATTCCTACTATCACCAATCCCAAAGAAAATAACATTATTTGCATATTCTTCACGAAAAGTGTCAATTAAAATACTGACTCCTGTTCCTTTATCGTTACCTATAGTAATATCAAAATATTGATTTCCTGGTATGATTTTTAAACCTTCCTTTTCAATAATTTTTGCGAAATCTGTAAAGTCCATGTTATTTATCTGAACTATAGTTTCACTATATTTCCGATCCATCATCCTACTAGCGTATTCTTGAGAGAGTTTAGTAATTTTCGAAAGTTCGGATACAGAAATATCAGATACTCCTATAAAGTCGATATCATATTTGTCCTTTATTTTTTTTAGAAGAGATCTAATTTTAATTGCGGGGCCGCCAGTTTCAATAATGTAATTATTTTGAGAAATCCTTGAATTATTGATCTTGGTTTTCTTAAAATAATCTACTGGAATTATTGTAGCACCTCCATTCTCTACAATATATGGTTCGTGTAAATAAACTTCGGATTTGATTTTATTTTGCTCTAGTTCTGTTTTTGAGGAACAAAATATAAGATGGATCCCATTCCGTAAAGTCATTTCTACCAATTCTTTCATTTTATTTATGTCCGGAAAACGAGAATCAAGTAATGTTCCATCAATATCGGTAAAGATGACCTTCTCCATAGTACATAATAGGCTTGTTAATTCCTTCTTTATAAATAGACGTAATTAGACTTGTATGAAGGTATTGCTGCCATTCTATTGTACATTAATACAACTATGATTTGGCCTCTAAAAAATTATCTTACATATGAGTATTGTATTCAAGTTCAATTTAGCAAATTCGGTCATTAAATTGTTTACTCAATCAGGAAGATGCAATCGCAGAATTAATTTCTCGCCACCTCAATACTCTATAAACAACTATCAGTATTAGAATCAAAAATGCAAATATCAAGTCTCTATAGAATGCAAAAGCCCCAAAAGATTGAAAACCAGTAGCGTATGTCTCTGCAAGATATGACAAAGAAACAATGATAGAAATAAAAAGAAAGTTTCTAGACAAGTTCGTGTAAGTAACTAAGTTTCCATTTTTGGAGTTACCACCTCTATAAATATCCTTTATAGTCAAAAGGAGAAAGATAAGAGGCGTGACAAATAAATAAACATCGGGGATCAAATAGTCCGGGCCATCTTCACTCCCTGCGATAATGACATAATAGAAAAGGAACAGTATTCCCAGCTCTATTATAAAACTTGACAATAAAGCTCTGCTTATTCCCTCAAATTTTTGTGCTAGGAAATGATATTCAATCCAACCTGTTATTATAAAGAAGTATCCATAAAAGAGAATAACAGCATTTAAGAGATTGGCCGGTATCGAATAGAACGGAATAAAAGTAGACTTTGAAGCGTCAATGCTTAATGCAATTACAATTGCATAAATTGTTGTGATACCCAGTTTGAAGGATTCTGGATGTTCCAGATTTTTTTCCAATATAGAATGATGAATTTGCCAACTCCCATTAATTAATTTTCATGAAATAGAACAATCCCAGATTTAACGTATTAAAACAAGTAGTTCAAAATAGAGAATTATCCAAACAGTTTATCATCAAATATTTTTGATTGACATCAATATATCTGATCTAGAAATCTTTTCTAATACATAATCGCTAGCTTCCAACCCACTCTCATAATTAATGGTCTTCCCCGAGTGAGTATAGTTAGCAATAATATACTTCTCCAGTATGATGCACCAAACAGATCCTAGCACAAAGTCCCTTTTGTTTTCTATTCCAATCTTTTTTCTAAATTCATTATTTTGATCTTTGAACATGTTTTCTATTAGCGGAAGGCAAGATAGTACGTTGTCTATTATCTTATCTAACGATGTCTTAGCAAATTCATCCAATACTGTCATATTATTACAATGATATGGATTTTATTTTAAGATTTTCAATATAGTCCACATGTAGGTACAGTAGAATTAAGAGTGTAGAGTCTAGGATTAGAAATAATATTATATCATTCTTGGAATCTCTATTGTACATATGCAAAATACCAAGGGAAGGCTGTATGTGGTAGGCGTCGGTCCAGGACATCATGATCATATGACATTTAGGGCCAAACAGGTTATCGAAGAAAGTGAAATCATAGTAGGGTATGATACTTATGTTTCATTAGTTGAGGATCTAATTCAGGGTAAAGAAGTTTATCGATATCCAATGACGCAGGAAGTTGATAGAGCTAATCAAGCAATTGAATTTGCTGAAAGAGGAAGGATAGTTTCATTGGTTTCGTCAGGAGACCCGGGGATTTACGGAATGGTAGGGTTAATTTATGAAATTCTTGCGGATAAGAAGTGGAAACATGATAAGGGAATCTATGTTGAATGTGTTCCAGGCGTTTCATCTTTAAACTCTTGTTCAGCGCTAATTGGTTCTCCGTTGATGACTGATTTTGCAGTAGTGAGCATGAGTGATCTTCTTGTTCCCTGGGAGATTATTGTTAAAAGAGTAGAAGCTGCTGCTCTGGGAGATTATGTAACTGTAATCTACAATCCTGCTAGTAAAAAGAGAGTTCATCAGCTTAAGGATACAAAAGACATCTTTCTCAAATATAGAAAACCAGATACACCTGTTGCAATTGTGAAGGGTGCATTCCGTGATAGTCAGAAGATAGTGGTTACCACTTTAGAGAAACTGCTTGATTACAATGATATGCTGGGGATGATTACCACGGTTATCATAGGTAACTCGTCAACCTTTAATTACAATGGACTTATGATAAACCCGAGAGGATATAAATCCAAATACGAACTAGTACCGGAGACGACTAGTGCATCAAACTGATCTTAAAAGGAATTTATGACTGACCTTAATCCGTTGAAACCTTCAGTTGCATTAAATGCTCTGTCAATCTCATCAAGCGCGAAGCGATGAGTGATCAGTCTTTTTAAATCAATCTTCTGCTCATGCACCAGTTTCATGGCCTTTTTCAATACTTTGGGAGTAGAGCTAAAGCTTCCACTTACAGTGATTTGATTGTAATGAAGTAAGTTTGGATCAATACTTAAGATCTTATTCTTAGATGTACCAGCAAATAAACTAATCAATGAATTTTTTCCGGCTAGTTTAAGTGCCAAATCAATACCTTCAGGATTGCTTGTAGCTACAATAATCAATCTTCCACCTCTCCCGTAAGTGTAGTCCCAAATTTTTTTTACCGATTCTTCTGGTTCATTGTTCATAAGTACCAGATCTGCGCCGATTGATTTTGCCTCACTTAATCTTGAGGGAATCTTGCCCACAACAATAGTCTTGGCACCATACAGTTTTGATATTTGCAAGTGTATTAATCCAATTGGACCATCCCCAATAATTATTACAAATTCATCACTAATTGGGATATTAAAATTCAGATGTGCATTAAGGCAGCAAGATAGCGGCTCTATGAGTGATGCTTCATCATCAAGTATGTTATCTTCAATAGGAATGATCCCGTTAATTAGTAAATTATTGTTTGGAATGGTTATGTAGTCAGCAAATCCACCGTTAATACTTGATCCAATTTCGTTAAGGTTATCGCAGGAATTAAAGTGTCCTGCATTGCAATGATGACAATTTAAACAAGGTATAAGTGGGGAAACAATTACTCTTTTACCTTCAGGAATTACTTGATCATTTGGTAAACTTAATGCATTTAACGTCCTTGCACATATCTCGTGGCCTAAAACAATGGGAGGTCTAACCTTCTTGTGACCTTCTCTAAAGACACGTACATCATAGCCGCAAACTGCACATGACAAAGTTTTTAGCAGAACATCTTTATCCTTTCGAGAAATAGGCAAATCCATAATTTTGAAATTCTTTGGTCCACTAAAAACTGCTGAGTGATTTTTTTCTGGTAACATTATTTTTCAAATCACTAAATCAAGCGTAAGATATTCAGATTCCTTCCTTTAATTTCTCTCCGAATGAGATAAATTTTCCATGATCTTCAATTCTAATATTAGTATCAACTCGAACACGCAATCCCACAGAACGGAAGATGGCCAATAATTCTCCTCCAGATATGAGCGAATCTATCTCTCCGGTTTTAATAAGCTCGGCAATTCTCTTTATTATTATTTCTGTCTGCATTGGATATTGTAATTCTGCTAGCCGGAGTACTTCATCTGCTCTATCATACAAGTATTTCAGAACTATCTCCTTATCATTTGTTTTTGTCATATTTGATTTTGTTTCATCCCCCTTGGTTTTCTCAATCAAAGCTGCCTTTTCTTTCAACTGCTTCATTTTTCGGGCTTTAATTATCGCTATCTCTGGATCTTCATCATCTTGACTCATCCTTTAATCACCCCGATTGGAACTAAACGCGCAACCTTTGTTGCAATACCTAGTGAGTGTGACACCTCAACAACTGAATCTACATCTTTGTAAGCTTCGGGTGTTTCTTCAACCATTCCTTCCTTGCTGAGTGCCTTAATGTAAACTCCTTTTAACTCTAAATTTTTTCTTACACTATCTGTTGTATAACTTCGCCTAGCTGCAGACCTAGACATTGTTCTACCCGCACCATGTGCAGTAGAACCAAAACTCAATTCTAATGATTTTGAATTTCCAAGCAGAATCCAGCTTGCTGTCCCCATTGAACCAGGAATAAAAACGGGTTGACCAATGTTGCGATACTTGTCTGGAATATGACTATCGCCTGCTGGAAAAGCTCTCGTGGCTCCTTTTCTATGTATTACGAGGTCCCTAGTTCCTTCACCATCTATTGCATGCCTTTCCACTTTGGCTATATTATGTGAAACGTCGTACACTAACTTCATGTCAATATCACCTTCAGTCATTCCCATTATCTTTTCAAATGTACTACGTGTCCAATGTGTAATCATCTGTCGATTTGACCAAGCAAAATTCAATGCGGAATACATTGCTTTCCTATAGCTCTCACCTTCTTGAGAATTGTTAGGAACGCAGGCAAGTTCTCTATCTATTATATTCATTCCAGATTCCCTTATTTTTTTTTCAGAAACTTTCAAATAATCGGTGCAAACCTGATGTCCAAATCCCCTAGATCCACAGTGTATCAATACAGTGACTTGACCTTCTTCAATCCCCATAGCTGCTGCTGCTTTTTCATCGAAAATCTTGTCTATCCTTTGTATTTCAAGAAAATGGTTTCCTGAACCAAGTGTGCCCAATTGGGGTCCTCCTCTTTTCCGAGCAAGATCCGAAACATGTACAGGATCTGCTCCTTTCATGCAACCATTTTCTTCACATACGTCAATGTCAGAATCCCAACCATATCCCTTTTGAACAGTCCATTTTACACCTTCAATTAGTAATTCGTCCAGCTCGGATCCTGTTACCTTTCTTGAACTTGAACTTCCTACGCCAGATGGAATGGCACGAAATAACTCGTTCACAAGATCCTTGAGCTTTGGTCTAACATCAGGTTCACTTAAATTAGTTCTAATTAATCTAACACCACAGTTAATGTCATATCCTACTCCTCCAGGACTTATTACACCTTCTTCCAGATCCATTCCTGCTACTCCTCCTACGGGAAAACCATAACCTTCATGCCCATCGGGCAATACAATTACATGCTTCATTACACCCTTCAATGTTGCAACGTTAGCAGCCTGGTCTATTGTCCTGTCTAACGCCATTTTTGAAACCAATTTTTCGTCTGCATAAATTGTAACTGGAACCATCATCCCCCTTGATTCATCCTTTTTGATAATATACTTGAAATCTCCTTCATTTACTATTTCGTGGTTTCCTACGCGCGTTATCAGGTTTTTCATGGATCTTAGAAATTTTAAATATACAGTCATTATATTCCTTTCAGTTTGTAAACAAAGCCAATCAATTGACATTGGTATTATTTGATATGATTGCAAAACATATCATTATTTTCAAATAAATCAAACTATGATTTATTGTTGTCAGTAGATTACCTTGCAAAGTCTCATTTTCAAATAGCAATGCAAGTGCCTGAAAATAATTGAATACTTGACTGATTGAATTAAAAGTAATTTGAATTTTGTTTTATAATAAAAAAGAGAAAAAAGAAATGTTTAATGACTAGCTACCCATGGTGGAATTTCCACCCATGTCGCCAGTCATATTGCCGGTCATGTTTCCAGCCATCGTTGTTCCGTTACCAGTGGTGTTACCGCCAGTAGTATTGAGCATTGTAGCATTTTGTGTTACTTCGCTTTCACCGTTTTCTGCATTTCCATCTCCATTTCCATTTTCTTCATTTGTTTGCTCTTCAT
>DATFBL010000016.1:0-17581 GCA_035253865.1 Nitrososphaeraceae archaeon | reverse complement strand
TGTGTCATTCTTCTTTGTGTCAGCGCTTCCTGTTGAATTCGTGAACAATAATCTTGATAGATTGTGTAAATTTCTCCAGTACTTCCGTTCTTGGATTTTATTATTGCAAGTATTACTAATTTGGTATGTAAAGTTGAATTCTTCAGGATCTCGAGGTTGGTGTCGCTATCAATTTTTTGTTGCGCACTTCTAATATGTTCCTCGCTAATTTTCAATGTCATTGACGTTTCTGCTATTTCAGCAGCCACCCTCAAAAGATCTATGGCCTTCCGAGCATCACCGGTTTCTCTACCAGCAATTGCGGCGCATAGATTGATTACACCACTTGGAATAACATTATCATAGAAGGCTAGTTTGCATCTATCAATTAGAATTTGCTTTAATTGTTCTATAGTGTAAGGGTTAAAAACCAGTTCCTCTTCGCTCAAACTACTTTTTACTCGTGGATCTAATTTGTCTTTGAATGTTAAGCTATTTGAAATTCCTATCAAACTAATGAACTGATCAGAAGAAATCCTTTCATTAGCTCTTGTAAAGTTATACAGTATGTCATCACCTTTTCTGTTAACAAGAGAATCTATTTCATCAATGACAAGTACAACTTTGATAGACTTGCGTCTTATGAAGTCAAGAATTCTATCGGTCGCTTCGCTCATTGACAGTCCGGTAAAATAGACCTGCATTTTTCTTTCCTCCTTGTTGATGCCCAATAACTCTGCGATTTCGTACAGAATCTTGTATGGTGTGTTTGAATTTTTTGCATTGATAAACGGAACTCTTAGATTAATATCCAATTCTTTGGTCTTGTTATAAAGGTGCTCAATAACATTCTTTACCACTGCAGTCTTCCCAGTTCCTGGTTTTCCAAAAATTAACAAGTTAGACGGACGACCTTTTTTTAGTATGACGGATAAAGATTGCGCGATTGCCGTACTTTCTTTAGTCCTAAACAACAGCTTATCAGGTACATAATCAATAGTTAGGACCTGTCTATTTTTGATTATGTTTTTGTTTTTAATCGCGCTGTCAAAAATAGTGTCTAAGATGTCATCATCCAAATACATACACCTCTGACACCCCTCTTTTTCTTCTGTATCTCAATATAATAAACTCATTTAGTAAGTGGCATGTATATAAAATAAAAACGCCTGAATCAATTTTGTTTGTTTTGTTTGTTAATTGTTATATCTTCTAAAAGATGACTTGAATTGAATCAATCTTCAAAGAGAAATGCAGGGGTGCAACTAACAAATGTTATGTTTGTTAATTTAATTTATTAAAAAGAAGCAAAAATAACCCCTCTATTTCCATTGGAGGGTAGTTAACAGAAATCAACATTGTTAAGTAAACAAAATAACCCCTCTATTTCGACTGGAAAATATTTGTGTAAGGAAGATGGAAAAACGATAACTACAGATTATAAAATACATCTGAATTATAGCGCAAATTTCAGTTAACAAAAGCTGAGCTCTTAGTTAATTTGTTAATCACTTTAATTGTTAAGTGTGATGTGATATCATGTCCCGATCTGTCAACAGCGAGGAGGAAGATCAAAATTGAATTGGAAGACGAGAATGGGGAAAAATACAATTTAACCCTACAGGGCGCCCTAACGAAAGAAAAGCTAATGAATGTAATAGAATTCGTTCAGTTATTTGATAAAAACTCCATAGATGGAAGCTATGAGGGCAGCTTTGAACGTAGGGAAAGTGACACGAAACTAGGTTCCAAGTTATGGAATTTGATTATTGAGAATTTTAGATATCATACATTTACTTCCTCTGATATACTAAGAATTTACCATGATTTGTATTACGAATCGATTCAATTGAGTGTGATATCTATCTACTTATCTAGGTTTTATTTTAAAAAACAGCTTAATAGATCAAAAAATGGCAAACAGTGGGTATACACTTTGATTAAAGAGAACCTCAATAATTTTAGAGAGAATTATGAGAAACCTAACGACTCGAATTTGCTGTCCGTTCCAACAGTTTACGACCTTCGTTTGTAATTTTATATTTGAAAGGTCTGGTGCTCTTATCCCTCATAATTATGTTTTCAGAATATAGTTTTTTTAACAATCGAGACGTATGTTCACGTGACTTGTTAATTCTTCTTTGAATTTCTCTAGATGTCAGTGGTACTTCAAGCATCTGGAGTATGGAATCAACAGTATTGACTCTTAATTCTTCATCTCTTTCTTCATCTATGTTGTGAGTGACAATCACATCACTTGTCACAGGTATCAGGGAATGTGATATATTTTGTGACTTTTTAGAGTCCACATCACCGATATTAATATTGTCGTTTTGCATGCCGCTTTTATTATCCACAGAACCTACTTTGATTTCAATCATATCCAATTTGGCCCGAATATCTGAAATAATTTCATTATATTCATCAAATTTATGGAAATATCCCTCAATCAACATGTCTTTGAACTTGTGATTCTCCCTTTCACGTTCTTTCGAATCTCTGAAAAACCCAAAATAGAAGAAGGCGGCAAATGATAAGACGAAAAGTGTGATAGAGATCAAAATATCTGATACCGTATATTGAAAGCTAAGATCGAACAGATTCATGTGATATCATGTGATTTAGTAGCATATTTATTAAAATTTTCTATATCAATACGAGCTTTGTTATCACATCATCAATCAATGTTGTCACATTATTCATTGTAGTATTATCAATTTCATCACTTCGCTTATTCCACATCACATTCAATTGATTATTTAGTTGGTCCAACACAGAAAATGTTCCTGTATCTAAAACACTTAACAGACGCAACAGCAAAAGTGAGTAAACAATCTTTCTAATCTTTGCTCTACATTGTGCTAATTGTCGATAATACGCACCAGAACTCATCTTTTTGCTGGGTTTTGTCTTCATAACTTTGTTATAAATAATTGATGCTTGTTTTTCAGTTAATATAGAATTTGCAATAAAATGGTTCAAAATTGATATATAATTTAAATTGCTTTTTTCCATTTACTATACAAATTTGTATAGTACGATATTATTAACTTATTGTAGTCATTTGAATGCAATTTGACTCTGGTGTGATTATCTATATTTTCCAATGAGATTATTATTATACGAGTAGATACTTTGTGAGAAATGATGGAAATACGAAGCACCGAAAAATACATTGTGAACGAAATCAAGAAACAAAAAACATTATGCTTTCCACTTATCGACTCCGAAAACACTTCCAAGACCATAGAGCTTGCTAAAAGATTAGAACAACTAGGAGCTTCAGCAATCCTAGTCGGTGGCTCATCAACATCAGATCAAATTGAATTATCGAACTTTGTGACAGAGTTAAAGAGTAATGTCAGGCTCCCCATCATTTTGTTTCCAGGGAATATCACAGGAATATCACCAGCTGCAGATGCAATATTGTTTAGTTCATTACTTAACTCTGAAAATCCTTATTATATCACAGGAGCCCAGGCACAAGGTGCACTAGTCGTCAACAAGTATAACATAGAAGCCATTCCAACAGGTTATCTTATCATTGGTGACGGTTCCACTGCATGGTTCATAGGTCAAGCCAAATCGATTCCTTTCGGCAAGGCAAATATTGCTGTGATGTACGCACTGGCAGCTTTATATATGGGTATGCGTTTTTTGTATCTCGAAGCAGGCTCAGGAGCATCACAGAATATTCCACCTGAGATGGTGAGCATTGTGAGAAAATTCTACAAGGGAATTTTGATTGTTGGTGGTGGAATCAATTCAGCTGAGACGGCTAAAAAAATATCAGATGCTGGTGCTGACATTATCGTTATTGGAACCATGATTGAAAGAGAAAAGGACTGGGAATCAGAATTTGTTAATATTATGAAAGCAATAAGAAATTGAGTACCAATACCAGGAGCAAAAGCAATGATGTACAAATTCCTGCAAGTTACGTAAAGTATCACAAGAATATTTCACAATATATTGAAGATTCAATTTCTACTGCGCAAAAAGCTAAAGAACACGGATTTGATATTTCCGAAAAAGTAGAATCCCAAATTGGGTATGATTTACCAGACAGAATAGCAAAAATACACGAAATTGACATTTCAAATAGGTTAAGAACACTTCTCCCAAAACTAGGAAAAGAACTAACTGCACTAAAGATATCCGAAGAAATAGTCCTCGGTAAATATGGGGGCACAACTATTGAGGAGAAACTAAACAATGCGGTAAGGGTAGGACTGTCTGTTGTTACAGAAGGTGTCACAGTGGCACCATTGCAGGGGATTTATGATGTCAAGATAAAGACAAATGCCAATAGAACTCAATATTTGTCCGTTTCATTTGCTGGACCAATAAGGTCAGCAGGAGGAACTGAAGCTGCAGTAACAATGCTTATCGCAGATCATGTCAGGAAAGTTATTGGATTAGATAAGTATATTGCAAATTCATTTGATGATGAAATTAGTAGATATGTTGAAGAATTAAGGATTTATGAAAGGGAGGTCGGCAACTTCCAATTCAAAGTTTCTGATAAGGACGTTATACGTTGTATAGATTCTCTTCCTGTAGAAATTGATGGAGTGGACACAGATCCTGTAGAAGTAATAGGACACAGAAATCTTCAGAGAGTTGCTACTAATAGAGTTCGTGGTGGTGCACTAAGAGTGATGAATGATGGTTTGATAGGTAGAAGTCGAAAGCTATTGAAGATTGTTGAAACCCTAAAATTGGAAGGATGGGATTGGCTTAAGAATCTAGAAGGAGCTATTCAAACTCCAGAAGATGACACAGTATCTCACAGAATGACTGAAGTCATAACTGGAAGACCTGTACTTTCAATGCAGAAAAAAATTGGCGGTTTTAGATTGCGTTATGGAAGAAGCTGTAATACAGGATTTTCCACGATTGGAATACATCCAACAATTCCAATTTTACTAAGTTATGCAATTGCTGTTGGTACACAAATAAAAATAGATGCACCAGGTAAAGCTTCTACTATAGCTCTTGTAGATAGTATCGAACCACCAATAGTAAAACTAAGCGACGGGAGTGTCATGAAGATAAAAACAATTAACGACGCAAAATCGGTAGTCAACAAAATTACAAAAATTCTTTATCTTGGAGATATTCTGATAAGCTATGGCGACTTTCTCGAAAACAACACCCAGTTACTTCCCTCATCCTATGTAGAAGAAATCTGGGCTCTTGAGCTCGATGATAGGCTAAGCAAAACGGATCCAGATTCATACTTGACAAGTTTTGAGAGTCAAAGATTGATTGAGTTAACACACTATCCATTAGAAAAAAGGCCATCTGTTATAGAAGCATTCAAAATTAGCCAACATTTTGATATTCCATTTTATCCTGGATATGTTTTTTATTGGAGTGCCTTAACAGAAGATGAATTTGAGAGTCTAATCATCAACTTACTGGAACACAAAGAAATAATAAAAAACTCTAAAGAAAAGCTCTTTACTAATGACTCAAGAATAAAGGAAATTTTTGAAAAACTTGGGATATCTCATTCGCTTTGTCTTGACAACACCAAAATAAGAATAGATGATCCCGATCAACTACATATTCTAACTATGTTGACTGCAAGATGCCAGGAATATGGACCTGATCTTGATACATTCCTAAGATCAACAATTCCATCCGACTTTGATCCGAATTATATTAAAACACATATTTTAGATCGTGTTTCTACGTTACTAAAGGTTAGTATAAAAGAAAAATTCTCTTCTTCGATTGCTGTTCGTGTAGGACGACCGGAAAAGGCAGCTGATAGAAAAATGAAACCTCCCGTTCATGTCCTATTCCCCATAGGTACCAATGGCGGCCCAACTAGAGATATTCTTAAAGCAATGCAAAAACCACTTTATATTGAGATTGCAAACAGAATCTGCAGCAATTGTAAATCGCCGTCCATTTCTGTTTGCTGTCAAGATTGCAGCGCTAATACTCCAATTAGAATAATGTGTTCCAGCTGCAAGTACGAAGTAAATGGTAATGAATCAACAGAAGTATGTCCTGTTTGCGGAAACCGTTTAAAAACACATTCGCCAACAAGCTATCCTCTCAAACTTGCAGTTGAAAAAGCAAAGAAGCATCTTAGCATACAACCATTTGAGCCCTTAAAAGGAGTTAAGACTTTAATGGGTAAGAATAGATGCGCAGAACCTCTAGAAAAGGGCATTCTTAGACAGAAACACAATCTCTATACATTCAAGGATGGAACCATACGATTTGACGCAACAAATGAACCTCTAACTCACTTCAAACCAAAATGGATCAAAACAGATATTGCAAAACTAAGGACTCTAGGATATCTAAAAGATCATATAGGTAATGAATTGGAATCATCAGAACAACTAGTAGAACTATTCATACAGGATATAGTAATACCAATTCATGCCGCAGAGCACCTCATAAAAATTGCTCAGTTTGTAGATGAAGAATTGACTCGATTTTATGGGATTGAAGCATTTTACAAGATAAATTCAATAGATGACCTGATAGGACACTTAGTTGTCGGTCTAGCACCACATACATCTGTAGGAATAATTGGTAGAGTTATCGGATTTGTCAATTCTCAGGTTTGTCTTGGTTCACCAATCTGGCATTCTGCCAAACGAAGAGATTGTGATGGCGATGCAGATTCTATAATGTTACTAATGGATATCTTTCTAAATTTTTCCAAGGAATATCTACCCGATAGAATTGGTGGATTAATGGATGCACCATTACTTATCCAGCCTTTAGTATTTCCACACGAAGTTCAGAGGCAAGCCCACAACATAGATGTCGACGAAAAATATCCATTGGATTTCTATAGATCTTCATGGGATATGGAAAAGACCAATGTAATCGATAACATTGACCTAGTCAAAAAGCGTCTGGGGCAACCAAATCAATTCTTTGATTATAAATTTACTCATTTCACTGATAATATTATGCTGGATGAATCACATAGCTTGTATTCAACTTTAGACACGATGGAAGAAAAATTAAAGATGCAAATAACTACTGCCAAATTAATTAATGCTGTTGATGCTGATGAAGTAATGGCAATGGTCCTAACAACTCATATCTTACCTGATATCATGGGGAATTTGAGAGCCTATTCATCACAATCATTTAGGTGTACTAAATGTGGACAAAAATACAGAAGGATGCCATTAGTTGGTAGGTGCCTGGAATGCCATAATGAATTATTACAAACAGTATCACGAGGTTCCGTTGAGAAATATGTCCAAACCGCACTAAATATTTGCTCAGAATTTAAGATAAACGAATATCTAACTAGCAGAATAGACACATTGCAAGCGGAATTAAATCTGTTGTTTAAACAGGATGTAAAGGATCAGCACACAATTATTGATTTTATGTAACTACAAGTTGGTCCGTGTTAATTTGAGATTTCTTGCTAATTAGCAATTATCTAAAAATTATAATTTTGACATAAAAATTCACATAAATTGAATATTTTTCTATTTATAGCAAGTACTAAACAATAATCAGAAAATCATACAATTAGAATATAAAAGACTTGATTGATAATTTGAAAATATGCTCCTAGTAGCTGGTGAAAGCATCCTTTGAGGCACAAAACACCTCACATTGCAATCTTTGATACTTTTAAAACAAAGAAAAATAAATTCACGGGTGAGGCTAAAAGACAAAGGGGCATTATCACTCATCTGGCAGTGGAAAAAAATCCCGAATTAAAAACTCGAACTGCCATTGCACACGCAATTGCAAAAAGTAATGGTATTCTTTGGCAGAATATCTATTCTGGAATATTCAAGGATCTTGATGAAGTATTGATACCTTCAGGAGTGGTTAAAGAAGCAGGTCGTCTGCCTCTAAGGCGTGGGCCAAAGGCACTCCAATTAGAAGGAGTTCCATTCTATGAATTGACAGAAACAGGAATTTTAGTTGCGTCGTCCATTGAAGAACTGGGAAATATCAGAACTACAATACTCGAGTCTTACTTCAATAATATGAATAGTAATATTTCTGGTAATGACGTCATGAAAAAGAGTATTTTACTCTTATTAAAAACAATACCCTCATTTGTAATAAAAATTATTAGTACATATATTTACGCTTACACTACTGGTGAAATTGATACCATAACACCTATAACTATCGATAAATTTCGTTCTGTTTTAAAAGAACAGATTTCTATAGAAAAGGAATTTATCGAATCCTTTGATGTTCTATCTCAAAATCAAAAGCTACTCTTAAAAGATTTTTTCAAAATAATAGGTTAGTTTCAATTGGATAATGTTTAAAAGTTCAATATACTCGATCTTTATGGTTTTTCCTTATGTTACTATTCAAACAAACTCTTATAATTTACCAAATCAATTAATGATGTAATATTTATGGCCGACATGAAGATCGTTTTTCTTGGAACATCCGCAGCCATTCCAACTGAAAAAAGGTGTTTATCATCTATAGTGGTTAAAAGGGGAGGGGAATTATTGATTTTTGATGCAGGTGAAGGAATGCAAAAAAATTTCCTTCAAGCAAAATTAGGAATAAATAAGAAAATGAAGATTTTCATAACTCATTTGCATATTGACCATTGTTTAGGACTAATAGGTTTTTTCCAAACCATGTCTCTTTTGGGACGCACAAAAAAAATTGATGTATATGGAGAACCGAGATTAAGAGAGTTTATTCACGAGAATTTTCGTATCATCAATATTGGATTAGCGTTTGAAATAGTTATTCACGCAATTGATAAGGAAGGAATAATCGCATCTGAAGATGATTACCAGGTTAGTTGTTGTAATGCTGACCACTCAATACCTGCATTTTCCTTTTGCATTACTGAGCATCCCAGACCCGGGGTATTTGATGTTGAGAAAGCTTCCAAGCTCTCCATTCCTAAAGGAGAATTGTATCAAAGGTTACAGCATGGTGAAGATGTACTTGTTGATGGAAAATTAATAAAATCAAATGAGGTAGTTGGGCCCAAAAGAAAAGGACGTAAAATAGGTGTGTCTGGGGATACCAGACCGTCCCCTGAACTTAAAGATTTTTTTAATTCATGTGATATCCTAATTTTCGAATCAACTTACAATCATGATTACCAAACCAAGGCAATAGAGACATTTCATTCAACTTCTACTGAGGCTGCTATGCTTGCCAAGGAATCAAACTGTAGCAAGTTAATTCTCACCCATTTCAGTTCAAGATACGATGATTCAAGTGTACTCCTGGAGGAAGCAAGAACTATTCACAGCAATGTGGATATAGCTGAAGACATGAAAACATTTAACATTCCATACACAGAATAACACAATTGATGAAACTAAATTTAACACTTTTAAATAGTTGATCAAAAAATATTTTCATATTCTTACATTGGAAAAAAACAATACTGTAATTATTTCAGATAATCGAAACTCATCTCTTGCAAAAAATATTTCATTGGATCTGGAGGTGCCGTATAAAAATACTGAATTACGTACATTTGCAGACGGAGAAAGCAAAATCAGACTTGATAACATGGCCAAAAGGAATTGCATCATCATTCATTCCACATATCCTCCTATTGATCAGCATCTCATGCAACTGTTCATGATTATCCATAAATGTAAGCAAGATGGCGCCAGCGATATTTGTGTTGTCAATCCCTATTTGGCATACGCAAGACAAGATAAAGTATTTGTTGACGGAGAGATAGTAACTATTAATCTAATTGGACGAATTTTGGCATCATTAGGAACCACAAAGTTAATCACTATTGATACCCATAGTCCTGAATCACTAAATTACTCTTTTGAAACAGTGGATCTAAGCGCTATCCCATCATTAGCTAGTTATGTCAAGAAAAATTTTACTTTGAACAAGCCAATAGTCATTTCCCCGGATGAAGGAGGAATAGAAAGAGCAAAGAAATTTGCAAGAGTTATCGATTTAGATATGCTATCTTTAGTCAAAACACGAGATAGATACACAGGCGACGTTTCGATTACACTTAGTGAACAACTACCATTAGAAAATAGAGACGCTCTTATTGTGGATGATATGATAAGTACTGGTAGTAGTATTATAAAAGCGACCGAAATTCTGAAAAAAAATAAAATTGGCGATGTATATGTCGCTTGTACCCATGCACTCTTACTCGATGATGCCAAAGAAAAATTATTCAAGGCCGGGATAAAGGAGATAATATCTACAAATTCAATTCCCAATGAATTTGCTAAAGTTGATCTAAGTAGCATTATATCAAATTATTTCTCAGTTCATTGATACTTTCTTTTTGGCAAGTATTCCCTATCCCTATACTTTGATAATTATCGTTACCTGATTGTTAACAGTTTTATCTAATTCATCTGTTACTGCTTTTAGAACATGTGCAGTGGACGACAGGCTAGAAAAATCCAATATTCTCTTTCCATCAACAATATGTATCTGTGGAGCGAGTTCATCTTTAGAGAAGCCATGTTCATTTATTAAAGATTCGATTTTTTCTTTCATTTCTTGAGGACTACCGCTGTAGATATCGGCATTTTCTATAGATACTCTCACATGGCCATATTTATCTAGTACCAAGACAGGCTGCTTCTTTGATTTCAAAAACAATTTCTTTTTATGTATTTCGCAAGCAAAAATGTAATAATCTTTCATATTAAATATTCTATGAACACCTTCATTGATACCAAAGAGCTCACACGCCAATACTTCTGCTTCCTCATCATCAATTTCTTTTGCATCTTTGGTACTTACATCTAATTTCATATTACCATAGACAGTAACACGTAAAAGGGATTTTTCACTTATATATTCAGATTGAGTAGAAATCGATTCAGGAAGTGCACCTTTGGAAATAGCAATTTTTTCAACTTCCTGAATAAAAAGTGATATGTCATCTGGAGTGGGATTGTCTATTATCTTCTCCCTTTCTTCTCGAATTGAAGCAGTACAAACACCAATAGAGGATATGACTTCTGAATTATCAGCTATTCTAAACTTGCACTCCAATTTCTTTGCAATAAGTGGAACAAGGACTGATGCACCACCACCGCCACCTATTAAAACAAATTTATCATCTTTTAATTTGTACTCTCTGACTAGTGTTCTAATAGTCTGTAGTATCTTTTTGGCTGAAATATCTAAAATCTTGTTTGCTACTTCTTCCATATTCATACCCAATCTCTGTCCCAAGATTGATAACGCTAATTGTGCAGATTCTTTGTCCCCTTTTGCATAGTCATTATCAGGGATTATTCCTAAAGCATTAGCAGCACAAGTGGTGGTTATTGCAAACCTCTTACCAGCACCAGCTTCGATTCCAATATAATCAATCGGATCTCCTTCTCTAGGCATGAATGTTACTATTTGTCCGCCCTCTAATTCTTGAAGCTCAGCGAAACAGGAATACTTCAAACCGGAAATATGAGCAGATCTGGGTCCAACGTCGGTTATCTTTTTCCCTGACCATCTCACAAGAGAACCACCAGCAATTCCAACCACTTTCACATCTAAAGATTTTATACATGTTGGATGATCCATTATAGTAACATACTTAACTTCAGGCTTACCATTTTTAATGACACAAATATTTGTTGATGTACCTCCAACTTCTATGAAAATACCATTAAGTATTTTTAAATGTAGTAAAGCCCCTGCAACACTTGCAGCGGGTCCCGATAAAACTGTCAAAATTGGTTTAGTCTTAAAAGTATTCATATCAGTTAGACCACCATCCCCCTTCATTATTGTAAGTGGAGCGGAAATTTCTTGTTGACGAACAGCTTTTTCTACATATTTTGCAGTGCCAATGGCCTTTAATAATATACTAGCGTTTATTGCAGCAGTTAAGGTCCTAATTTCAAGACCATATATTCCTGTTAATTCATGACCAGCAGTTGCAGGCAAATCTGATTTTTGCATAACGTAAAGTTCATTACTAGGATCATCAACGCCATATGCTTCACTAACAATGAGAACCGTTGCGCCCTCATCCTTCAATTCTTTTATTTTCTGTGAAATCTCTTTTTCATCCAAAAACTTTGAAGTATCCAAAAATCTATAACATGTTTTTAAATATTTATTTGGTCCTAACTTAACATTCCCAAGGTTTGTTCTTTTCATGATATCATTTTTTTCCAAGCTTACTCCCATTCCAATAATTCCTACCTTTGTCGTGTCGCCTTCTAGTAGTGCATTTACAGCCTGCGTCGTGCTATGAGATATTAATTCAATATTTGATTCATTGATTCCCTCCTTACGTATTAGCTTGATTAATGATTCTACGATACCTGTTGATACACCCTCTTGTGAAAAATGAGAAGTCGGAACCGTAACCTTTCCGATTATCCTACCAGTGTCCATATCTATTGCTACTGATTTGGTAAACGTACCCCCAACATCAACACCAATTCTTACCCTGTTCATCTTGAAAACCGGATGATATTTTTTCTCATCATCATTTATTATTTAAATCCTGTTAGACCGAGGATTTAGGAAAAAAGTCGTCATATTGGCAATAGCAATTTGATGTTTGATCCAACTAGTATGATATCAGGTTCAAAATATCCTGTTGATGTTTTAATGTAGGCATCCAATCAATATTTTCCATTATCCTTTTTGAATCATCATTTAACGCCTCAATTATACGCTTAGTAATTTCTTTACTAGTTGTCTTTGTCGTGTCAAATTCAATAATTTTTTGCTTTCCGAATTTCTTTATGCTGTCATATAGCGTAATTCCTAGAATCTCGCTTGTTATATTCTGCCTTATTTTTAACATAGTATATTTTCTTTCCTTAAATGTCTGTAAAAGAAATTGCGGTGAACGTCGTAGGACTACGACCAGATCAGCCTGACTGGGCATCAGTAAGTATGGAGCAATGTGTCCTGAAATAATCACATTATCATTTTTTTTGATTTCCTTTCCTAGCAATAAGGATGCTTTTTTAATATACACATCATACACACCCAATGTCTTATCAGGGAAAACTAGCTTATTCTTTATAACAAATTCATTTAGATTGATTATTCTAAATCCTAACCTTTTTGTTAACAAATTGCTAATAGTACGTTTTCCCACTCCCGGATTGCCCGTAATAACGATTCTTGACAACTTTGATAATTACAATAACTCTAATTTATTCTGTCGTTTCTAATTTATTATTAATTACTATTAAAAGGAGAAAAATGAAAGACTTAAAACCCGTTTGTACAGACAAGTGATTATTAGATGAAAATAACTATTTTAGGCTCCGGCAAAGAAGTCGGACGTTCAGGATTTCTGGTAACATCAAACAGTACTAATGTTTTGTTAGATTATGGCGTATTGTTAAAGAGAGAACCAACTTTTCCAATTCACGTGAGACCAAAAGATATCAGTTCAGTCATTCTTACACATGCTCATTTGGATCACTCAGGATATATTCCGTCACTGTTTTTATCCGGCTCCAATATCTCGGTGTTGGGAACAAACCCAACATTCGAACTTTCTGATTTGCTTATTGAAGACATGCTCAAAATATCTGGATTTTATTTGCCCTTTGAGTATGCAGATTTGAACAATATGATGAGTCATTCAAGAACTTTGCAATATAAGGAAAAACATTTGGTTAATAACATGGAAATCACTTTACATGAAACTGGGCACATTATCGGGGGCTCCTCAATACTCGTAGAAAGTGAAGGAAAACGTATTTTTTACACAGGAGACATTAATACAAGAGGTTCAAAACTTCTGAGACCTGCAGACTTAGATTTACCCGAAGTTGATATCCTAATTATTGAAAGTACCTATTCTCAAACAGAACAGGCCCCAAGGGAGGAATCAGAAAAAAATCTAGTTCAATTTGCTTATGAAGTGGTTGAAAGAGGAGGAACACTATTCATACCGGCCTTTTCGGTAGAAAGAGCACAAGAGATAGCATGTGTTTTGAAGGCTAATAATTTCAAACATAGAATATCAATGGATGGGATGGCATTAAAAGCCAACGAAATAATGCTAAGAAACCCTACATTTCTAAGAGATCCTGACGGGTTTAAGAAAATATTATCGGAAATTGAATGGGTTAAAGGATGGCATAGAAGAAAACATTTGGTAAAAGAACCAGGAGTAATAATCTCTCCTGCGGGAATGCTTGTAGGCGGAACAGCACTGTTCTATTTGCAAGAAATAGCTAAAAATCCCAATAATGGTATTGCATTAGTATCGTATCAAGGTAAAGGTACACCGGGTCGACTACTCCTTGAAAAAGGACTTGTATCATATAATGGAAAAACAAAGAAAAGTCTCGCAGATGTAAAACATTATGAATTTTCTGGACATAGTAGTAGAAAAGAACTATTTGAAATACTTACCAAAATCAAAGGCAATCCAAGAGTTCTAACTGTTCATGGTGATGATATGTCATGTACAAAATTCGCTTCTGAAATCAATGAAAAATACGGATTTGATGCTATAGCTCCAGATAACGGGCAGATTGTGGAAATAAATTAAGAAAAATGAGCTGCAATCTCAATCCGAATCAATTTAATACAAGTGATTGGCTGGAAACTATTTTATAATGTTAATATTTACCCTAGATCAAATGCGTAGCATTAGTTTAACAAGAGACGTTTTTAGTTCTAAATTAGTTTTATCAATTGGCATTTTCTCCTTGTTGCTAACTAATTCATTTGTGCTCTATTCGCATGGTCAACAGACAGATCAAAAATACTTTGGCGTAAATATGAAAGGGTATCATACAAGTATGCCACAGAGTAGAACTATTGGTAGTATTATGCCGGCCAACTATTTTGATGATAGTTTTAGGCTAATTTCAGAGGCCGGAATGAATCATGTAAGATTTGTATTTTATTGGGAATCTTACGAAAGAGACCCAACTAATTTTATGCTTGAGCTACAATCTGTTGCAGAAGCCGCAGATAAATATAACGTCAATGTCATTTATGATAACCACCAATTCCATACTTCTTCCTGGTTTAATCCACAAAGAGGAACAGGATTCCCTTCTTTTCTATTCCAAGATAATCCAGCCTATCCTGCTGGAAATGGTGGTGGACCCAAATATGCGCCTGCAAAAGCATGGTGGACAGATTGGTGGAATCGAGCTGTGAAAGACACTAATGGGACGGACGGTTGGACTCTGCAAGCTGAATTTTTGAAAAAAATAGTAGGCGCTGTTGACAATCATAAAAGCACCTTAGGTTACGAAATTCTCAGTGAACCCCAAGTTCACAGTGTTGATCAATGGGAAAAAATTGGAAACTTCAATACATTTATGGTTAATGAATTGAGGGAATTAACAAGTAAGGTACTTGTTTACAGTATGAATATTCCTATAGATCTAAAGAGTCCCATAAATTTGATACCAGAAAACTTAGCAAAAATGAATCCACAAAACAGTACCAACATAGTTTTTAAAATAAGCATATACGGATTACCTACGGAGAGCTCGTATCAGCAACAAAAATTTAACACGTTTCTTAAGGCTTCTAATATCACAGGTGTCCCTTTATACGTAGGCGAATGGAATAATGTACTAAGAGAGCAAGTGATTAACGAAGAGGGAACACCAGTTTTTGAGATAAATCCTTTTGAAAGTGACATAAGTCAAGAACAAGCAAATCTATTTGTTAAGACATTTAAGGATCTTGGTATTTGGGGGCTAGCATACTGGAAATGGGACTTTGTCTCTTTAGATACTCCAAACTTTAATTTGATTTCAGTCGGAGATAACGGAGAGATAACTACGAATAAATATTTCAAACAATTGGAAATTGCATTAGAAACTAATTTTGGAAATCAATAAAATCGATAGACTATAAAGAATTTAATATGATTTTACCCTTGAACTTTATGAATGGTTGATATCTATATGATAATAAAAAACACAGATCCTTACAAAATAAAAAAATGCACAAGTTGTAAAAAAGATATCCAGATGCAAGAAAGATACTTTACTTACCCTCTGTCTTTGCAGAATATATGTTTGGAGTGTTCTTTAAAAGAAATTCCGAAGATAATCGAGGCTCTGGAGACAGACTTGGAGAAAACTAAAGAATTATTGCAGGCCGATAAGAATACTTGAATAAAAAATGCAAATGCTGTTAGATTCTAGATTTAATCCTGAAATTAGTATCAATAGTGGGCAGATGTTTTTATGGGAAAAACATGAAAATTCATGGTATGGAACTTATGGAGATTATATTCTAAAATTTAGTATCACTGATAAAGAAATAGAATTTTATTCGACTCCGAAATTTGATAATTGGGAACATTTCATCTTTCGATTAGATGACAACATTGAAGAGATATTTGCAGGATTTTCCAACGATTTAATTTTATTAAACCTACTAAAAAAATATGGAGGATTGCGCTTGATGCGTCAAGATCCCTATCAATGTATGATTTCCTTTGCTTGTTCGAGTAACACAAACATCTCAATGATACGAACAATGTTAAAGAATTTATCCATGAAATTTGGTATTAAAAAAGAGATCGATAATAAGATATTCTTTACCTTTCCCACAATGAAGAACCTATACAATGCATCTATCAATGAATTATGTTCGTGCAGTGTTGGATATAGAGCAAAAGCTCTCAAGTCAATTGCAGAAAAAATCGCTACAGGAGATTTAACAGTCGATGAATTATATCGCTCTAATTATGTTGATGCTAGAAGAATACTAACTGATGTTTATGGTATAGGAAATAAAGTAGCAGATTGTATTATGTTATTTTCTCTTGAAAAAACAGAAGCATTTCCGATTGATGTATGGATGGGTCGTGCAATATTCAAGTATTACAAAAAGATAATTAACAAAAGAAATGCAAATTTTATGAGTGCGAATAAAAAACTAAGTGATAACCAATATTCAATTTTGTCAGAAATTATGAGAAGTCATTTTGGCGAATATGGTGGATATGCACAACAATACCTGTATTATCATATTCGAAATCTTGAATTGAAAAAATGGTAACGACTTACTATTTTAGTTATGACGAGACAAACTATCCGAACTCGACGTTCCATAAAGAAAACAGGTTACTATTGTCAACTTTATTTGAAAATAATGATTTTTCCGAATATTCAAATCCACATTCATCTATTACTTGTTCAAAATCATATTTAGCTTGGTCCCTTTTTGTAGAATGTATTAATGCTTTCTTAATTGTTTTAACGTACTCTAGATTCTTAGTGTAAATGTACCATAAATTGTGTGCACCCCGTAAATCAAACAGGCAATCATATACCTGATTTGGCATCTTTGTATAATATTTATTCATAATCTGATAGTTTACATCTAACCAGGAAGGAGTCCTCCACCAAGCTATCCTATGAAATCCAAACTCCTCAAATTCAGCTCCCAAGCTGATTCCCTGATCGAGAGTTGTTACGACAATATCTGTGCTATTGGCCACGGATTTTCTAAAATCAACTCCTGGATCCATCCATCCCACAAATATCACATCATGTTTTTCGTTCAGATCCAGTGACACATCTTTAATTTGAATATGATCAGGTTTTACCCTGTTGAATTCATAGAAAATTCCACCGTCCTTTTCTATACCCATAGCATCCGGTATGAATTCTCGAATTTTTTCCAAAAAATCTCC
>DATFBL010000015.1:0-5678 GCA_035253865.1 Nitrososphaeraceae archaeon | reverse complement strand
AGTGGTCCTCCGGTAGGTGGTGGTTCTCCGTTAAAAGACGGTTATAATCAACTTTCCGGCGGTTTTGTTAATATAAACATACCGAATGATCTTGTAGAGGGTGACAGTCTTAGGGATTACCGGCCACTTTCAATTTTCACTGTTGGTTGGCAACATGATAGCAGTACTTGTCCCAAATTTATGAATGCGCCAAAAGAATTACCAGAGGTACAACGAATTCTAGCAGATTATAAAGGTTCAACACATGCTGACGCAAAGGAGAGGATTGCTAGCATTCAGCATGAACTTCAGAATCAGTTAAGTGTTGGCTGCTCGCCAACGCCGCCCACGGCGACGTCGTATCCCAAGAATCAGAAACTAGACACCGTAAACATACTTCTGCCAGCACCAACTTACGGTATAAAGGTGGCACCAGAAGAGTGGGAAAAAGATCCTCTAGCGGTACTTGTTAAAAATTGTGACACTTCACCATACTGCTTATCTTATCATATTTATTGCCCATTGTGCCCAGTCCCACGTCAGGACTGATCCATCCAAACTTTACATAATCGTGAATAAGACATCATTTCATCAAACACCTTTCTTTCACTATTATCCAATAGTTCTCTGAATACTTTCCATTAGCTTTTTTTCCAAGTGACAAATATCTTGCTTATTTTGTGCTATTGGTACTTCCGGAAAATGTTTCATTACCTTGAGGCAGTTGTAAAACTCCTCCTGGTTTTGCAGTTAAATCATTATCAGATCCTGGGGTTGTTGAATCTTCCAAAATGCCATCTTCAAGTGGGGAACCAGGACCAGTTGTGGATGCTTGCAACTGTCTTTTTGGATCAGTGCATTTTTCGATACAATTCCCTTTTGAGTCACATGTCGCTGAACATGTCTGGCACATCGTGTCTGCCAGTATTTGGCCTGGAACTTTTACTCTCCAGCAACAAGTTTCTCCCTTAGTGGAATATCTATCTCCCGTGCACCGTCCGGTATCAAACTTGGGATCTCGTATTGCCGCACATGCGTCTTGGATAATTGGTGAGCCCGAGACAAGTGGAACGAGTAAAATGAGTAATACTGCTGACGACACAAAAAACATCAATTCATTACGCATTGGTCGTTGCCATATATGAGAAAGATGTTATTAAGGATTTTTTACGTGACTCCAAATTGGATTAAAATTGCTGACGAAACATCAAAAGTTCATCAGGAGGAGAAATTCCTATTCCGTTCCCAGAGTTAGATCCTTCAGCCGAACTAGATTGCCTAAGCTTCTGGCCCTCAAAACGTTGTATACGATTGGTAAGCCATGATTTATTTGTAGTGTGAAATAATAAAGATCGACAATAGAATACTTTTAGTATATAGTGTTTTTTAATCAGGAAATTTCCACTTATTTGCAGATCTTACCTAACATTTAAAAACCCCGAACGCTAGGCCTTAGTTAGTTCATGAGTGGTTTGTTAGGATGGTCTGTCATGACTCAAAAATTTACTATAATTAAAATTACTTCAAATCTTCTGCTGTTAACAACTTTAATTATTTTTCTACAAAATAACGAAATCGCTTTCTCTCAAACCGGTAATGAGATAGGTTTACCTACGGATCCTAATAGTATGACAACACCTGACTTAACTATCTCCAATGAAAGCGCCGGATCGTCGCAGGGGGCATCTGGTTTTGTAGCAAACGGCAAAATAAATACTGTTATTGATGTGCCAAATGGAAAATGGCTCGCTGCTGGAAACTGGAGCATTATTGTGAACAATGGTAATGTTACATCGTTTGATACTAAAATGACTTGGTACAATAGTAGCGGAACTAATGCACACACCCACGATTTGACAAACTTCAAGTCAATTTCTGGCGATACACAAGTGTTACCAATGAATACAGCCAATAGGCAAACAATTATTGAAGGATTTACAGATGTCGCATCAAACGAAAGAACTTCATGGTTTGAAGTTCCCACAACAATTACAATTAATGATGGCAAGATAATATCTATTTCCGTAGACGATAATAATACCAACGGTCATTTCGGTGGACAACCGCTCCTAGGCATAGTTGACTCATTTGTACCGTGTTCCGATGTACCTGGACCTAATATGGAGCTTTTACCTCCATGTAGCTTAGATACAGCAGGAGAGGAAGTTTTCGGCTTGATGAATGATACTTCTACCTTTCCGCCTTCTAAAGAGTTCATGCCTCAGGGTACTTTTGCAGGTGAAGATTTCTCACAGCAAGGTGTACCAGACCAAGGATTTCTAGGTGAAGATTTCTCACAGCAAGGTGTACCAGACCAAGGATTTCCAGGTGAAGATTTCTCACAGCAAGGTAGCCCAGGAGGACAATCATCATCTGAAGATGACGAAATAGGAGAACAACCTCCATCCCAAGATGACCAAACAGGGACAGGAGAGATTAACCCTGCATGTACCAATTTAAATATTGAAAATGTAACGGCGAATGGTTTTGAAACCGATCCTTCTGACTACCACCCACCTTCGGATTCAATTGATGGTAATTCGTCCACCTGGTGGTCAAATAATGGCGAGGATCCTTGGTTAGAAATACTTCTTAGTGAACCTCATACAATTTGCGGCGTATCAGTCGAGTGGAATAAGGGAAACCAAAGGGATTATTCATTTGAAATTGAAGTATCGGAAGATGGTAACAACTATAAAAAGGTCTTTGAAGGCAATAATAGGCAAGATTCTTCAGAGTCAGAGGTTTATTCGTTTGAAGAAGAGCTCAGTGGGAAGTTTATCAAACTAACAGTTACTAGCACCAGCTCTCAGGATGGGTGGGTTAGCGTAAGGGAAATCGGTGTGTTAGGTCTTCCGTAGCCATTCATCAATAGACGTAAGCACAAAAAGCCTTTATACTTCTCGAATGAAGTGGAATTGTTGAAAAATGTATCACCTGGTCTGATCATTTTTTTAGGATTGGCTTTCATCTTAACTCTATTTATTCAAAACAATTATGCATTATCAGATATACATGTAATAACAGCACCGAATGGTGAAAATAATTTTTATCCATTCAGAATGATTCTGTCTCTACTCCCAGCGTATGAAACAGGTACTTATCAGGAGAACCCAGATCTAGCGCAGGGAACTGCACAATTAGTTTCTACTGGTTCAGACTCTGCAAAAACAGTACGAACTAATTTTGGATACTATCATGGATTCAAATTTCCAAACGCATACACTACTACTTATAACGTAATTGCGGATAAATATATCCCTGACTTTATTTACAAAGGAGACGTTAAATTCTCCACTCAAGGACGTTGCGGAGGTATGGCATATGCGGCCCTAGATTACTTTTATTCTCACAAGCTAATTCCTGCTTATACGAGTAACAATGCAGCTCCCCCAAACGACGTTCCTATATCCAAATACATTCTGGAAAGACTTCATGATAGTCTGGACATTAGTCTCTTGGGTATACTTAAGGCTCTAGGAAGTATAGCAGTGAGCGCAACACCCGCAGGTTCGGTGAGCAGTCTCGAGGAAGTACCTAAATTTATTTACTTTACTATGGCACCAAACGAGAATAAATTTACAATTTTAGGAAAGTGTGGACCGGGATGTTTACCAGGTGTAAGACCTTTAACTAATAATGAAGTTTCAAAGGCTACGCGTCTTATCGACCAGGGTAAGCCTGCTGTTCTGGGTCTTATCGCCGCGTCGAGTATAAGAGATATCGGAAATAATCACCAAGTTGTAGCATATGGATATACGTACAATAAGCAAGCCAATAACCAATATACTTTTTACATATATGATCCAAATCATCCGGGTAAGGAAGTACGTGCTACTTGGTATCCACCAAATGTAGGCGGAAAATTGTATTATTCATTAGGATCTAAAGCGCTGAATACTTATAAGGAGTTACCATCGTGGAGAGGTTTCTTTGTTGAGGATTATACACCACAGACACCTAACGTACTCATTGATATAGATTTTGACGGAATAGAAGATTCAAAAGACAACTGTCCTACCGTAAAGAATCCCGATCAAACAAATACTAATGGAGACGATCTGGGTGATGCATGTCAAATGAGTGATCAAGATCAAGACGGAGTGGTTGATTTTAGGGACAACTGTCGATATGCCGCCAATCCAGATCAGAAAGATAGTGATAATGATGGCGTAGGAGATTCATGTGAAAATATTATCTTATAACCTGGTCATTCATCATTCATCCTCAAACTTTGTTAGATCAACACCCCGGTATTGCTTATCAAAATAGATTAAATGCTCCCTCATTTATTCAAAATATGAGAATAGGACAGACAACTCTGAATAGAAATTCAAGAATCTAGAATGAATGAAATTATCTTAAAATTAAATCAAACATACAACAAAATATTTGAAGCCGATAAAGTGCATAGTGAGGTATGCTTAGTGAGGTAAGAATTTTGGATTGGATTTTGTATCAAGTTTGTAGTAACAAAAATGAAAGGCTATAACATACAGTAAATCAAGGAATTCCACTTGGTTAAGCCAGATAACTCATCACGTTAAGTAATATTCAATAGATTGATGAAATTTAGATATGGGAATGCGTAGTATATTTGTGATCTTTGCGATAATATCATTATTATTTACAGCAGCAATTCATAGTTCATCGAAATCTTTTGTATTTGCTGCAGATAGAAATCAAACTGATTGCTCCTATACCAAAGATAAGAAAACTGCATTTTGTACTGTCGGAGATGACGACACCGTTTGGAGATGTGACAAAAATAAGGATGGGAAAACATGGAGATGTGAGGCATTACCAACTGAAGCATCTGCTGACGTACCAACTGACCTTAAGAACGCATCAACCAAAGGGCAATTGGACTTACCTAAGGTGGTGAATTCCTACAAGGTGGTGAAACAAAAGGTGATGATAATACTACTAAAACACAAATTACAACACCTAATGCTCCAGGCCCAGTGCCAATTCCATATCCTGTAAACAATATTAAAACACAAATTACAATAAACAAAGAGAATTCTCCCACTCCTCCTCCCTGTCCGGATAAAGGACCGATACCCCAAGACTGTGCACTGAAACCTTTCATAAAATAGAAACATTCGTAGGATTATTGTGAAGGTTATTTTATTATTCATAGGCGCGCAAGTAGGATATTATTATCCATTGGTGCTTATTTCCAAAAAAGATTATAACACATGTATGGAAGATGTCGACGGACACTAGAAAAGACGAGTACGTTCTATGTCATAATTTAAAGGAGGATCATGTATTTGATGATAAGCCGATTTCAATATATTAAATGTTTACCGGAAATGTTACTATTGACAAGCGACCTGTTTGCATGCACACAGTAAAGCGCTAAATGGAATTGATTACTTGAGTTGGGGAGAGCAACAATGCAAATTGATAAAATTAGCAATTGTTGCAAGTCAGCTATAAACATTAAAATCTACATCAGTCTAGTTAGTTACTATTTAGGAGGAATCTTTTCAAAATAAATATCATACTTCAATGTGAAATTTGGGTCTAAAGTTGAAAGGTGACTATCTGGATAATCTGCATTAGTGCTTTTCACATCATAAAACTCCACAAGCACATCAGAATACTCCGGAGATTGGTGAATCTTGTTTATGAAGCCTATTCTATCATGGCAATTGAACTCTCCTGTTGTGCGGGCAAAAATATCATTATCT
>DATFBL010000014.1:0-3916 GCA_035253865.1 Nitrososphaeraceae archaeon | reverse complement strand
CTTCCAAAAAAAGTATACAGGAACAAACCACCAGATGACTGCCTTAACAGGTGAAGTTATTTCCTTGGCTCCAAATGATTGGATGTTTTCCGTTGCTTGATAATACCAATAAAGAGAAAGACTCAATGCTCCTATGAATATATCCAATAAATTCTAAAAGTACGTGCATCAACTTTATCGGACAGTAGTTATCTATGTCAAAAGTATGAAAACTATGACGAAACCATTATCAAATATGGAATATTCCTGATCGAACGGTAAGAAGATGAACTAATTGTCAAATACCTTTTCCACCAAGTATTGTTGCTCAAATAATTTGAATGTCATATCTAAAAACCAAATACCTAAAGCAATCGTATAGTTAAGAATATTCGACCTTCTAAAAATTTAATTAATGAAATTTACTAATTCAGTGACAATCGATTCATTAATCTCTCATGCAAAGGTTCAGGAACAATACTATCAAAAGTCTGATTAGTTATTTTTTGTCTCAATAAAACAAGTTCCTCTGTAGTGATACTTTGTAATACTTTATTTAATGTCATATTATCCAAAAGTTCTAGTGTCTGCTCAATCACCACGGGATCGTTATTGGCAAATCCATACAAAGCAATATCGCTTGGTGAGAGAAGTATCATTTCCTCTGCAATTTTGCATGCCGTAGACGAGAAATTACCTGTATCACAACTTGCTTTAAGATCACTGGGTACGGGAGGATTTGGCACGGTTGTGTAGGAAGCTGCATGTACCTGGAGGACTGGTAAGATGAATACAATGAGCACACTGAGAAAGATTCTCAACACAATTTATTCTATAAGTCTAGATAAATAGTTTTTTGATAAAAAATATCCATCACTATCACTATAGTCCTTAGAAACTAAGACAGTAATTTTTTAACCGTGTCTTTAAGCGAACCTCCATCATCATTTGAATCTCCATCATCATCCTTCTCATCACCATTTGAATCTGAGTGATTTGAATCTCCATCATCATCATCGTTTATCAGGATTTTTGTAACTCCGTCGTCAATTTTTTGCACGGTATTTCCGAGGATGTTACCTGTATCATCAACTGTTTCAACCACTGCACTAGGAGCTTGCTCAACGCTTTGACCAGTTTTTTGAACTGTGTTATCAACTGTCCACCCATTTATTTTTAGAAACAGGATGAAGAAATGCAGAATTATCATCGTACAGTAAATTCATTGTAGATTTTTTATCAACCCTCGCCCAAATTGTAGCGCTATTATGGGATACATCTCCACTTGCCACACCCTCATTCATGGATAAAGTGTTATTGACTATCGACTGACCACGTAGTTGGAATATTACAATATCAAGATTACTAATAGATTACTAATAGCTAGTATCGAAACAAATACTAAGGAGAGTGACCAAATCACTATACAGAGAAATTCAAATGTTCTTTCATGATTTTTAGGAAATGTAAAGAACAATGTACAGATCATCAAATACATTTAGCATGTCATATCTCATCTTTCAATGCTTTGAGCATTTTAGCATTTGGATCGATTGGTTCCAATTTTTCATTCAAATAATCGATAAAGTTACTAGCAGTAACAATACCAACTGTCTTGTTTCCATCCTTAACAATAAGGTGTCTTACCTTATTCTGTAACATTAGATTTGCAGCCATCTCTACAGAAGAATTGGAATCAATTGTAGTTAAAGGTGAAGACATTAAATGTTGTATCAAGAATTCTTTACTTAGTACATCGTGTGTGCAAACACCTCTTGTGATGTCGCGCTCAGTAATAATTCCTATTGATTGTCCACTTTCATCAACTATTACTAGTGAGCTTACATTCTTATCTAACATTTTTTTTGCAGCATCTTTTGCACTATCTGAAGTTTTAATGGTTTCCACCTTTTTTGACATTATATCGCCTATTTGTTTCATGGAATTTATGCAACAAAGTCAAATATATTTTTGATTCCACACTGGGAGTAGAACTTGCTAAATATCCACGAATGCGCTACCAATCCTTATGCGATAATAAACTGTTTTGAGGACAAATTTCAAGTGGTTCGTAGTAAAATACTCAAGAAACTATTTACAACTTGAATCAAAGAGCATTACGAATGTAATATGGTATTATTAGTCAGGAAATAAATTGAATTTGCTAGAACATTTCATCCATGTTCTTTTATATTTATCCTTGATTTATTATATTGGCTTAAAGGCTGCAGGCAAGATTATTGGTTGTTTCTTGTTCATCACTCAGCCATGCTAATCCTGCCTGGCTTTCTTGTCTTCTAGTACTTTATTTTAAGTGAATTATCCATATAACAATATTAAAATTTCAATAGCCCACGCAGCATGCCTGTGGAATATCGTGCAACCTCTCGCAGACTTGGAGAATGGGGGTGTAATTCAAGATGATGCATGCAGTCATCATTATACAATCCTCCTACTCCAAGATCTGTATTGATTTATTATACCATGCAAAAGATAAGAACTTTTTGAAACTTTGTTACTAAAGAATTAGTTTAATCAGTACAACTACGTCTTATTCAATTGCAATGTCTACAATTGGTATTGATACTAGATTAGAAACCATTTGAATTACTATTAGCAATAATAGAATTTGGTTCTAATGAATTTGTTTCAAGTTCTCATCATTTAATGCCCCAAGAATCATTTCTGATGCTGTCGGCAATGGCTCATCGACTACCGTGTTAGTAAACAGTGGTAAAATGGTATACAGCCCGATTGAAATGGCGACTACAGCTATAATGAGTATAATAGTAATCTTTTTCCAATTCATATATTTGTGAACTACCATCCACTTATTAAGTCGATAGTTGTGCGCTACCGAAAAGAGTTGAAAATGCCTTGCACCAAATTAGTACTGTATTAAATTTTGATAAATCTGTTCCAGCAGGAATTTCATAATTCTGATTGCCTATGTTGCCTTTTAATCTTCCAAGGTCTACAATTTCAGATACGTCCTTTCCGGTGGAAAGATAAACATAGAGATCAGGTCCATTCGTAGTTTTTAGATTTTCCAATCTCAAGAATGTTCTACCATCTGTAAGATCAATTACTTTAGCAATTCCCTCAGCTTTATGAAAACCATCTCCCGCATCCATGAAATTACCCACTAAAGGTTCGATATTTGTCGGTGTCATACTATTAGATATGTTTTCATTAACTGTGGAATTCTCTTTTGAAAAATTATTCATTATCATTTGTTTTTCATCCAGAGTCATGTTCTGAGCTGCGTTAATTCTTTGTTCCTCAGTCATATTCATAAAGTTCTGGACATCAAGAGACGCGCCAAAGGATATTTGTGATTTGGTTGTTACTAACATTATAGAAAAGACAAGACTTGTAACGATTATAGCGCTCAGAATAATTTCAGTTGTTTTCATATACTATCATAAAAAACAATGTGTATCTATTTTAAAAGTATTTGTCCAAATCAGATCCAAATCCATACAAGATTTATTGAGGTAACGCTAATTGACCATCGAGTAATGGTTGATGTTTTTTACTGTTGTACTGGTTTTCACTTGATTATTGGACGTTAAAGTAACTTCTGAAGCAAATATATGAAAGCTTTTGACTGTGCGAGAAATAAGGGATGGTATGGATCCTGTCACATTGATTATGAATGTCTTAATCCCGCTTTCGTCATTCTTGAAAGTTTTTGCTTTTGCGAAAGGATTCAAGTTTCTTGTGAAAACAGTACGTATAAGGTTTAAAATACGTCATTTCTAAATTCAGACAATTACTTTACGATGCTAAAATTATCTAAAATTTCTCCACTATGGGATATGAACTGTCCCATTAGAGTTTTGTCGCTAATTACAATTTTTGTAAAGCCATAATCATTATCATTTTGGTACACTGATTCATCTATTTGTCCCTCAAATTGATAATGAGACCTTCC
>DATFBL010000013.1:0-9154 GCA_035253865.1 Nitrososphaeraceae archaeon | reverse complement strand
GATGAAAGGTTACTCTCGCAATCTTATAAATATTATATTAACTCCATGAATTTTATATATTATATTTTAATTAAATCCATCTGTAAGAATTGATAGGTAATGGTTCATGAAAATTGTGGTGTCATTGGTTTTTTTTCGCTGAATGGCCATAATGTGATACCTTATGTAATTGATTCCTTAAGGGCATTACAGCACAGGGGCCAAGAATCATGGGGGTTTGCCGTTCCATCAAAGCCACCCTACAAAAGCTTAGGCTTAGTGTCGGCTTCAAGAAATTTTAAAAGCATTATCAAAAAGTTCAATTCTCAGGCTGCTATCGGTCATGTTAGATACTCCACTTTTGGAAAAAGTAATTTGGACAATGCACAACCAATAAAAATAAAAGATCTTTGCATTGCTCATAACGGTACCATAGCAAATGTTGAAGAATTGTCTAACATGGTAGGAGGCTGCACCTTTTCGCCACAAACCATGACAGATACCTTGCTGGCGGCACAAAGATTGATGATGCATCTCGAAAAGAATGACAATATGGTTGAGGCTTTGCGCGTCTTGAAGGAGGAAATGATAGGATCTTTCTGTTTTACTCTGTTGACAGACGATGGTTCTGTTTATGCAGTTCGCGATACACGTGGATTCAGACCATTGGTATTGGGCCACATTGAAGAAACCAATACGTATATGATATCTTCGGAATCATGTGCTATTGATACTGTAGGGGGTAAACTTCTTGGAGATATCCAACCCGGAGAGCTGTTAAAGATCAGTTCAAAAGGAATTGAAAGACAACAATTTTCCACTAGCGAATATCATTCTCACTGTGCATTTGAATTCACATACTTTGCTCATCCAAGTAGCACTATTGAAGGCGTCAATGTATACGAAGCAAGAAAAAAAATGGGACATTATTTGGCAAGAAAATTTCCTGTTAAAGATGCGGATGTTGTTATACCTGTCCCTGATTCGGCAAGACCTGCTGCTCTCGGATATGCCGAAGAATTAGGAATTCATTTTGAGGAAGGGTTGTTGAAAGACCGGTACCGTAAAAAAGGTTCCATGAGAAGTTTTATTGAACCTTACCATGGAGAGCGGATCGAGATTAACAAAGGGATCGTTCCAATACCTGAGGTCGTGAGAGGAAAAAGTGTAGTGGTCATTGATGACAGCATAGTTAGAGGCACTAGTTCCCAATCCATCATAAAGATACTTCGTTCAGCAGGAGCATCGAAAATCTCGCTAATAGTTACTTTTCCACCAATAAAATATCCTTGCTACGCAGGAATTGATTTTCCGTCACAAGAGGAACTTTTGGCATTTCAGAATCAAAATAACGAGAATGCCGACATTGAATCTGAGATTGCAAAAAGTCTGGGTGCAGATAAAGTAATTTACAATGATAAAGTTACCCTTGCACAGGCAATTGGAATAGATGAAAATGAACTATGCTTTTCTTGCTCTAATGGAAATTACAAACCATTAGGGATAAAGCCGGTATTTAAGACTCGAGCTGAAGTAAAGGGAGAAGTGGAAAATTGAATGAGTAGAAAGAACATGTTTTCTAAGAATAATTACTCAATTACTTAAATATTTGAAAATGCAATTATTGTAGATTTGAAAAGACTTTATTTGATTTTTATTTGCATTGCTGGAGTTGTTTCTGTGACTTTTGTGTCATATTGGATTATTCAATATTATCAGCGTCCTGACTATTCATTAGAGATTGACGCAATGAGAGAAGACCAATCTCTTTTTACAAATAGTAGGATCATAGTTTCAAATGTAGGAAAGCTACCAGTAACAAATATTTTTGTTGATTATGGTATTAAAAACGAAACTATTCTGAATATTAATCCTGGAGAAAAAATTTCACTTTCTCCTCCTGAAGGAAGTAACTTGAATCTTGTCAAGATAGTGGCTGACAATGGGATAAACATAACGTCAGGATATAGAACTCCTATAAAAATGCCTGGAATGATGGGCTCGTAAAAATTAATATCATATTTTCCATTTTTTGAGCAAGTCAATTACAATGTGATGTAATTGTCTGATAGACCTGGTGTAACTTATCTGTTTCATCAGAAAGATTATCAAAACAGCAAGACATTAAAATTACGGGAAGTTAAGTTTTTTCTATTGAAAAATTCGGCGTACAAGGCTTTATGTCAAGAGATAATTAAAGTTGATTCATCAATAAGATCTGCAGGGATCACTAATGAAGATGGCGTAATATTACACATCAGTCATCGCAAAGGTATCAAACCTCTGCTTTCTTCAGAAGAAAGAGCTCAGTATGCTATCACTGCGGCAACTAGGCAATTTACAAGACTTAGATGGGAAGTATTGCTAGGCAAAATTCAGTATGCAAGTTCACATTACAGCAAACTTATACGAGCCACAATTCCTGTAACCGATGACAATAGGAAATTATCGTTTGTGATAATACTTTCTCTTGATGCAGGAACAGACAATTTTCATGAGATAATAGTAGAAAAGGTAATTCCATTAATAAAAGAAAGGAGATCAGACCTAAAATCCTGAGATGGGAGCAGTAATTTTTTTAACTTTTTGCTCCTACCCGTTACTATTTTGCAGAGAAACCGCCATCAATAGTTAAGGTTGTCCCTGTAATCCAATTAGCATCATCAGAGCACAGATAGGCAACGGCACCTGAAATATCGCTAGTATTGCCTATCCTCCTTAATGGAAAAGACGACTCAAGTTGTTCCTTCGATTTTTCGTCTTGCAAATAGGGTTCAATCATCGGACTTCTAATTGTAGAGGGTACAATGCAATTGGATCTAATACCATATGGACCATACTCAACTGCAATACTTTTCGTAAACATTATGATACCTGCTTTAGTAGCACCGTAAATCGAAAGTGGAACATTGGGTATAGCACGAATTCCCAACAAGGAGGAAATATTAATTATATTTCCACTTTTTTTCTCCATTAAGATTGGTAATACTGCTTTTGTCATTTGAAATGTTCCAATTAGATTTGTTGAAATAAGGTTATCCCACTGGTTTTCATTCATCTTATGAAACGGGATTGGATCATTAAGAACTCCTGCATTGTTTACTATCACATCCACAGTATCAAATGATGAAATTGTTTGTTCAATTACATTTAGCACCTCTGCCTCCTTTGTTATGTCTGCGCTAACTGCCAGTAAATTATTAGAATCATCACTATCTGAAATAACTTTTGTCAATTTAGAACGATCTCTTCCCACCAGAGTAACTCTGCATCCTTCCTTTACAAGGCGTTCAGTGGTAGACCTTCCGACCCCCCCTCCAGCACCCGTTACAATAACGACCTTTCCTTTTAGACTCATATCAATTAATACAACTTTAAACTTTTAAAGTTTAAAGAAGAACTAGATACTTTAAATTTCCAATAATTTTGTATTGTATCGATGATGAAGTCCTCGTTTGATAAATCCAAACTCTCACCTAATGATGTTACATTAGGAATTATAGGAGGAGGACAACTTGGAAAAATGATAGGTATTGAAGCAAAAAGGATGTCCCTCAAGCTTGCATATTTGGATCCTGATAGTACTTGTCCTGCTTCAACAATTGCCGATCAATTGATTGTTAGTGATTATAAGGATGAGAAATCGATTTTGGAGTTGGCGCAAAAATCGGATGTACTTACTTACGAAATCGAACTAGCAAATTCTTCTGTTCTTAAGGATCTTGAATCTAAGGGCCTCCCGGTTCACCCATCACCTGTTGTGCTAAATACCATACAGAACAAGCTAAGACAAAAGAAATTTCTAAAATCAAAAGGAATACCAGTTCCAGAATTTGAGGAAGTTACCTCAATCGAACAGGCAAGAAAAATTTCCAAGGAATTTGATTATCCATTAGTGCTTAAAGCATGCGAGGACTCCTATGATGGAAGAGGAAATTATTTGGTCAGATCCTCTAGTGATATTGAAAAAGGAATTCGATATTTTGAAGGAAGAAAATGCATGATAGAGAAATTCATTCATTTTACTAAGGAAATCTCTATCATGGTCGGCCGCAATACAAGAGGACAGGTTGCGTCGTTTCCAGTAGTTCATAACATTCACAATAACAATATCTTGGATACTACTATCGTTCCAGCTGGAATCAATAGCAGAATAGAGGCGAATGCAAGATCCATCGGAGAAAAAGTAGTAAGGTCATTGAAAGGAGTGGGGATATTTGGTATCGAAATGTTTCTTGAGAATAATAAATTAATGATAAATGAGATTGCTCCAAGGCCACACAACTCTGGCCACTATTCAATCGAAGCTTGTAGTGTTTCTCAATTTGAGTTACATATAAGGGCGATACTTGGCCTCCCATTAGTGAAACCCCGTTTGATGTCCCCGGTTGTTATGACAAATATTCTTGGAATCCCTAATTACACTGGAGAGTATTCGCTTTATGGGATTGACAAGGCACTGGCCATACCAGGGATGAAACTGCACCTTTACGGAAAGAGAATAACAAAACCCCAACGAAAATTGGGTCATTTTACAATTACTGCAGAAAGTACACAGGAAGCGTTATCTAGAGCTAGGCAAGTAAGGAGAATATTAACCGTGGGGAAGTTACGTGGAAACAAGAAAAAAGAAGAATAAACCACTAGTCGGGATAATCATGGGAAGCGATTCTGATCTTAGGATAATGAATCAAGCATCTGAATTTCTAGACAAAAGTCATGTTCCATATGAAATGGAAATAGTTTCAGCTCATAGGACTCCAGAGCTAATGTTTGATTACGCCAAGACAGCAAGAAAAAGGGGTCTTAAGGTCATTATTGCAGGTGCTGGAGGATCTGCACATTTACCTGGCATGATCGCTTCGTTGACTACATTGCCTGTGATTGGTGTACCTATAGAGAGTCATAACTTGAAAGGAATGGATTCATTACTTTCAATAGTGCAAATGCCCAGTGGGATTCCAGTTGCATGTGTAGCAATCAATGGCGCAATAAATGCCGCAATCCTTGCATGTCAAATACTGGCGCTAAGCTCCAATAATATAGCGTATGATGTTGAAGAATTTAGAAAAAACCTATACAATAGTGTGATAAAGAAAAGAGAACGATTGAAGAAAAAATAATTGCAGAGCTAGAACTCTCGTTAGGAAACAACTAACATCGATATGTAAAAAATCACTGTAATTGCAAGTGATATCTTTGTAATATTCATTGACTTGTTCAAAGCTGATGCGTAATTATCGAATTGATCTCTACCCATTAGTTTTACTTGCGAATAAGAATCCAAATATGAAAAGCTTGAAGGATAAGTCTTAGACATTGCCTCCTTAGAAATTTCAGTAAAGGCTCTTATAATATCTTTCTCATTAGTAACATTTCCCAATGCATAATAGCCTTGACGGGTTCTCTTTCCTGAACTAGAGTGTGTATCAGATGAACAGATTTCCAACATGTTGACTCCCGCCGCCTTTAATTCCGAAAGAATTTGTGTTCGAAGTCCATTTACGAGGTTATTTGAGTCGGACCATCCAATGAGATGATCCTTATTGTTGATGTTAAAATTTAGAACCCCAATACCTGCACCACCAAGTTCAATAAATTTGAATCCAGATCTTAATGAGTTTGAATATCCAATTTTGTATGAATAATATTGTTGTCCTTTCAATTTTTTTAGTGATAATAATGCAAGCTCAGTAAGAACTTCTTCATCATCTTCTGAAATCTTGTCCCCTAATGCATTGTGAGCATCCGTAATCAGAATGTTTGAGTATCCAAAGTCTTTGGCGAATTGTTCAATTTTTTCCCGAATAGTGTATGGGAGATCCTCCATTCCACCATCCTTTGAAATAAACATAAGAACATTAGACTTAAAGTCAATACAGGTTATGGAGAAATCATTTGACTTTATCTGAACAGGTAACGTGCATTCTGTTCCACTGTTCTTGACTTCTGATTTTTTTAATGAATCTAGGTATCTGTTGACTTCAATAGTCGTAGGTAAATTTTTTGAATGATCGGAAATGCTATGCAATACTATTGCATTATCTTCAAAGAAATTGAAAACCTTTTGCGGAAGATTACTTCCGCCGATTGGATTAAAAGGACCTGGATGAATATCAGGTAAAACAACGAAGACTTGTTTATCTCCTGCCCTTTCAAATTTTATAAGCCTGGTCCTAATTTTATCTTCAGTAGATCTAGTGTCAAAAATGTCTTCCATCTTTTCTTGTTTATTTTCCGTCCATGCAGATAGAAATGCTTGCAATACGCTAAACGTACTTTTCAAATAAGGATAACCGGCTCGGTCTGCCAGTACAGACCACACGATCCCTATTACAAATATAGATGAGCCCAAAATGAGCACATTAAGATAGTATCCTAGATCAAATGAATATGAGTATGGTAAGATATTCATAAAAAATATTACTGGTAGCATAAACGAAATTAATATGGATCGAACAATTCTGGACCCAAAAACTGAAACAAAGATACCGTAGCGAAGACTGGTTGCGATGAACATTCCTCCTAAACTATAAATGATAATATCTGAGTCCTTACCAAAAATGATGTTTGCTAATATTCCCAACAAAATAGTTACTAACCATAGTGAGCTTGAAAAAGCTGCAACATGTATGACTTTTGTTATTTTATTTGTTGGTGTTCCCCTAAGAAGGAATAAATCTAAAAAAAATCCTGCCGTAGTTATCCCAATTACTAAAACCAAATGAATTATGAGCTCTGCGCTAGCATACGAATTATGGTTTAAGATAACTATACCCAATGACGCAAATATTGCGATAATTGCAGAAGTCTTATACGAAGATGGATTTATTAGTGTAAAATACCACCTTCTGTGAATGTCGGTTACGCTGTCTTCACTTATCAATTAATGTTACTGGTTATGGTCTATACTGGGAAAACAATTCTAATTATAATCGAAATTCCTATTAGAGCGCCAGTAATACCAAGTATTACTTCTGGTTTTACTTTTACACCACGAGTTTCATCTTCAAAGAATCTTAACAATCCTGCGCTTGATGCAGGCAATGGTGCATTCTTTTTCTTTCCTTCACCCAATGTGAATATTCCTTGAAGATTCATCTCTTAAATACATTCCGTTTTATTCGTAACTAGAATTAGATACTCTTAATTTTTAATCCAACAATTTAATTTTTTCTAAAATTCTGAAGTAATTATCAATGACTCTCAACCTTTGGTCTTCTTCAACTAAATTTTTATCTGATCCTACGCTATTTATTAAATCATTTAGTCTTTTTCTTATTTTTTCTCTCAATTCATGAGTGTGATTGCTGTCAACAATTTTCGCTATTTCCTTTGTGGCATTATTTTCAGGAAGTGTAGTGTTCCCACAAATAATACATTTAATTTCCTTGTTGGTTCTAATTTGTATTCCGCTGCATTTGTTGCACGGTTCGGAAAGTAATGTTCCTCCACTGAGCAAGAAATCTGCCGCATTCTTCAGTTTTTTTCTATACTGATCATCAGATGCTGACATCTTATGAAACTAATCATATTGTTATACAAATTAAAGTCTTCTAAACTATTTGCTATAATTAATCCGGAATAATTATCCCAGACATGACAGGTAAAACTAATTTTTCCAAAATAATTTCAAATATTGAAACATGTGCTGTAGCGGGCAAGGCTTAATAATGAGAATACATCAATGAAAATTAATTATAATATGGCGGTGATATGCAAAAAATGTGGACTACCAAACGATCTCTGTGCATGTGGCGAGCTGGATAAAGAAGACACTAGAATTGTAATAAGACTTGAAACCAGACGATTTTCGAAAACTACTACTATGATAGAAGGTATTGATCCAAAATTGAGCGACATACAACACATTGTGAAAGAACTAAAAAGTAAATTAGCCTGTGGAGGAACAGCTAAAGACGGTTTCATAATGTTGCAGGGGGATCATAGGGAGGACGTAAAATCCTATTTAGTTAAGTTTGGATTTACTGAATCAGCTATAGAAGTCCAATAGCCGTTTCTAGAATAGTTTATTCTAGCAACTTAACGTGATTTGAATATTAAGAATATCATTAATTTAATTGAAAAAATAAAATAAAAAAAGATTTTGTAGGGTTGACTTTTCTAATTTACCAGTGATGTTTCTCGTCTGGAATCAGACCTATCTGACCTGATTCAAAATATTTGTCTAGTTCTTTTATCCAGCCTTCTTTTGCAGAACCACCGCCTAAGCCCTTTCTCCTCATATAGAAAGCAATTACTGCTAGCAAGAACACTGCAAACATTATTGTTCCAAATATGTAGACCATTACATCATAGAACAAAGGATCGTACGATGGACCGATTTGACCGATTAGGCTATGTAGTGTATTTCCAATCACTGTAAAAAGTCCTTCAATTCCGCTCATTAACTATTAGCAAATTAATTCTATGATATATACATTTTGGTGAGATGGTTAAAACTGAGCCAAAAACCAATGAGAAAACAGGGAGCAATACGAAAATCGAAAAGATACCAAAACCATTTACAAATTTCATGTTTCACGTATTGAGATTGTAATGTATGGAAAATGAGCTTAGTATTCATAGAATAAGCGTTTAGTATAAAAGAAAAAAATAGTAGTAAAGTAACACTAAGCGCTTACTGATCTTTTACCTCTGCTCATCACAATGAATGCAGCAGCTACAGCTCCGAATATTGCAACTATTGCACCTGTGTATATAGCAGCATCACCAATGTTCTTGCCAAAGAATGCAGTTCCAGATCCATATGCACCAGCTTGTTGAGCATTGGAAACTTTCTCTTTAGCCAGACGTAGCTGTTCTTCTACACTAAGTGCGCCAGTATCTTGACCCGTTGTATATTGTGCGCTCGCTGTTTGATACAAGGTTAATGCTAAAGGTCCCATTGCAACTAGTAGTGTTGCTATTGTAACTACGGTAAGTGAGTTCATTCTAAATTTGTAATTTTGAATCCAATTATATAACCTTATTGGTGTAAAAAAAAATTTACGAAAATTTCAAGAATTTTTATTCCCAATATTAGGAATTTCTAGCCTAGATTTCATAAGTAACATTTAAGATGCTCGTTATTGATTCCTACTTAAATGGCTCGAATTCATGCTCATACACATGGAAAATCCCATTCAACACGCCCTATTTCGTATAATGCTCC
>DATFBL010000012.1:0-7892 GCA_035253865.1 Nitrososphaeraceae archaeon | reverse complement strand
AGACTCTTGCCCGCAACCATATATCTTCTACTACTTTTCTTTACTAGCTTTGAGGTTAATGTTCCAACAACCAAAGACGCAGCCAAAAATGCAATAACACCGACTCCATACCAGTCAAGTGAAACCATCCAAACTTGTTAATTTATTGTATATATAAGGATTTAATGAAAAAGTAAAATTATTACAGAAAGAATTAGAATTATTAAATTTTTTCAACAGTTATTTCTAGAATATACAACATAAACTGATCTCTAGGTTAATAGCGTGAAATTGGATCAGTTTAGAAATATTTAAAAAATATATCGTCTTAGTTGAATGGACTAAACATGGGAATGGAATTTTACGGTAATTCTTATAAAGGTAACGATGAGCCAATTTTTGTAGGAATTCCAACTTTTCTAAAGCTGCCTTGGATAAGAAGTCATGAAGAGCTTAAAAGTGTTAGACCGGACGTAGCCATAATTGGAGAACCTTTTGACTTTGGTACTACTATTCGTCCTGGAGCAAGATATGGTCCTCGTGCTATAAGGGCAGCGTCTACAGTTCCATCTCCACCATATGAACATTTTAACATAGAAACAGGAGTCGATCCGTTTGGAGTCTTTAGAACTGTTGACTATGGTGATGTAAACATTTCTCCTGGTGATGTTGTTGAATCACATAGGAGAATGACAGATAAAGTTAAAGAAGTTTTAGACTTGGATGGCATACCAGTAATGCTGGGAGGCGATCATTCAATAACTTTTGCAAATGTTCGTGCATTTGCAAAGAAGTACAAGAATATTGGAATGATCCATATTGATACACATGCCGATTGTGCCCCACAAGGATTGACTGGATTCAAGTATGATCATGGTGCGCATATTAGAAGAATAATGGAGCTTGGGTGTCTCAAAGGCAAGAACTATACTCTGATAGGACCACGTGGATACTGGCCTGGACCGGACTTGTATAAATGGATGGCCGATCAGGATTTCCAGTGGTTCACTATGCTAGATGTTGAGGAGTTAGGAATTGACAAAATTGCAAAGGAGGCTGCGGACAGGGCAAACGACAACGTTGACGCAGTCTACATAAGCTGGGACATAGACACATTCGATCCCGCGTATGCTCCTGGTACAGGAGAGCCTGAACCAAACGGATTGACATCTAGAGAGGGTATGCGATTGATGCGACTTCTTTCTACCTCTTTTGATCCAGACAGATTTGCATTTGATCTGGTTGAAGTGGCTCCCAATTACGATGTAAGTGATGGCAATTCATATAATGGCGGTATTACATCCGGTTTAGCAAACAGATTAATTGTAGAACTATTGGCGGGCTTGTCATTGACAAAGAAAGGTTTGACCAAAGGGGATCCAGTGAGACCAAACTTCTACAGAGGTCTTGGTAATACTTATGACTTTGGTAACGGACCCAAAGCTGAGGTTCCAAAGAGACCTCCACTAGACTATGGTAAAGACGCCGAAAAATAATTTATGGATCGGTTAGGTCATTCTGATAGTAATTAGAATTACCATACAAGGAGAACCTGATACTGCTCCAATAACCAGAGTTTTTCAGTTTCATAATAATACAGACTATGTTATTATGAAAAATTCAATCAAGCCTATAAAAAATAAATTATCAAAAAAAATGAGGATAAATATCAATGAGACTCTAAATATTTACATCAATTACGTAATCAATCAATTACGGTTACACAAGAAAAGTACTGAAATAGCATCAAATCTTCCAAAGTTATTGTCACCGAATCAAGTCATGATAGGTGTTCCAGAAAGTCTCAGAAAGATTTATTTCAATATAAGTTCTGAGGACAAAAAACAACTTGACATTAAAATAACAGAACCCATAACAACAACACGTTATATTCTATCTCCCTGACCTTGGTAAATATTGTAAATAGTATTGCTATAATTAGCAATCCTTTTTTAGGAATGTTATCTAAAAAGTAATAGTTATCATCAAAAAAGAGTCAACAGGATACTTGTGTGTCTATCTCAGTAATAATGGTTCATAGGTCTTTGCTGTTTTCCTAATCTATCGAAATGATCATGTGGTTTGGCTCCCCCCTTGTGAGAATGGGTTGTTCCGTCCAAATGAGTGTGAGTATGTCCATGCATTTCAACTGGCTTTTTCATGACCACATCATCGACTCTCATAAGCAATATAGTGGCTTCCGTTGCGGTTACAAGAACCTGTTCTTTTATCGTAAGAGGTTCTACGACATTCAAATTCATCATGTCATCTATCTTTCTATCAATTGCATTGATACCATACCAGTAACGATTATTGTAAGGTCCACTTACCTTTCTTTTTTTCTTACCATTCGATGGAAATTGAGAATAAATTTTTCCTCTCAATTGAGTTCCTATGTCAATAGTATTCATCCCAGCATTTCTGGCAATTGTTAAGGGGATCTCTTCAAGAGCTTCTGCATATTTTTGAATTACAATCTGTTCCTTCCCTGGAAATTGGTATGATTTTTCTCTTATGGCCATGGCAAGAAAACCCTCTACCGCACCTCCTCCCGGAACAATTTTTGGTTCAACGACAAAATTTCTCAAAACATGTATAGAATCAAGGATCGTACGATGAAATTCATCAAGTATCTTCTTTGAGGCAGCGCGTAAAAGTATAGTGATTGACTTTGGATTTGTACATCCATCAACAAAAACCATCTTGTCATCATCGACCATTCTTTCATAAACCTTTGCAGCATAACCTATGTCATCAGTGTTTATCATGTCAAGATCCCTGACAACTCTGGCTCCTGTTGCCTTGGATAACCATAACAAATCATTTTCTTTTATTCTTTTAACAGTCAAGATCCTATTTTTGGAAAAATAATTTAATGCGACAGCGTCAATGCCACCACGCGAAAATACAACATTGGCACCAGATTCTATTACATACTGAATCTTTTGAATCAAGTTACTAGTTTTGCTACCAAGGAATTGTGTGATTTCTCTCGGGTCTGAAATCCTAATCTCAGCATCGGTCTTGGTTCGTTCATCTTCAATGTCGCTGTCAAGAAGCAAAATCTTTGCGTTTTCAATAACTTTAGGCATTGATGGTTCATCTATTGTTTTGTCTACTACAACTCCAAGAATAAGCTCAGTTTCAGAAGTACTTCCTATCTTTTCTTCAATTTTGATATCATCTACTTCAATATACCTTCTTGAAAAATCGGCTATCTTACATACTCCGTCGACAACCAGATTAGGAATCATCATATCTTCGGTAAATTGATTGACTGCCTTTGATTTTAAGCAAGTATCGGCAAGGTATCTCATTGTATTTTTATCATGATTTGCAAATTCTATAGCTACATCCCTAATAATCTCATTTGCCATTTGCAGCGCATTGTAGTAACCATCCGAAATTCTCTGTGGAGGAATACCCATTTGTAATAACTCTTCTGCTTTTTCAACTAGTGCACCTGCAAGTACAACGACCGAAGTAGTTCCGTCTCCAACAGCGTTATCCACAGCATTTGAAGCCTCAATTATTACCTTAGCAGCGGGATGTTCAACGTCAATCTTTCGTAAGAAAGTTGCACCGTCCTTAGTAACGGTCATTTCACCGAGGATATCGATAAACATTTTTTCAAGCCCTCTTGGACCCAAAAATCCCTTTACAAGATCAGCTATCAATCTTGCAGCAAGAAGATTATATCTCCGTGCTTCAGTACCATAGGTTCTTTTAACACCATTACCAAGTAGCTGCATATTTTTGTGGTCCATTGAAAACTCGTCTTGAATTGATAATTGAGATCAATTATAAATATATGACTTTATAATAATTTTTGAACTTAGAATGTTTTTGTCCCCACGAGATATCGATAAATTGTATATTTTCATGAGTGCAGAAGTCGCACGAAAAAGAAAAACAAGAGGTTTAAAACTCAATTATACTGAATCAGTAGCACTAATAGCAGATCATATTCTTGAAGGTGCACGTGACGGCAAATCCGTTTCTGATCTTATGAACTCGGGAAGACATGTCTTACACAAGGAAGATGTATTGCCTGGAGTGCCAGAACTGGTAGAGAGTGTCCAAGTGGAAGCAACCTTCGACGATGGTACCAAATTAGTGACCGTTCATAACCCAATTGTTTGAATATGTGGATAAAATCATGATCCCCGGCGAATATTTCTTAACTAAGAATCCAATAATTGCAAATGTAGGAAAAAAAACGATCAAGATTAATGTAAGAAATACAGGAGATAGACCAATTCAAGTTGGGTCTCATACACATTTTTTTGAAACAAATAAGGCGTTGATGTTTCAGAGGAATAAAACCTTTGGTTATCATCTTAATATACCGTCAGGAACATCACTTCGATTTGAACCAGGGGATTCGAGGATTGTACAATTAACTGAATTTGGTGGAAAAAGAATTGTTTTTGGTTTTAATGGTCTTGTTAATGGTAAACTGACAAATAAACAAAAAACGTTATCTATTTCAAAATTAAAGAAAAAAGGATTCATGGTAGAAGAATAGTCATGGTTTTAAAAATTCCTAGGAAACAGTATGTGGAATTGTACGGTCCAACAAAGGGAGACAGAATCCGACTGGGAGATACAGACCTTATAATAGAAATTGAAAAAGATCTCATTACATATGGTGACGAGCTTGTTTTTGGAGGAGGTAAGAGTATCCGAGATGGCATGGGACAGGCGAGTGGAGTAAAAAGAAAGAATTCTCTAGATCTTGTAATTACTAATGCCATATTGATGGATCCAATGCTGGGGATCATCAAGACGGATATAGGCATCAAAGATGGATTGATTTTGGGTGTCGGTAAGGGGGGTAATCCGAATGTTATGGACGGAGTATCTGAAAACATGATTGTCTCTTCAAATACTGAAGTTATTTCAGGTGAACATACGATCTGCACTGCAGGAACGATTGATACTCATATACATTTTATCTCTCCCCAGCAAATAGTAGAGGCAATTTGTAGCGGTACCACCACAATGATAGGTGGAGGCACTGGTCCTTCTGAAGGTACCAAAGCTACAACATGCAGCCCTGGTCCATGGAATATTCATAGAATGCTAGAATCTCTGGACGAGTTTCCAGTCAATTTTGGGTTGCTGGGAAAAGGAAATGACTCATTAGAACCTGCACTCATGGAACAGATTAATGAAGGTGCATGTGGTCTAAAGCTTCATGAAGATTGGGGTTCTACCCCCGCTACAATAGATGCAGCTCTAAGGGTTGCAGATAAAACAGACACACAGGTGGCCATACATACTGATACTCTCAATGAGTGCGGATATGTGGATGATACAATTAAAGCAATCTCTGGTAGGACGATTCATACGTATCACACGGAAGGCGCTGGTGGGGGACATGCACCAGATATACTTAAAATTGCAGGTGAACTCAATATTTTGCCTTCTTCGACAAATCCAACAAGGCCATTCACTGTTAACACTCTTGAAGAACATCTTGATATGTTGATGGTATGCCATCACCTAAATCCTTCGATTTCAGAAGATGTAGCATTTGCTGAATCGAGGATAAGAGCCGAAACAATAGCTGCAGAAGATGTCATGCATGATATTGGAGCAATTAGCATGTATTCATCTGACAGTCAAGCTATGGGTAGAGTTGGTGAGGTAACAACAAGGGCATGGCAAACTGCAGACAAAATGAAAAAGATGTCAGGAAGACTAAAGCAAGAAAAAGGCGAAAATGATAATCTCCGTGTTAAAAGATATTTGGCAAAGCTTACCATTAATCCAGCAATTACACATGGAATTTCAGAATACGTAGGTTCACTTCAAATAGGCAAATTAGCCGATATTGTGATTTGGACACCTCAATTCTTTGGTATAAAACCCAAACTCATTATTAAAGGAGGATTTATAGCATATTCTCTAATGGGCGATCCAAATGCTTCTATTCCGACGCCTGAGCCTGTATATTATAGACCAATGTTTGGGGCCACGGGAAAAGCTAACTACTCTACATCAGTAACATTTACTTCAAAGAATGCCATAAGAAACGGTCTTCAAAAGAAATTGGGCCTAAAGAAAAAACTCTTGCCGGTGAAAAACTGCCGTAATATATCCAAGAAAGATATGATATATAATAATTTGATACCTAAAATAGAAATCGATCCAGAGACATATGTTGTAAAAGTTGATGGGAAGGTGGCGATTACGCAAGCTGCGCAAAAGCTATCACTTTCACGACTATACAATCTATTTTAGTTTCAAAATTATCTAAGCTTTTGAGAATAATAATGCTTATATATTTTGCAAATACACTTTGATTTATGAATCCTGTCCACACGGAAAAAGAAGTCGAATCAGCAGCAAGAAAAGCAACTGAAGCGCTGTATGGAAGCGATATTGAAGCTTTTAGAATCAGAACTCTACTTCCATTTCCAAATGAACAAAATAGAGAAGCCTGGGATGCTCAGGTAACTTTCTTACTTGGAGGTTTACAATACACGGTAGACTTTTTGGTTAACGAAAAAGACGGACAGATAACAAATGCAAGGCTAATTGACACGATGACTCCACTGTAGTTTCATCCATAGACCTATTCTCTAATCCTAATGGATACAGTCTATGTGCTTTTCTGAGTCAGTTATAACTAGAACTGGCCCTACTACCCTTAAAAGAAAAAACTATCATTCTTGAATTAGCTCATGAAATCACAAACACTGATCTTGGCAAAAAACAAGAGGCTAGTAGGACTTGCGGTTCTTGCTACCGTAGCTATTCTTTTTCTGGTCATTCCGGATCTAGTTGGGTTTGAGATTTCGTTATCTCTCAGACTTACATCTCTGGGTCTTTTAGCAGTCTACGTTTTACTTTCCTTTGAAATAATTCATAGGACTACTATGGCAATGGTAGGAGCGGCTTTTGTCATAATTGTGGGTATTCTAACAGGGCTCTTTGATGCATCTGCGAGTTTTGAGTTTGCAACCAGCTCCATAGATTTGAATACAATCGGTCTTCTATTAGGAATGATGATAATTGTTGCCATATTGGGGGAAACAGGGGTATTTGAATACTTTGGCCTGAGGATGAGTAAAGCCTCAAAAGGAGATATGTGGAGGTTGATGGTAATGTTTTGTGTATTTACCGCCACAATTTCTATGTTTATAGATAATGTTACTACTATATTGCTTATGGTTCCAATTACTATTTCTGTATTTAAGACCCTAAAGTTATCTCCAATTCCCTTCATAATCGCTCAGGTACTCGCATCTAATGTAGGTGGGACAGCAACACTAATTGGCGATCCACCTAACATATTAATCGGGTCTGCAGCAAACATAGATTTTACATCATTTATTATCAACATGGGTCCTACTGTTGGTATATCCTTATTTGCTTCTTTATTTATTCTAAAATTTCTATTTAGAAAATCTCTTGCACAAAAACCTAACAATATAGAAGATTTGTTATCTCAAGATGAAAGGCTCCTTATCAAGGATAGATCAGTCTTAAGAAAATCACTAGCAGTATTGGTTGGAGTTATCATTCTTTTCGTAATTCATGGTAGTCTCGGTATAGAACCTTCGATAATAGCACTTAGCGGTGCAGGAGTACTGATGATTGTGGCAAAGTCTAGGCCTGAGCACATCCTAAAACAGGTTGATTGGTCTACCTTGATCTTCTTTGCAGGTCTATTCATAATCATTAGTGGTGCAGTAAAAGCAGGAGCGATAGATGTACTGTCCAGTATCGTATTACAAATTAGCGGCGGTAATCCATGGTTATTGTTCTTTATGATCATTTGGATTTCTGCAATAGCAAGTGCATTTATAGACAATATTCCATTTGCTGCTACGATGATTCCTCTCATATTTGCCATCTACAATACCGAATCAGTAGCTGCAGTGTTTGGAGGCCTTGCCATC
>DATFBL010000011.1:0-6942 GCA_035253865.1 Nitrososphaeraceae archaeon | reverse complement strand
ACCCTTGAATTAGACCCAGAAGTCATCATGTGACTATAAGCGGGATTATTTAAGTAGATATCTTGTTTTGTTGAAGCTTTGATTAATTGCATTGATGACGTCATTTTGTTAATTTTTAGTGACAATTCTAATAAAAAATTCATATTTTAACTGAATTTTATATAGCATAGGTGAATTTGACTATAGGAAATCATTAGAGAAATCTTATATAAGATAGATACTATTAATATACGTGTTATTTAGAAACGGCATAAAATCATTAGCTATTCCAGATGTTTTGAAAGATTTAATTTTAAAGCATGCTCTAGATAAAAAACAAATTCTTAACATGAAGGTGGACGATCTCGCCTCAATCTTAGAATGTGACTTTGAAACAGCAAAAATAATTCAAAATTCCGTGAGAAATTCTTCAAATAAATCAATGTTACATCAAATGACAGAACTCGCCTAAAAAGAAATACTTTTGACTAGGACCGTTAATTAAATCTCTTTATTTGAGGTAGCAGTAATCGACCTAGAGGTAATTTTATCTCTGCCAAGTATAATTCCAAGAAAGGTGCAATTGTCTGAAATGGAGTTTTTCGATTATTTTTTTTCAGTTTCATATTCTGAGTTGGATATCAGGTTCTGAGGATGCTTTCTTATTCTTTTAAGAAATTCTTCCTGTCTAGTGACAAGGTCATTTAACAGTTCAGTTCCCATAGAGGAGGTATTTGGAAGATCAGGAATTTTATTGATAATGTCTCTTGGTGCCAATCCGTTTTTATTTTTTTGAATTAGACTAGGAGGTAGAATTAGGTACGGAGAGATTATGGGTGGCAAATAATTCATTGAGGAATTTAGCTTATTCAGTCGCAAGAACCTGTTTACAATGTTACTTGAGTCAAAAGACATGCTTAGACTTATTTCAATTGATGTATAAGAGTTTAACTTGGCAATTTGCCTTGATTTCTACTTATCAGGAGTAATTAAGGGATAATGTGCATAAAATTAAGAGCTTGGTGCGTTTCCGAAAATTAGATATGGCTCAATGCCCATATTATTAGTAGAAAGAATTATGTCAACGTGTATTTGTGGCCACGATATAAAGTGGCATTGGATGGACATGCATCATCAAAGAAGATGCGTAAACCACATCTCAAAGTCAGATGCTTGTCCATGCTTAAAGTATGTGGATGAGGAGAAGTTAAAGTCGACCACCGTGCATTAGCGTTCTGGTCTTTTCCACATATACTATTGTTTTTTAGTCAAATTACGAATCGAGTGAATGACTGTGGATTGATTGCATTCTTGAATAACGGGCCATTCATGGTTTAACCCCTTTCCACTCTTTTAGAAAATTTTCATACTGTGGAATTGCGGCCTTTACAACTCCAAGCTGATACATCAATGCCAAATCATCACGAATAGCCTTGTGCTCAATTATCTTTCCATCTCCAATTGTAAATATATGTACCGCTTGATAGGATATCTTGTTACCTGTTGGTGGAATGAACCCAAAAAAGCTATCGGTATGTTTACCACATACAGATACTATTGAGATAACTTTTTCATTTGATGCAACGCTATCAACTAGTTCGTAGTGCAGATCAGAGAAGGCTTTTCGTATGTTAACCACAGTGTCAATAAATTCCTGTGGTCCCCTCATTTTTGACCTAACAGGATCCATTTGTGATTCATGATTAAAATAATTGGGACTTATAAAATTTGAAACGCCAGACGTATCACCTGTATTAAGAGCATCAATGAGATTTCTGACAAGTCTGACGTTGTACTCTCCAAGGGTCATATAACATCAACCAGTGTCATCACGTTATTTATCAATTCCTTGAAAAAATAAAAGTATCTAAAAAAATGAAAATACGACTATTACATAATTATTAATGGGGTCTTGTAGCGAAACAAATTAAAAAGTAATGTACATATTGCGTATAATTTTATATCTTTAGAGGAACAATCCCGTCGACGGATTCTAAATTTTTATCATTTGATTTAGCTCATTCTGCAATTGTAGGAATGTAAATCCACTAGGAGTCGTTTTATACGTCCTATTGATTGGATCACATTCAAGCAATCCACGTTGAATGAGGATCTTCGTATATTCCACGACTTGGGCATATGTGAGGTAAGAACCAAACATTATTTTGCTGCGTGTAATTCCCTCTCCAGACCCGGTTGTATCAAGAATAGATGCAAAAATTTCTTCTCTACTGCGATATCCCATAAACTATGTAGAACTTTATAATTAATATGCATTTAGAATCTCTTAAATAGCTAGGGGCTCAATACAGGCGTTTTTACTATGGTAAAAACAATACTCATTGGATTAAATACTGATAAAATTTTTGGCCATTGAAACTAGTAAATGATGTTAAGTGTAATCATGTTTTAACGTCCTCATGTCTTTCAATTCTTCCAAACTTAAAGGCCTCTTTTAATATTGTAAACTCTACTTGTTCTGCCATCTTGGCCAGTTTTCCCACATCTTCACGATAATCTTCAAAGGATGTATGCTCCTTGGTGCCAAGGTAAATTTCCTTTATTTGGTAACCTGCCATCGCAGCTTCAATCAAAAACCAAACGTCTATTCCCCACCCATCAGGAGGATTTTGATCCAACAGCCTTTTCCAGACCTCAGTCCTTGCACACACCTCACCACTCAATGGCTGTTCAAATTGAGACAGCTCAGGAAAGAAGACGCTTATCATTGGTCTTGCTATAAGTTTTGTTACTGGCGCATCTCTACCATGCCTTTGATAGTAACCTCTTACCATGTCACAATTTATACAGCCATCTACTAATTTGTCTACCCATTCTGATGTTAAATTTTTTATGTCTGCGTCTAAAAAAAGGACGATATTAGAGTTGGAATCGATTGCTTCCTTGATTCCTTTTTTCATTGCAATTCCCTTCCCTGGGAACATTCTGTTGTCCTGTTCAATTAATCTAGCTCCATTGTCAAGAGCTATTTTGACTGTTCTGTCTGAAGAGTACGCGTCAACTACAATAACTTCAGGCTTATAATGACTTTCCTTTGCAGCTCTAATAACCTATTCAATAGTCTCCTCTTCGTTCTTTGCTGGAAATATTACCACAATTCTTCGAATAGAATTGCGAGTCATACAATCTTTTAGATAATGCATACTTTAAGATTATTGCATATTAGGGTTCTTCCTAGTATAGACTTTCAAATGAGAAAGGCAAGATTTTTCCGACTCTTAATATAATAACGACCATAAAATCAATGAAAAAACCGAAAGCTCCTATCATTTATCTTTTCTAAAAAAGCGTCAATGTCCACAATAATGTCATGAAAATTTCGTCTTTGAAAAGAGGTGCTATTAATATTCTCACTTTGAGCAATGTAATTTACATGGTCTCCGGAAATAGGGTCCTTGGTGACTATCCATATATTATCTGCATTTGGCTGAATTGTTGCAATTTCCTTTTGCTCATCTTCTGATATTTCCCGGGAATCTTTTACTATCTGGATAATAATTGCTTTTTCAGGGAAATTTCTAAGGGCATGAAGACTAGGAATTACTACGTCTAAATTTGTCTTATCAAATCTGACTTTTCTAACGGAAGGCAAAGTACGCATTGTCAACATGAAATGCAATAAAGCTTCACAAAGGGAGCCGACATTTTCCTCATCTGTGAGATTTACTACCTTATTACATTCTTTCATTATCTTTTGAATGTATTGTCTTGATAGTTCCACATTCAAAGTGATATCGGTTTGTATTTTTTCTTTGCCAATCTCATTAATAATGGAATAAAGTATGTTACCTATACTCTCCATATTGTATGCACTCCTACTATCTGCAAGTCCAAATCTATATACGGTCTGCTATCGAATCTGATTTAAACTGTTTAGAAGATCAAAGGTCGCTGGCAGAATTCTGCAAAATATCTAGATTTCAACTATTGGAAATTTATTCTAAATCAACTCTCATTTTATACTCAAATTAGTGATTCGATAAATTAGCATGTTAAAGAATATTTTAGCAAACTTTGTATTATTTTCAAATATTGAGGAAAATAAGAAGTTACTGAAATATTATAAAGAGCAATCAAATTAATTCCTGTGTGAATTTTTTTTCTTCGATCAGAAAATAAGGAATCGTATCCTTAATTTCTTTGTGTTGTCTAGGAATATAGTCTACATTAGAGAGTTTGATAGATTTGACAAAGTTGGAAATAAGATGTGCAGGAATACTGGATGCCAAAATTTGACTAAATATCCATTTAGAAAATATTGTTCAAAGGAATGTAGTAAACAATTTGGGAAATGGTACTACCGTAATTTTTACTGGGACAGAGTGCGTTCTGATATATTTAGACGAGATAATTACACATGTCAAATCTGCAAAAGACGATATCCTTACTCATATAGAAAAAAATTTGCCAGATCCCGTGTATTAGAATGCGATCATATAATTCCAAGGTCACTTTACATGAAACTAGGATACAGATTTGATTCTCTCGAGAACAAGGTTAAGACCATAACAGAGTTTCTACATAACCATAATAACTTGAGAACTTTATGTAAAGATTGCCATAAGGGAGTTACAAAGGAATACTTGCGCAATAAATATGAGTGGAAATTAAAGACGGACATGCAATTTACTATTCCAAGAAAGTTAATCCAGTAGGTTCCATTTCATCTATCTTTTTCCTTCAGCTACGTTACCAAATTAGTCTCTCCGTTTCAACAAGATTCTCCCTTCTATGCGCAGATGTTCCCGTAAAATAAGACAATATTCCTTAAATCAATTACACTAGACGATGACTCGCCGGGCTCTAATATCAAGTTATTTATACTTTAGTGTTCTTAATGTTGTATGGTCTTAAGCACACTCGTATACATAGCCCTGATAATAATAGTGATTATCATTATTGTTGTCTTGCTCAGGTTTCTCTTTAACGCAATATTCATAATGCCAGTAACATTGGAGCATGAGTATATCATAAAATATGCTGCCTCAATGCATCTCCCTACATGACCGACTCAATATCTTTTTTTTAGTAACGTAATTAACGACGCATTTTATGAATTTAGACGGTATATTAATCAACAGTAAATTAATCATCTATACAAGATTGAAAGCTATTTATGAATTCTAACGAATAAATTATGAAATAGCTATAACATGATTGTAGTACGTCGAGAATTATTCAAAAACGACGGTTGATATTAGTAATGCAAAGTCTATAGCTGATAATGAGATTATCACATTATGTCAAGATTTTTTAAATTTTTTTCAATTTTCATAAATATTATCAATTACTTTCTGAGCTCTAATTCTCGGTCTTAATCCGAAGAACTGAGACCTTTTATAGCATCCCGTACATTTACTTCCATGGATGAAGGAAATAAATGTGAACATTTTGCTGGAGCAAGTGAAAAAATGAAACCAAAAACAACAGGATGTGAAGAATGCCAAGTAGAAGGAACTGATTGGGTGGCGCTGCGGATGTGCCTAATTTGTGGTCACGTGGGTTGTTGTGATTCCTCTGTTGGTCTACATGCTTCAAAGCACTACAAGGAAACTGATCACCCTGTGATGGTGGCTTTACCTAACAAGCAATGGAGATGGTGCTATGTCCACAAGGAATATTCTTAATATTTCTATTTGGCCCTAGGACTATGTCAGAGAAAAATCGCAAAGTGAAAAAAACATGGTTCACCTACTTCTACTGGGATTTTGAATAATATGTCTAATGAAGCTTATGACAAATTTCTCTTGAAACTTTTCGAAAAAACTGCAAACAAAGGTCAAAAATTCTTTTTCAATAAATATGAGATTGGTAAAGAAATAGGACTATTCAATCCAACCGAGGTGGATCGTATCGTAGAAATTCTACAAGGAGATGAATATATCCTAAATAGTGAAATAGAATTTGCAGAGATTCGAATTACCGATAAGGGAAAAGAAAGACTAGAAAACAATCAAATTTGATTACATCACTTGTGATAGATTCCTTCCATAACAATGTCTTTCAAGGGTTTTCTGTCTGTTAGTTTTTCCTTTTCCTGTAGCTCGGCTGGAAGGCTCTCCTTAGGTCCTTTCTTTCCAATTGCAATCATGGCCATTACTTCAAAATCAGCAGGTATTTCCAAATCAATTTTAGCTTTATCGTAGTTAAATCCCTGCATACCATGAGCAACAATACCTCTAGAAAATGCTTCTAAAGCCAAATTCTCCCAAGCAGACCCTGCATCGAATTGATGTGTCCTTGCCGGTTTCCCATTATACTCAAAGTTCTTCCTCGATATTACTACAACAAGTAACGCAGAGTTTTTAGCCCACGTCATGTTGCCTTCAGCCAATAAATTAAACAATCTTTCCCAATGCTCAGTATTTCTCTTTGCATAGATAAATCTCCATGGCTGATTATTATATGACGAAGGGGCCCATCTTGCAGCCTCAAAAAGCGACATGATTTCTTCATTATCAATTTCTTCTCCAGTCATAGACCTTGGTGACCACCTATTGAGAATGAGAGGATTAATTGGATAAGTTGGTTTTCTTGATCTCTCAGTGTCGGATTCTTGCATTTGAACTCTACATTAGTCTATACTTTATCCTATATAACAGAAGTTAGTATGATCGTAAACATAGTATAAACATCGTAATTTCATCTAGCATGATAGTTCATTTAAGATCGATGTTCAATTTTTTTTTATAAACATGATAGTAATATCAATAGGTAATGAACGAATCTATAGTGAAGCTACAAGATCTACTAGATAAGGGCTGTAAGATAGAAAAGTTATATCCCAATGTATTTGGGTCTGATGCAGAAATTAACATAGTAACGGTTGAAGTAAGATGTCCTGATAAGAATATTCACAAGATCACGGCTTATAAGGACGAAGCTACGAATTTAAGAGAATTTATACGAATCAAAAATCTAGATACCAAATAAAATATCTCT
>DATFBL010000010.1:0-2160 GCA_035253865.1 Nitrososphaeraceae archaeon | reverse complement strand
AGCTCATTGGCTCTTATTTTTTCTTGTTGTTGTTGTCGTTGTTTTTGTTCTTTGGAATAATTATTTGCAGTTATGTTTGTCTTCTTTAATATTGTGTTTTCTTCTTCATGTGTTAAACCAACTACTTTATTGACAAGTCCGATTCGTTCTGCTTCTTCTGCCATAATCATTTTACCACTATAGATAAGTTCTTTTGCTTTGGCAGGACCTACAATCCTTGATAACCTCTGAGTTCCTCCCCATCCTGGTGGGACACCAACTGTAACTTCTGTCTGACCTATCTTGACATTGCTTGAAGCTATTCTAATATCACATGCTAATGCAAGTTGGCAGCCTCCTCCTAAAGCATAACCATTAATTGCAGCAATAACAGGTTTTTCTAAGTTCTCTATTTTATTAAGTAAATTATGAATAAGAGTTGCATATCTTTCTGCTTCAATAGGATCTATGCTTGCAACATACCTGATGTCTCCACCTGCACAAAATGACCTTTCACCAGCACCAGTAATAATTATTGCCTTAATCTTATCGTCTGTATTAGCAATATCTAATGCTGCATATAGCTTGGCCGCAACTTCTTTATCCAGAGCATTTAATACTTCCGGTCTATTGATCTTTATAATAGCTAAGTCATTTATTTGAGACTCAAGCACTATATGTTTCACCATAGAGGTTTATGTCAAGACTTTCATTTAAGAAGTATCAATCGGTTATTATCAAAATTATTCATTCAATTAAAATCAATACAAAATGTCTAAAAAAAATGCAGGGTCTAATGAGCCTCTAAGAATATCAGCCGACTATAAGCAGGATTTAAGAAATTCATAATATCAAGCTATTTTACAATCAAGACAATTGGTTTGCTTGCTTACTTTTAGTTTCGCCAATAGACCTTGTCAACTTATAGGCACTGGACTGATAGAGTCGATCGTGTATTAGACATGTATTTCTGTGCACGTTCAAGTGCGCTTTTCTCATTGTCTGATAATCTATTTCCAAGCATCTGTTTAAATTGCAGAGCATTGATAACAGCTTTTCCTCCGTAATGGTTGTTAAAGTATGCTCTTAAAACTTTGGTCCCTTTTCTAATTTGCTCAACTTTTTGAACCCATGGTTTTAGTTCTTCCTTGTTGTAGAGGTAATTGTACCAGTAATGTCCTTTTGTATTTCTTCCATGAAATCTAATGAATGAATGGTCAGTGGTAGTCACAGTGACATCAGACAGGAATTGCAGGTTTTCCTGTTGAGGAGAGTCTGTCATAACAGCTGCAATATTGTAATGTTTTAGCATATCCCAGGGTCCTTCTGTTTTCCATGAGGGATGTCTGAATTCAATTGCATATTGATAACCGGAGGGTAGTTTATCTAGAAATGCTTCTATATTCTTAAAATCACTAACCGTAAAACTAGGTGGAAGTTGAATCAACACAGCGCCTAGCTTGTTTGCATTTTTTAGAGGAGATATCTTATCAAGAAACTCTTCAAAATCTGCCATAGCATTTTTGTTGATATCCAGCCTTTTGTTGTGCGTAATGGTTTCAGGTACTTTGACTGAGAATTGAAATTTCTCCGGCGTAGCTTTAGCCATTCCAATAAAAGTACCTTTAGTCATTTTAGAATAGAATTTCTCATAAAATATGGAATCCATTTCCGCTGTATTGAAGAATTGTGAATAGAACCTAAGTCTTTTGATATCCTTGTCAGGATAGAATATTCCAACCCAACCCCCTTTATCAGGAGTATCGCCATAATTCCAACCAGAACAGCCTATTAGAAGTTCTCCCATTCCTATAATCTTATATTAAGCACAATTATCTGTTCTGTAAATATTGTACATTTGTATTATTTTTCCTCACTATATTATCATCTTCTTGCTTGTCCACTCTTATTGTATTTCAAAAATAGTTGTTTTGGAATTTGATAGCTAACTTGGGCATATTTTTTCCTTTTTTCTAACTGCTCAATTTTGGGATGACAAGAATAACAGTAATGACATCTAATACAAACATGAGCACTTCTCTTTCTACAATCTATACATTCACTATATGGAAAATGGCTGTCCGAAATATACTCATGCATATAGATGAAATACTATTATTCAGCTGTTACAAATAAAATGAAAGGTATAATATAGAGAGGGAATGGGGAGGTATTGACAAG
>DATFBL010000009.1:0-3047 GCA_035253865.1 Nitrososphaeraceae archaeon | reverse complement strand
CCCACCATAACTTTACTACTTTTGGGGAAGGGGAATCTTTCCATTCGTTACCATTTGATAAAATTATTCGTGGATTGCTTGCCTTGTAGATCTCCAAGGCAACATTATAGGGCCTCCAAAAATTTAATATGGGAACAAACCACCATACTACGGCCATAATGGGAGATGTTACTTTCTTTGCGCCAAACGAGTGTATATTCTTACTTGCTTTATAAAACCACATGAGCATAACAATTGTAGTAATAATTCCCAGTATTGAAAAAATTATGACCGAATCTCCCTCAACATCAAGGAGTATAGGATCCATCACATTAGTAAACAAAAACTGCAAACTTTCATAGAGTTGTAATATCAAAATGAATATAGACGCAAATATTCCAATAATGCTCAAATTCACTATCCAAATTGATATTCCACTGATAGAACGAAAGGAAGGTAAAACTAATGCCATTCAGTCTAAATAACTACTTGGAGATATATAAGAAGGAATAAGCTTGATTTGTTATTTCTAATAAACGAATCTTCTGAGTATATTATCTGCCGATACAAGGAGGCAGCTGGATCTTGAATAATCCGGCCAGAAAGTTCTAATAATAGGAAACTTTTATCTGGCACATAGGGAAAAATCCAAATGAGAAGATACCAAATTTTAATACTGTTTGGATCAATTCTAGCGATATCGGCATCAAGCCTGTTTTATTTCACAGGACCAGTTGTTTCTTGGAGCCCACAAGGATGGGTGTATTCCACTCGAACGATAGAGATGAATATACAACAAATTCCGACTCTAGTGCTTTATGTTATTATTCCATATGTAGTGGCTACGATAATTGCATTTACTATAAAAGAGTATATAAAATTCATCGGTATAGGACTGATTATTCTTGCATTGTATACATGGTGGGTCATGTATAATATGACTGGTCATTCATTACTTGCAACGATGGGATTTGGACTATTTCTGGCCGCCGGAATATTAGCGATACGATTTAGATCCAAATTGAACAAGTCCCCTTAATTGGTCATGAGAGAAACCCCTTTCAATTTTTAGTTTCAATAGTTTATTTATGTTTAATATTCCGTTGAGGAATTCAGACGTCCGGATTCGAACCTTGCATGTATTAGGGTTCTATTAAATGGTATTTAGCTTTTTGTTTCCATGATGATTCTGTTTCTGTTTCTCTATTCTACTGCACTCTGTAATTGCGAGATTAATCCATTCCGTTAATTCATTTCGTTCTGCTTGGTAATTGGTTATAGAATGCAAGTCGTACTTGGAAAATTTTTTTATAACGTTTCTAGCTTGTTTTTCATATTGTTTTCTCTTAACTAATCTGGTTTCAATTTGATTTGAGTGTGGGTTTTTAAAGAAAAAGTACTGTTCTGCTATGAAAGTTATTTCACCAATATTAGAAGTCATTTCTTAACATCCACCTCCACCCCCACATCCACCACCACATCCTCCGCCCCCACCGTCTCCTCCAGAAGATGCCATAGAACCGCAACCTCCTCCATAGAAAACTGAATGGTGAGCGCCGGAAGAACGATATTCTATTGGTAAAGTCGGCTTGTTGTTAGGGATCCGTTGCCAGTTTCTAACTAGGTAGAACAGAATGGTGGAACTTAACAAGGCTGCGGATATTAAGGCAATAGCACGCCGAAGTTCATATGCTTCTTGACATATAAGAACTACAACTGCTCCCATTATTAGTAATGTAATAAATATCGATGCGAAACTGATACCCAAGAAATATTGCGAATCTGTCGTTTTTGAATCAGATTTTGACAAATTTTTGAACTTGATTACTTCTGCCTTGTTATACTAAGGAATTGATAAAGAGATTTTCTAAATCGTTCCTATGGTTGTAAATAGTATCAAATATATTATCTAGCGATTCTTCTTTGCAAATGTTCTGGTAAAGCTTTATAGTGCTAGGAAATTGTAATAGTTGCAGCATCGTTAGTAGTAAAATCTCCATCTTTCTCTACTCTCACAATATAAACTCCTTTGGTTGGAACACTAATCTGGTTAATTGCAATTCTGTTATCCGTCTCTGGGCGTAATGTTCCTAATTTTATGGGATTCATATCTTTTGGGGTTGTGTAGAGCCAAACTGTTACATCTTTATCAGCTCCAAAAGTTCCGAAGTTGCTTCCCACTATTGTTAAGTCAAAGGGAGTATTTGCTTTGGCGTTTGCAGGAATAACACTTGTAACTTCAAAAAGCTGCTTCAACGCTATTTTGCCTCCTACATATGCTCCTTGGCTAATGCCCATTAAAATCACGAAAACTCCAGGAACATCCGGGATTTTTAATGTTGATACATCATACAAGGTAAAATAAGTTTGAGATATGAAAGATACTAAATAAAAGATTATACTAACCCATGTCCAAGCAAACATCTGAAATCTTGATAAACTCGGCTTTCCATTCTCTGCCAGCATCGAGCCAAATGGCTTTTGTTTAGGCGGAGCACCAGATACGGTTCTCTTCCCATATTTCACAACCGACACATAACTACTGGCAACCGGTACTGTCACACTCAATCCCATTAAAATAAGAATATTATATGGTATATTGTAAGTTGTTTCATCAAATAGGTAAACACCATTCAACATTTTAATGAAGAATATTGATATTATCACAAATAGAATTATGACTGTCCATATAAGAAATTGAAATATTGCAAGACTTGGATAGTAATCTTCATCATTCACAATATCCCGAAACTTTGAGTAAACTTGTACTACCTTTGGTTTTCCAGTGTTGTCCACAATGCTCTCAGTTCCAATAATCGATTTTTTTAACACTTGCCCGCCGATACCAACTATAATTAATACGGCTACAAAGCTTAGAGCCATTGCAACCACAAAATAAACCAATTGCGTAGGTGTTGGAATTATCTTAGAATCTTCTTGAGAATTTATCTTTTTGACCTGAGCGTAGATAGGAGAAGCATCAAATAATAGAGTACACGAAGACAACAGAGCTATACTAATGATAGTAACTAGTACTAGGCCCATATATCATTCAGGTGCTCATGTTC
>DATFBL010000008.1:0-5757 GCA_035253865.1 Nitrososphaeraceae archaeon | reverse complement strand
AAGTAGTTGATAATAAACTGGAATATGACCAGTTGCTAAGAATTCGTTAATTATAGTACCAGTTAGAACTGCTAACGCAATACTGATAAAAAGAAAGCCAAAAGCTCTAGATTCGATTCCTACATTTCCAGGCAATGGTCTATGAACTTTATTATTTCTTTAATTTAAAGCATTTACAGGACATGATATAAAGAGGAAAAAATCGCTAATGTAGACTGAAAGTTATGGGTCAGACCAAGATTATGTTAGTGTTGTTTTAGTCCACATTTAGGACAAAATTTTGATGCTGTTTTGAGAGGATAGTTGCAGTTTTTACAGTTGGGCGAAGATATGACCTGTGTAGTGTCTTTAAACATATCTGTTACTGCTCCGCTTGGCTTGAATGATTCATCAGTATCTGGAAGGAAATCGGAACTGCCTGACTTGGTATTGTTGACCTCATTAATATACGTCAGCAAGCGAGGCATGGTCTTGTTTTTTCCAGGAACATTGACTTGATCGCCTAACCATAATGCAAATTTCTTTAATGTCATTTCAGGAGTTGAAAAAGTCAGAGAATGTGTTGACATGTACTCTTCAGTAGCAGCTCTCCCATTGAAGACCTCCATAACAAATTAAAACAAAATGGAGTTTTTAATTATTGCGAATTCCCACACTTAGGACAGAATTTAGCTGTGATGGGAATTGACGATTTGCAATTGACACAATTTTTTTTTGAATCCTGATTAGATTCACGTTTGATTGTTATGTCGACAGGTCTGAATGTTGGTTCACTTAATTGATTAGGTTCGGGTAACAGATATTGATCGTTGTCTGATGGTTGGTTTCCACCAATACTACCGCCGCTGTCTACAAACGAATTGACCCCAAATCCCGAGCCTGAGGAGGGCTGTGCAATTCCTCCGGTTGGACTTTTTAGTGATGAACCTTTATCAATTGCAGATTTCATTTCGAGTATTACCTTGATAGATAGAAAATTTAGAGCAGAAAGAGATATCATGAATTTTGCTATTTTTCCGAAAAATACTTTATCATCGATTTTTCCATTTTTGTAAAGTTGAGCATCATCAATAAAAGACTCATAATGGTCTTGTGTCTCATTTACTAATTGTTTTAATTTCTCACTTAAACCTCCAAGCGTATCAACGCCGAATGACATGTTTAGTGATTTAGCGATGCAGTTTAATAAAAGTTTGAATCCAATAAAAAATTACAAATACTCAAATTGGAAACATGCAATTGAACCTTTGATTAATTCAAATAACCCCTGAATATTATACTTTTTGACAAGGATGAACGTCGGAGGGGTGGTCTAGACTGGTTATGATACCTGCCTTACACGCAGGTGGTCATGGGTTCAAATCCCATCCCCTCCATACTGATAACGATAAATATAGAAATACTGTAAAACATGACTGAATAACTAATGACACTAATTTCTAGTAAACTGATGTACATCGGTGTCATATCTGTTATCATAATAGCTGTTGCTTCATATGGATTATTTTTTTATTTTCAGAGAGTCAACGAAAAAAGTATCAGAGAAAGTATATTCGAACAGGAATTAGAAAGGCAAATTAATTCTACCAAATCAGTTTCACAACATGTAGGCTCAGACCTTCGATTGATTACGTCGATGCTCCAGGATTTGGCTGATTCGTTATACCTGCAGAATGAAATGTTATCTGGAGATAAGGTCAGCAATCTACTAGAAGAAAAATTTAACCAGCTTAATTCTGTCACTAAAGTTGATAGTCTTTTAATTACAGATAATGAAGGCGTCATTACTACTCACAAAGCTTCAGCAGGAATGAAGACTTTTGTGAACATAGATATTTCATCCAATGATTATATGAAGCAAACAATGGATAGTCTTCAGCCAGTATACTCTAATGGATTTACAGGAATAGATGGCGAGTATAGAATAGTGATAACGTATCCAATAAAAAGTATGGAGGATGGTCATTATATCGGAACAGTTGTAGCAAATTTACCTACTGTTGAATTTTTCAAGAACTATGGAAATGTTAATGATATAAGTTCACAGTTTTTAGTCGCGTTTGATAGAATGGGAAATCTTTTGGCAGTCGGAGCAAGTGGTGATCTAGTAGGGAAGAATTTCTTTGGCAACGAGACTCAACAGTTTATCAATTACAATAAGGTTCTGAATAATTTGACCAAGTATTTGCTGGCCGGCAATGCTGGTTATGCAATGTATGACTATGGAAGAGGTGAGAGATTGAATACTCAATCACCGATATTAGTTGGAGCAGAACCTGTATATTTCGTTCAAGTGGTAACACCAACTGATCGAATATATCTGAAAATAGATTCGGTTCTTTTTACAGAAGGTTTAAAGATGTTCTCCTTGCTTACGGGAACTACATTTGCAATAATAGTTCTTGTCTTTCTTTTAAGAAAATGGTATAGCGTATTAGAGGATGAAGTCACAAAACGAACTAGCGATCTGAATGAATCCAATTACAAATTAATGAAAGCAAATGAATCACTCAAGATTAAGGATGAAGCCCAGAACCAATTCATTAATGTTGCAGCTCATGAACTTCGAACGCCCATTCAACCCATTCTCAATGCAATCTATCTCTTGCAATCCGAAGATTTGAGCACAGCCAAGAAAAATCAATATACAGATATCATAAAGAGAAACACAGAGAAATTAGGAAGGCTTGCTGAGGATATCCTTGACGTTACCAGAATAGAGAGTAATTCTTTAAAATTGATGAATAAACGATTAAATTTGTACGATCTAATATTAAATATTGTTGAAGAATACAAGAAAAATATTCAGTTTATTTACAAAGATCTTGTGATAAATTATGAGAGTCCAAGCAAAACAATTTTTGTGATCGGAGATAAATTGAGACTAAATCAGGTGTTGCTCAACCTTCTTGACAATGCGGTGAAGTTTACCAAAAAAGGGTCAATTACAGTTTCAACTGAAATCATGTCACAGAAAGTTAAAGTTATTGTAAAAGATACTGGGGCTGGAATACACCCTGAAGTATTCCCCAAGTTATTTTCCAAATTTGTAACAAGATCTGACAGGGGAACTGGGCTGGGTCTGTTCATTTCAAAGAGCATTATCGAAGCACATGGCGGAAAAATATGGGCAGAAAGCAGTTCTCAACAAGGTGCTACCTTTATTTTTACACTCCCACTTTTAGACAAGACAAATATAAAACATATTGAGGAAGATGATGAATAAAATGTTAAGAAAAATATTTTGCATTTCGTTAATTGTTTTAATTGGCTGGCTTGTAGTAATGTATCAATGTTATGTTCTTCAAGAAAGTTACGCACAGGACCAGCAATCGCATCAAACTTTAAACGATAAATCTCTAAGGGTAGCTTATTTAACTGATGGTCTTTTTAGCGATGCAGGGTGGGGGGCATTTGCTTACAACGCAGGACAAGAAATAATTTCCAAGTATGGTTATGAAGTTACTTTCTTAGATAACGTATCGATATCAAATATAGAAACTACTCTTAAGGACTATGCAGATAGGAATTATGATATTATCATCGCGCAAGGTTATGAATGGGGAGATCCAGTTATTCACATCGCAAAAGAATATCCTGATATAAAATTTATTGTATTTACTGGATTAGTAAAATCTGAAAATGTGGTTTCAATTTTCCCTAAACAACAGGAAGCCACCTATCTACTAGGAGCACTTGCGGGTATGCTTTCAAAAAACCACACTATTGGATTTATCGGAGGAGATGACAAATATCCCAACCTCAAGAGGATATACGAAGGTTACAAGCAAGGTGCACTGGATGTTAATTCTAATACTACGGTACTTGTGACTTACCTGAGAGATTGGGACAACCAAACTAAGGGAAAGTCTGCGGCACTGTCTCAGATTGAACAAGGTGCAGATTTTGTTTTACATGTCGCTGATACAGCTGGCCAAGGCGTTATCCAGGCAGCAAAAGAGAAAGGAATCTATGCATTTGGTGCTGTATCAGACCAGAATAAATTGGCACCAGAGACCGTAGTTACGTCATTTGTTCTGGATCCGGTAAAGGCATATGACTATGTATTCAAAATGATACGTATGAACAACTTTACAGGAATGATTTATACTCCTGGAATAGAATCGACAAAGAATTCAACGACAGAAGATGGAATACTTTACGTAGCTCCGTTCTATGATTTTCAAAACAAGATACCCAAAGACATTCAAGATAAATTTCTCCAATTAAGTCAAGATATCAGGAATAAAAAAATCATTGTTTCAGAATGACTTTCTGATTAGGACATCCAAACCAATGTAACAAAGTTAGTTCTCACTGAACATCATACGTCAGCATACATGGTGAACTCATGTGGGTGAGGACGTACTGCCAGTTCCATATGTTGTTTTGCTGCATCTTCAATTATGCGTTCAATAACATGTTTACCAAATATTGGTTTCAAGAAATCAGAGTCAGATTTTAATTCCTCTATTGATTCTCTTAAACTAGCCGGTAATTGTTGGATTTTATGTTCTTCTCTATCAACATCAGTCATTTTGAATATGTCTGCATCAACATGTTCATTTGCTTCTATTTTCCTTTTAATTCCATCAATACCAGCGGCAACAATCGCAGAAAAAGCCAAATACGGATTACATGACGGATCCGGAGCTCTAAATTCTATTCTTTTGAGGTATGCAAATTTTTCGCCCTTATAATGTGCAGGGATTCTGATTATTGCTGACCTGTTACCCGTACTCCAGGCAATGTAAACAGGTGCTTCATATCCGGGTATCAACCTTCTATAAGAATTTGTAGTTGGAGCTACAATTGCTGCAAGAGCCTTTGCGTGATCGAGTATTCCACCAATGAAATACCTTGCAGTATGTGATAGTTCCGCGTATTTGTCATTTGGATCATAGAATAGATTTTTTCCTTTATTCCAGAGACTAACATTAACATGCATTCCCGAACCATTATCCAATGCAATTGGCTTGGGCATCATTGTTGCTATCATGTTATGCTTTTTTGCAATATTCTTAACGATGTACTTGTAACTTTGAACAGAATCGGCAGTGTTAACAAGACTATCGTAACGAATGTCTATTTCACACTGTCCGGCAGTCGCAACTTCATGATGATGAGCATCGCAAATTATTCCGAAATTTGAACTCAGAACATCAACACATTCATGCCGATAGTCCATGAGAGTATCTCCAGGTGGACTTGGAAGATATCCCTCCCTCAACCTGAGGGTATAACCAACGTTTTCTGTTGACCATGGTGCTTCACGGGAAGTAATTTCATAGCTTTGACTATGAAATGAGGTCAAAGTGTTTACTTGTAATTTATCAAAAACAAAGAATTCTACCTCTGGGCCCCAATATGAGATATCATATCCATTTTCCTTGACGAACTTTTCTGCGTTCTTGGCTATCCCACGTGGATCGGCCATGTAGGGAGATCTTTTTTCACCTCCGGATTGAATGTCGCATATTAGTCTGGCTGTAGGATATTTTTCTATCCATGGAATAAAGGCATATGTGGAAGGATCAGGTCTAATTATTAAATCGGATTCATGTATCTCTGTAAATCCTTTAATCGAGGAACCGTCAAGTTTTGGTAGTCCATCCTTAAAATCTTCCTTCCTTAACATATTAGCTGCCATGGTGGTATGGTGAAATCTTCCGAATAAACCAGTAAATTGCAAATCAACAAATTTTATTCCTTCCTCCTTCATTTTAAGCAAGACATCATCGCTGGTATATGTGAGGG
>DATFBL010000007.1:0-2932 GCA_035253865.1 Nitrososphaeraceae archaeon | reverse complement strand
CTCTTAGAAATTCCGATCTAAGCATATGACCTCCTTTTTCTCCCAGGTATCCAGTTCTAATTGCAATCCATTCCATAAAAATAGAATTCATTTTACCTAAATTCTGATCGTTGGTACCGCGTCTAAGGGATTCCATATGCACTGAATTCATTTTACCCAGATTTTCTTCGTACAAGCCATATTTGGGTTTGTGTTTTTCTAAGGGTCCACCTTTTACATACCCGACAATTTCTCCCATTTTACTGTTAATTCTAAGTGTGATTAGTATAGTTTTTGGGTCGTAAAGTGATTTTCGAAAGTCTCTATCATATAAATTTGTAGGAGAGCAATATTCATAACGGATTTTCGTAATCATATCATACATATCCTTGGTCATCTTATTCTTCACGCCAATAATATTTTCTAAAGATGTTACCAAGTTGATTTCATTTTTACGTAACGAAGCCTTTATCTCGAGTTCTTTTTCCCAAGCTTCTCTAAAACCTTCAACATTATCAAAGAAATTTTTCCCAAATGCATCTGGTAGACTGTGTATTACCCTCTCAAACGTACCCTTATCATCTTTCTGTTTAAGCATACTAAAGAATTCAACGGACTTTTCATTAATGACTTGTGAGTGCCATCCAATACCTCGTGCATTTCGCCTTGCGAGTTCCTTAGCATAATTAAAATCACCCAAACAGTATCCAGCGATTCGATCACAAATAGACAAGTACAACCCTAGCTTTTCATAATGATTTCTTGTTTTAGTATCATCTTGTTGAATACCTGCCAAGGAAAATAGTTCATGTATTCTTTTTAATGCATGTTCCTTTTGCGCTCCTGCAAAAGGGTATGTTGTTCTGTGTATTAATGCAATGACTATATTCAGATCTATACCAAACAACCGGATAAGCTTTCCCAGTTTTTCATCATTTCTAATAAAGAGTTCAATATTATCCTCATTTGGCTTTTCAAATTCCTTTCTTGGGTCAAAATCATGAAAAAGCGCTGCCACAAAAAGATTCTTAATGTCTTTATGAGTAATCTTATTTTCTAATTTTTGATTTCCTGCTGACAATAATGAAATAAAAGCAACTTCAAGATTATGATTGATTGTGTGATAGCCAGGATAATCCGATCCTAAGCCATGTTTAGAAAATTCAGATACTGCGTGCCTAATAATTTTTGATGTTGCTTTTTTATCAAAATTCATCTTTGCAGCCAATTCCAAAATTTTGTCTTTAAGTGACGCCTCTTCTGTTAGACCGATATTGTATCGAGTCCACCATGGAAATAACCTAATTCTTTTATAGTATTCGTACCACCAGGGAAACGTCTTTCTAGGAGAAATACGATAAATTTCCTTTCTTGCGATTTGATTATTTTCGTCTACCAACACTGAATGGCGCCTTCACATAGAAAATACGACTAAATATAAAAAACTTATCATGGCAGGTAATGAAAGCTTGGAAATATAATAAATCGCATAAATGTTATCCTAAATTATTAAATAAATCAAAAATATTGTGTATTTTTTACTACCTGCCTTGTTGATATTTTTGTTGATAATCTTGGAATGAGTCTCAAATGCTTTCATAACCTGATTTACCTGTCTGTAATAGACTCATGGTCCTACAGCTTAAGATCTTCATTATGTGATGTATCAAACCAGAGCATTCCTATGGGCAGTTATCATTTCGGAGAAATTTCCATACACTACTTTACAGTAATTTGCCAGACTTTTAAATTCAGGACTTTTTCCATCTAAAATATCATCTCGACTTATCCCAACTTCTTTCATTTCAGATCCATAAACTTTCGTCCAATCATTAATCATCTGGGATGTTACTTCTAAATGAAACAATATCCCAATAGAGCTACCAAGTCTAAATGCTTGTGGATACAAATCAGATGAGGCCAATAATACCGCAGAACTTGGAAGTTCAAAAGTATCTCCGTGCCATTGGAATACCCTCATGTTTTTATCATCTATTCCTTGAAAGATATCGTTCTTTCCTTTGTGATTTATAAGGACATCGAACCATCCGATCTCTTTCTGTTTACCTTTATACACTCTTCCACCTAAGGATTCGGCAATCAGTTGCGAACCCAGACAGATTCCTAATAGAGGAACTTGAAGGTTGTTGGCATTATTTATCAGAACTAGTTCTTCATTCAAATAAGGTAAGTTTTCATATACAGACATATACCCACCCAAAATGACTATTCCTGCATATTTATCAAGTTCTTTGGGTATTTTGTCTTTTTTAACATGAATAGTCTCGATTACAAATCCATCGGACTCGAACAATTCCTTAAAATTTCCCAGAGTTTCAATCTCTGTATTTTGGATAGAGAGGATGATATCTTTCAACTACCTGATGTTGAACTAATTCGCTATATCTACTTATTCTAGATTACTAAAAAATCCAACTGTAACGTATTGTATTGGATCGAATATGAAATCTACTATCTTCTTAATTGCTTGTATCTAAAACATCCTGTGGTATGATCATTGACCATTCCTATCGCTTGCATCATTGAATAACATATTTTCGATCCCACAAACTTAAACCCTCTGTTTCTAAGATCCTTCCAAATCATATCTGATTCTACCGATGTTGATGGAACGTCCTTGTACGTCTTCCATGAATTTTGAATAGGTTTGTTTCTTACAAAGTTCCAAATATAGGTATCAAAACTGCCAAATTCTTTTTGGGTTCTGATAAAAGCATTGGCATTGCTAACCGTCGCTTCTATTTTTTTCTTGTTCCTAATGATTAATGGATTTAAACAAAGTTCCTTAATTTTCATATTATCATAATTAGCAACTAGCTCCACTTCAAAATCGTCGAATGCCTTTCGAAACTCTTGGCGCTTAGTTAGAATAATATGCCAGCTTAGACCTGCCTGCATTCCCTCCAATACTAGAAACTCAAATAGCTTCGTA
>DATFBL010000006.1:0-6696 GCA_035253865.1 Nitrososphaeraceae archaeon | reverse complement strand
GGTGAGGCCCAATAAGACCAATATGAATTCTGTACGTTTTCGACATACGGAATCCATAAGGATTGCAATGAATGGATTACCTCCTTTTGAGATTCTAGAAAATTATCTGCTATCTCCTTTGCAGCTTGAATTGATTCTTCTTGATAGTCATTGACTGCTTTCGTGTATCGTGGAATTTCCTTAATTGCTTCGTCGGTAGTCTTTTTTACTGTCGATTTTGTTTCGTCCAAAGTGATGTTAATAATTTCTCTATTTTTGTCCTTGTTTGAAGACATGTAACCTACTTTAGACAAAATCCTATATATGTGTTGGTATTAATTGGTATTTAAAGCCATATAAAACCGTAACTTTTACCGGTTAGTCACAAGGAATCATCCAGCCTGGGTCATTAGAAACTGTTAATCATCGAATTCACGTCTTAAAAATTGGAATCAATGTGATGATGTACAAGTTTTAAATTCTTCCTTTCGCTAGATAAATTGGTAGAATTTGCGTCCATTATCGTAATCTCTATTATTGTAGAACTGATTGCACATGAAAAAATTGCAAAAAATCATCTTGGTTTCACTTGTATCGCTTTCTGCATTTTCATGGATAATGTCTACAAATCAACCTGACATGATGAACATCATGATTTCCTATAATCCAGTATTAATAGGCGTATTTACTGCTAGTTGGACAGCTGGAATGGCTGCAATGATGTTTCCGGCTATAGTACCAATGGCTTTACTTTACAATAGACTTCTTACCAACGAACAGTCGATATCGTCAGTGGAAGCACTTGAATCGAAATTCTCCAAACTTAAGGTGACACTTTTTGTTGGAATGTACCTTGTAATCTGGGCACTCACAGGAGTGGCATTACTATTAGTATGGTCTGTAGCTATGAATAATTTTGTAATGTCCAGCAATGCAAATAATATTGGGATGATATTTGGGAGCATTTTGATTATTTCAGGGATATACCAATTTACTCCCTTAAAGAACAAATGTATCGGTTATTGCGAATCACCACTTAGTTTCTTTATGAGAAGATGGAGTAACGGAATATTAGGGTCACTCAAAATGGGTATATTTCATGGACTCTATTGCCTTGGATGCTGTTGGCCATATTTTCTAATTATGGTTGCACTTGGATGGATGAATATAACTTGGATGGCCCTTTTTGCTGCAATAATTTTTGGAGAAAAGATGTGGTCTAGAGGAATTTGGATTGCAAGGACCGCCGGAATTGGTCTTATAGTAGTGGGGATATTGAGCAGCATTGAATTGATTGTAGTATATGACGATATGATGGGTATGAACCTCCAACCCACAGATAATATGATCATGTGATTGAAAAATAACACATATGCTCATATATCACGAAAAGTACATTCTCGAAACCCATCTTCCTAATTATTAATCTAGAAAAGTAATACACTGCAACTGATTACGTTCCTCATAAATGAAATTTGCATCTTATCTTGTAACTTATATCCAATACATGATGCTGTAAGCGTCCTAAATACTAAATTGTTATAAGTATGCCATCAGTCTAATTGATCAATGTCCTCTTCTGGAAAATCTCAACAAGAAGAGATGCCTATATCGAAATGGAACATAAAGTCTGACTATGTAGAAACTTGCAATTGCGAATTTGGTTGTCCATGTAATTTTGATGGATTTCCTACCTATGGTTTTTGTAGGGCCCTTGTATTTTTCCATATCCAAGAAGGTAATTTTGGTGATGTGCAACTAGACGGCCTTGAGGTTGTATATGCAGTCTCGTGGCCAAAAGCGATACATGAGGGCTCAGGGACATTACAATTATTCATCACTAAGAACTCAGATCAGAACCAAAGGAATGCCATTGTGAATATCTTTACAGGTAAAGCTAAGGGGAATGGTCCATTTGCTTTGTTTGCTACAACATTCAAATATGTATTGGATTCCCAATTTGTAGAAATAAATGCAAAAATAAATGGCACTAGAAGTAGTTTTTCTATTCCCGGGATTATCGATGTTCAACTTGAAAATTTTGTAAACCCAGTTACCGGAGACGAACAACATACAAAAATACAGTTACCCAAAGGATTCATCTGGAAAATTGCCGATGCAGCAAAGACTAAAGTGATGAAAATATTAACTCCTAATCTTAACTTTGATCATTCAGGCAAAAATGCTTTCTATTCTGTAGTGGAATTTAGTGGGCCATAATTTCCTCTGAATATTTGATTTATCTCATTACATACCCCGTAGAATGCAAATTAATAAGGATTAATTTCGACCTAAGGATATTGGTCAATCAATTTTTGGTCCTTATGATTATACTTAATATATCTATCAATTATTGAAAAACAAGAGTACTTGCGACCAAGAGACCTCTACATTTCAATAATTCTGGCAATAGCGATAGGAGATTCATTGATTATTTTTTCAGCACAGGAGGATAAACTATTTTTCGCCAATCTTGTGCTAAATATCAATTCCTCAATAGCTGCAAGTCTTGCAATATTTGTTACCATAAAAGAGAAAGATAAGAGCAATCTAAAGGCGAACATTTTCCTTGTTGTAGGTCTAGTATTGTGGTTTGTTGCTAATATTGTCTGGGCATATTACGAGGTGATACTGCATTTAATGGCTCCAGTACCATCACTGGCTGATGTGTTATTGCTTTCTGCTTATTCTATTTTGATCGTTCGGCTGTATATTGAATACAAATCATTGAGAAAGAAACCAACCAAGAAATTTACAGGAGCTGTAGCTGGTATTATTGCTGTTTTCTTGGCGTATATTTTCAGCCTTACTCTTGATCTTTCGGTAGTGTCAACTATGAGAGGTCAGTTAATGTTTGCAGTGACTATAATCTATCCTGCATTCAACTCTGTGTTATCATTTATGGCAATTATTATTCTGTATGGGTTAAGAAAAGAAAAGGAAACAGAAAAGGACCTGAAACACGATATCGCATGGACTTGCGAACTAATAGGATTCCTTGTTATTGTTTTAGGGGATAGCTGGTTTGCAATAATTGTTCTAACTGAATTTGTAGAACAACTCTGGATATCGGCATTGTTACTATCTGCTCATTACATTATGATTGCTGGAGGTTTATTGTGGTATATTAGATTAGCAAATAATTCAAATCAAATAAATACATTTCATAAAATAAAAAATATTTTTAACAAAAAGAAAAAAACTTCCGTTATTAGCATTGCACTAGTTCTAATATTTATAACCTCAATCGCAGGATTCGCGCTGTCCCAAGCAAATCATAGTGATCTATCTAAAGAATCAAATGCAATTTTAGAAATGAATGGCCAGAATGAAATCAATGAAGTACCTATTGGACTGATTTCATCCTTGACTGGAGCATGGTCGTCCGGAGGAAAATCGATAAGAATTGCTGTTGAGAAGGCACAAGCAGATGTTAATGAGTATTTTGAGAACAAGAACTCATCTATAAGAATCAAGTTGTTCGTTGGGGATTCCAAGACAGATCCTGTTGAAAGTATTCATGCAATAGAAAAATTAGCTGAATCTGGAGCAAGAATCATTATAGGTCCAGCTACAAGTGCCGCTGTAATGTCAATAAAAGACTATGCGAATCAACACGATATTATTTTGATCAGCCCTTCGAGTACCTCTCCTGCATTATCAATTGCAAATGATAATCTATTTAGGTTTGTTCCTGATGATAAGAATCAAGCCGAATTTATTTCCAATAAGATGTGGGATGATGGAATCCGGGTAGTTATTCCTATGTGGCGCAGTGATACATTTGGTAACGAATTGGTTAAGGAAATGAAAATGAATTTTGAAAAAAAAGGTGGAATTATTATGGAAGGTGTTGAATATCATGCCCATACAGGAGAATTTTCTTCAAGCCTACATAGAATTAATTTCATAATGTGGAATCAATATCTAAAGAAATTGAGCCACATTTTAGAAAATACAACTCGTATATTTGAACCTCATGAAGTAGGCATCTATTTGGTTTCTTTCGATGAGGTAACACCGATATTGATTCAATCAAATGAGCATCAAACTTTACAGCAAGTAAAATGGTACGGGAGTGATGCATCTGCACAGAATATGCAAATCATCAGAAACCGTGACGCAGCTCACTTTGCAGAAATAATAAATTTCTCCAATCCACTTTTTCAAGTCAATTTAACAAACAGTAAAGCTGAGATAATAGAGCAGGAAATTGAAAAAAAACTACATGGATCAAGTTCATTAACTTATCCAATTCTTGCATATGATACTTTTTGGATAACAGCATTGAGTTTAGAAAAGATCATTGATAATAGAACATCTGATATTAATGCAGACATTGATATTGAATATCTTAAAAAAATTATAAATTCCACTGCAGCAGATTACAATGGAATTTCCGGCAACATAATACTCAATGCCGCAGGGGATAGAGTAAAAGCAAATTATGACGTCTGGTCAGTTGCAAAATCTCAAGATGGTGAGAACTACGTATGGAAACATAATATAGAAGGTAACTACTCACAAGTACATAATTGAGATTTCAAATTAATTTAATGGTTCATTTCATCTAACAGTGGAATTATAGAATGGTGAAGATTGTAAGTAAATTTTATTTCAAACTTTTAACATCAAATGGAGTCAGCAAAGAATTCAACATATACAACATTTTCCTAATATACCTCTCCTTTGTAGGAACAATGACTAGTCGTTTCTGATAAAATTCTATCAAGTGTCCTATTAGGCACTTTGTATCCTGTTCGTTTACTTCGGACATTTTTGTAAGTATCATGGCATACCAGTATTGTACCAATGCATCTTCGCCACCTTTTGACTCTAGGTGTTGAATAAAGGAAAAACTAGAATGACATTTTCTACATAGTCCGTCATGTACATCTATGTATTTTTTTTCAACAACATGACCACACTTTGCTCTTATCACAGTATTTCACATTTGTTGAGAAGACATATTAATCATCACTTATTTCAGGACACAGATTGAAAAGATTCTATAGGTATCTCAAGCGATACTATCTCTTTATTCCAAGATAGAACAAGCCTCATTTCTCATTCTTATCTAAGTGTTTATCTTGGTCAAGAATTGAATGTTTATATCATAATGTGATCAAAGTGGAGGAGAACTACGCCTATGGGGAAGAAATCAAAGGATAATGGCAAATCGAATTTGCAAATTATCGTTATTGCCATTTCGTTGATGGCGCTCTTTTGTTCTAGCACAATTTCAACTCCCTTATCGGAATCTTTTTTTGAGGCAGAAGCAGAACCTGTGGGCCATAGCTCTCTGCGGAGCAATATTGTAGATGAGGTTAACACCAAAATCCAGGACATAACAAAAAAATTAAGAGATGTTAAGGGTGAGAAGGTACCAAACCAATACATCGTAGTACTAAAGGACAGCAACTTATTATCGACTGAAAAAGTAAAATCATTAGCAGGTGAAGCAGCAAATCAAGGAGCTGCACTGCGACACATTTATGATAATGCTCTAGGTGGGTTTGCTATTAGAGTTCCAAATGAAAAAGCTCTTGAATCAATTCTAAAAATCCCCGAGGTAGATTATGTAGAACCCGACATAAAGGTAAGGGCATTCGTTCAGAGCTTACCTACTGGAATAGACAGAATAGATGCTGATCTCAGTTCCACAAAATCTGGAGATGGAAGTGGTGGCATAAACGCTGACATTGGAATATTAGATACCGGCATTGACCTGAGTCATCCGGACCTAAATGTCTACAGACATGTAACGTTTGTTTCAGGAACTAGTAGCGGGAATGATGATAATGGACATGGTACTGCAGTGGCTGGGATTGCCGCAGCAAGAGATAATTCTGACGGAGTAGTGGGCGTCGCTCCTGGTGCCAGATTGTGGTCAATCAAGGTCCTAGACAGTGGTGGAAATGGGTTTGTTTCCGATATAATAGAAGGTATTGATTATGTAACAGCACACGCAGACGAAATAGACGTTGCGAATCTGAGTTTTGGAGGTGATGGTTCAAACACTGCACTTCGTACGGCTATAATTAATTCTGCATTATCTGGTGTAACCTATGCTGCCGCTGCAGGTAATGATGAAAAAGATGCTTCAACAGTAATTCCTGCAAGTTATCCCGAAGTAATAGCCGTATCAGCAATAGTTGACACTGACGGAAAATGTGGTGGTCTTTCTTCGTCTACTTCAGCTGGAAATGATGACACCTTGGCAGATTTTAGTAATTTTGGATCTGTTGTTGATATTGCTGCACCCGGCGTTCTTATAAAATCAACGGCAAGGGGCAGTTCTTATACCAACTCATTTAGTGGTACTAGCGCATCAACTCCTCACGTTGCAGCGGCTGCTGCTTTGTACAAATCTGAGAATCCAAATGCAACACCTTCAGATATCAGAAATGCCCTTAGAAATTCAGGATCATCCCCTGCGACAATATGCAATGGGAATGGTCATGGCTACTTTACTGGAGATCAAGATAACAACGCTGAACCATTACTTTATATTGGAACATCCTCAGGTATAAGAGGTTCCTACCATTACAGTCCGAGTTTTGTACTTTCTGGAAACAATTATCAAGATGTACCAAGCTCCTCTTCATTGCAATTATCTCAATTTAGTGTAGCAGCCTGGTTTAAGACATCTACCAATTTTGGATCTGATGCCTTTATTGTAAACAAAGGAGGATCTGGCAGTGATAGTTCAGGACA
>DATFBL010000005.1:0-18387 GCA_035253865.1 Nitrososphaeraceae archaeon | reverse complement strand
TCGGAGGGATGGTGGTTAAGAAATTTTTAAGCTCAGGTGCGGTAACTATTTCTTCTTTTCATAATGAACAGGAAGCAGAGAAACTGAAAATAGAAAATTCCAAAGTTGAATTGATTGAGTTGGATATGCTACAAGAAGAACAGTTACTAACAAAAATACCACAGTTGGTTAAGAAATTTGGCACTATAGATGTATTGGTTAACGTAGTAGGGGGTTATTTGGGCGGTAAAAGCACCAATGACCTTAGTGAAACAGAATGGGATAAAATGATGAATCTGAATTTAAAGTCAGCATTTCTAATAAGCAAGCATGTAATCCCCGTGATGGTATCGGGAAAGGGAGGTAACATCGTCCATATATCCTCCAGGACCGGACAAAAATCAGAAGGACGGGATTCAGCGTACGCAGCATCAAAAGCAGGGTTGATACGCTTTGTAGAATCGGCGGCCCAAGAATTCAAGGATTATGGGATTAATATCAATTGCATCTTGCCCACTACTATAGACACTGATGCGAATCGCAAGGCAATGCCAAATGCGGATTTCAGCAAGTGGTTATCAACAGAAGACCTTGCAAACGTAATACTATTTCTGTGCTCTTCTGGTGCGCGCGTCATTAATGGATCGGCTATACCAACTTACGGGCTTTCATGAAAAGACTAAGTAAAATAGCATTATTTTTGCATAAGTGGGGAATAACTACTTTTGATTTGGTTTGCTTAAATATGACCTTATATGGTATGCAAAGCATATTTTTTCCGTTCAATCAATATCCAGACTAGAGTTTGAACCCATTAAGGTTTTATTCTCTAAAGTAATGATAAGACAAAGCCTCTAAACACATTCAGCTGGAAGGTTGGGATAGCTCTTTACAATCTATCCCCCAGTTGAATTTTATCAAATACTCCAGATGTCCTTAATTCAGATCTGATGAAAATGAACCTTCAAAGATACGTCGTCAATGGCGTTAACTACTTGCTCTCATTTTGAAAATAACTGGCAAGTTCATCAAGATTCATAACTAATCCATAGTAATTGCGAATATTGTCGAGCGTCGAGTTATAATGAGAATTATTATTTGACGCCGTCGCGTCTGAAATCATTATAATGTCGTATCCATGATTGAATGCATCGCGTAATGATGATTCTACACATATGGACGTATCAATTCCAGAAAAAATTAATGAATCTATTCCCAAACTTTGTAACCAGACTTCGAATTCAGTATCTTGAAAGACAGAGTCTCTCCTCTTTATCACAACATGGTCATCTGCGCTAGGTTTCAATTCATCTACAATTTCAGCATCCCAGCTTCCTCTGATGCAAATTGGTCGTTTTTTGATTCTTTCTTCTCTGGATTTTGGTAGTATTCTGTGGGATCTAGTTAAGAGATCAATTCCTGATTCCTCCCTGACTGCTTGAGAATAAAAAATTGGTATCTTGACTCCTCTGCAAAATTCTATAAGACGTTTAAGCCTTGGGACTACATCGGCATATCTTGATACGTTCATTCCCATCAAATCATACGATCCACCTTTGCTAACAAAACCATTTTGCATGTCTACTATCAAAAGGGCTGGATGGATATGGTGATTCCGAACTTTCACAAGCTTGAATTCTCTAGGGGGTTATAAAATTATTCGATTCAATACTCGCAAAAGTTTGGTTCCTTGAATTTCAAATTCTTGGAATCTACTAATGTACATTCCAGGATCATCTAATTTACAATCAGATTTTAGAAACCCATCAATATATTACTACTTAACTGCTATCTGAAGTTTGACAGAGGATTCGGTAAGCTCGAATGTACTGTCTAAGTCGAGTGTGTTTTTTAATGTTCCTTTTAAATAACCGTGGAGAAACTGAGATCCTTTTTTCCCAAGTCGATGTCTGATTACTATGATTCGTTTGTCATTTTGGTTAGTTTCGTCATATGTACCAAGAAACCCATAACGACAGATTATTTTTTCAATATACTCTAATACAGTTTCAAAGCTTAACGTCTTTTTCCAGAAAAGAATCGTGTCCCGGGGAATCATTTCACCTGCTGTTATGCCAAGGCCATAAATGTCATCATCAGGATAAGAATCAAAAAGAGATTTGAGCAACTCTCTATTTACAACCACCAAATCTATCTTGGAAAGAAAACGGGTAAATTCTGAATATCTCTTGAGAATCATATTTACAAGTGCATTAACAGATACCCCCATCCTCTCAGATTCTTCGTCAAGCACCTTAGATAGTTCGGTATCAACACGGAATGACCTTGTAGTGGAATTGGGCACAGTATTGTTATAATTATCTCGAAAATAAATGTGTTGGTATGTAACCAAATGTGTTACATAGCATTGCATTAGTCGACATCTGTATACTTACTTTTTAATAGTAATCTGAAAGACAAGTGTGATTATGAGTTTTTCAATAAATCAACTCTCAAAAGAAACGAAAACTGTGAGTCAGGAAAATTTTGAATGTGAAAATTGTAAGGGTAAGAGTGTTGTGTTTGATCATGGCACTGGGGAAAAAATTTGCAATAGCTGCGGAGTTGTAATTTCTGTGGAAAGAGAATATATTGATCCTTTATTGGATACCAATATTAACTTAAGTAACATGAATTTAGGAACTCCATCATCTTTGGCACATCATGATAAGAATCTGTCTACTTTGATTTCTTACTCAAATGTAGATGCAGATGGTGTTGCTATAAGTGTTGATCAACGCTCGGCAATACAAAGAATGAGAAGATGGAACAAGATATCTAATAACAATAGGAGTTATCACAGAAATCTAAAGAACGCTTTCGCTGTTCTTATAAGGATAAAGGATAAACTTTCTTTAAGTGAGACCATTATTGAAAAATCTGCATATTACTACAGAAAGATACTAGATCAGAATCTAATTAAGGGCAGATCTATAAAGGGGTTCGTGGTCGCCTGTGTATATGTGTCGTGCAGAGAGATGAATGTACCCCGAACTATAGAAGAAATTGCTGATATTTCAAATGCAGACAAGATTTTTGCAGGAAAGTGCTATAGACTATTAGTAAGAAGACTCAAAATTCGACTTCCGTCCATAGATTCGACATCACATTTAACCAGGATTGCCAACAACGCAGGCGTTAGCGAAAGAACCCTAAGACATGCAATCCAAATGATGACGCAGGTAAAAGATGATCCTATTTCTTTTGGGAAAGATCCTTGTGCAATAGCCGTGGCAGTATTGTACGGAGCATGTCTAGACAAGGGCGAAAAAACGAGTCAATCTAGGATATCATTGGCAGGAAATGTGAGTGTAGTTACACTTAGGAAAAGATTCTTAGATATTAAGAAAATTTTTCCTCAAATTCCAAATGGACCGAACGATAAGTCATAGCTGACTTCTACCATACTGATTTTATCTGGATTTCAAAGTCATGTGAATATTTGTTATTATATTTGGTTAAGAGAACTAACATACCCGATTCCAATATTGATGTTAAAATAATTCATGTCATTTCCCATTTTTACTTTATTTTAGACAAAGTAATATTATAGCTCACATAAGGAACCTAGAGAAATGGGCAAGAAAGAAAAAAGACAACTCAGTATCATGATTATAGAAGATGAACAAGATATCCTCCTCCTCTATAAGGATTATCTCTTAAGCAGGGGTCATAAGGTACTTGCCACTTCAACTACTGCAAATGAAATAATGTCTGATTATGATAGAATCAGGCCTGACATTGCAATTATTGATTACAAGTTACCTACCGAAAAGAATGGTCTTGAGGCAGCAATGCAGATTCTAGATAAATATCCGTCTGCTGCTATACTGATAGTTACTGCATATGAGACGGTAAGGAAAGAGATTGCAAAGAATTCTTTCTTTAACAACAAGCGAGTGGAGATCTTGATAAAGCCGCTGAGACTTGCACAACTTGAAAGTTCCATTATCAAGATTGTTAACAAGTAGAAAAACGTCTAGTCATATTGTCGTACAAATGCAAAAAAATGATTGAAGAATTAGGCTCTCTTTATTATCCTGTTGGTTAACAAATATTCCTCATCTGAGGAATCAATATAGTTCATGGATTTGCCAAAAACACTTTCAAATATTTTGTCCAAATACATCTGTATATGAGGTAGAGTCAACCATAATTCCTTGTTTCCATATTTGAAACCATATCGTTGTGAACTTCCCAAGATTTCTCTCTTTTCCAGATTTCGCAAATAGCCTGAAGAAATTCTACTCTCATCGAAATTATTTTCTCTTGCAATTTGATCGATAATAAAGTGAATCCCAGATCCGTGTTGCGCTGCCGACTTATTTCTATATGCAATGTCTTTAGGGATACCCAATCTGTCGGCCAATATCCTATGAACACGTTTTCCAAGCTTATCGTCAGGTCCAGTTACATTGAGTCTAGGATTTATATCAAAAGCGGTTTTAATGACTTGTTTATCCAAATAGGGTTCCCTCATTTCAATTCCATGCGCCATAGTTGTTTTATCTTCTCTTTCTAGTGTTTCTTTATAGAGTAAAAACAGATCCTCCATCATGTGATTTCTAAGAGACTGATATCCCTCACTTGCAACTATTTTTGGATACCATGGATAACCTCCAAATATTTCGTCTACTCCTTGACCCGAGAATACTACTTTAACATGATCCTTTCTTGCCAATGCCATAGCGGAATATATGGGTAAAGCAACTTCAACTTGTAATGCATCACTATCTTCAATTGCATGAATGATCCTTGGTAACATCTCTTCAGTACTTTTTTTGGTAATAACATTCACCTTGAGTGGCAAATCTAGTTCTTTTGCTACTTTATCTGCGAATAAAATATCGGATGAATCAGGGGTTCCCGCATTATAACATGTAACTTCCTTTACCATGTCTTTAGCTAACCACGCCACTAGAACACTGTCAATTCCACCTGAAAATATTATCCCTATTTTATCAAGTCCTTCAGTGCGTTTTTTCATTGCAGCCATCAAGGACCTTTTATATGCCTTAATTGCGTCCTCAAGAGAATTATATTTGAAATTTACCTTGTGAGCATCTAATGAGTGTGGTGGCTCTGCAATTCTATATTCCCTTAAATTGCCTTTATTGTTTATTATTACCGCATGTCCAGGCATTACTCTCTTTACAGATTTGTTATCCCCTAAAAGCCATATTGCCTTCTGCTCTGATGCAAACGTAACCTGTTCAGGATCCTCACTATAGTAAAGCTGCCTAACTCCTAATAGATCTCTAACAAGAGCAATATCCCCCGTCTTGTGGTCTTTTATAGCAATGCTGTACACACCGTCTAATACTTTTGCCATTTTTGTCAGAGCCTCCAATAAAGTTGTTGACCGAACTAATTCTTCTTCCAGGAAATGGAGGATTACTTCACTATCTGAGGTGCTAACAAAATGATGAGGCGATTTTAACTTGTTCTTTATTTGCTTGTAATTATAGATTTCACCATTGTGTTCTAATGTTAATCTTCTATCACAACTTGTAAATGGCTGTCTTCCTAACTGACCACCTACTATTGCGAGTCTTACGTGACCTAGTCCAAATCTTCCATCATTATAGGGTGAAGCAAGATCTGAAGGTTCCAATGAATTTACCTTATTCTGGCCAACTTGAATCGCAACACCATCAGGACCTCTGTTGTGCATGCAAGATAACATGAGAATAAGATCCTCAGTTACACCTGCATTATTTTTATTCAGAATACCTGCTATTCCACACATTTTTTTCTCCAACTAACGTTCAAACGTAAATCATAATCCATAAGAGTTCACTCACTTAGTATTCTTCATCATGATTTATCAGTGTTACGTTGCATTTTCGTTCTGTTCGTACTTTCATATATATAATAGAATAAATGCCAAATATTAATCATTACCAACATATATGATAGATCATAATAATTTATATAATAGTCTTTTTTCTAAGCATCATTTTAGAATCATAAATAATGGCAGTTACGTATAACTTAAAATATTTTCTCTAAAAAATATATCATATATAAGAACAGTTTATTGAATTTAATATCTGACAAGTAGTCTCATCTAGATTCTTAGAGTGCGAAATGGATAAAAAGCTGATATTTTTTCTAGGAACGTTGATCCTTTCCATATGTTGTTCTAATATAAAGTATCAAATATTTTATTATTTTTTTGCGGAATTGTAAATAAGAAGGGCGACGTAATAATCAATCTGTAGATCTTCGGCCAAGCTACTCACTTTTGTATTCAAGATCTTATCTTTGGTATACCCCCGCAACATTAACATCTCCTTTATCCCGTCGGCAATTGACAAATTATACACATCTGGCTTTTCCTTACTATCCAGTAATGATTGGACCACGATTCTGAGGTGCACAATAAAATATTTATAGATGTAACAAATGGAAAAATTCGCATATAAACAGAATTTCACATTTGAATCCAATTGTACGTCATTCCCAGTAATGTTTAAAGACGATGTGAGCGATTACAATTTAATGCGTAGAGTGTATTTCAGTCACTCTAATGGTACTGAACCTAGTAGTACTGAAGATAATTTCTCTACTCGACGTGATGGTGATAATATGGTTAGCAAGTCCACTCAACCGATTAGGCTTAGTCACTTGATTGCATTCAATGTCAAAGAAAACGATACTGTAATTTCTGGAATACTGACAATAGAGTTTGAATACTACTCGTCTGATGGCAGTATCAAATACCGTGATATGCGTTACACCGATCCCCGATTGATAAAGCATATTGAAGGGAATCCTCGAGTAATGAAGAATATCGATTCATATCTCAGAAAAAATCTGCTTGAAGCTGAGTATGGCTTCAAATTGATGTCATAATTAAATGGGCCACTAACATGAGCTGAAAGTCAAACAAGAGAGATTATTCAAAGTATTTCTTCACCACGCGGACCAAGTCATTCATCCTGATGGGTTTATTGAAAAATTCATCAGTTTTGATCTCAGTAAGTTTACTTCCCTCCATTTCAAACGCCGTCATCAATATTACATTAACTTCAGAATCAATTTCTTTTATCTTTGCGATGAATTCAACTCCAGACATTGGGCTCATTCTTACATCTGATATTATGAGTCTGTAATCATCATGATTTTGTTCAAAGGCCTGTAGCGCCTCATTAGGATTTGTAAATGGCCTAACACTTATACCATTTAGTGTCAATATTTCGGAAAACAGGCCTACAATGTCAATTTCATCGTCTACTAGCATTACGAGATTACGCTTCAACAAGATTAATGTGACAACCGCGCATAAAATAATTTCCCTCGTCAGCTCACAATTTTCAGCGGAAAACTTGTTATTGTCAGTTAATCTTGAGAAAATCAATCAAGTAATAACAGAAAAGATATTCAACCACTATCCTGATTTGCTTGGACCGAATCTCTATTTTTTGCTTTCCTTAACTACGGGAATTGTAAAAGTAAAAGTTGCACCTTTGCTATCTCTGTTATTGTACGCCCATATCTTTCCGCCATGGCTATCAACAATACTTTTCGATATATACAGGCCCAAACCAGTTCCAGATATTGATCTTGTTGCAAATTTTTCAAACAATCTAGGCATCATTTCTGGATTAATTCCTGCTCCGGTATCCTTAATTTCTACAACGACAGTCTCTTTGTCTGAATCGTCTATTTTTCCATTGTTATCTTCTTCGCCTCTGTAAGCTGTTACCATGATGTTCCCATTATTTGTAAAGTTGATTGCATTTGACAGTATATTGTCTATGACCTGTTGCAATCTTGCTTCATCTGCATATATTGTATTAGTAACGTTATTTTTGGATTCAAAAGATATCTTTATGTTTTTATCCAGTGCGTCTTTTTGGTGATCTTCAATTACCTGCTTTATTGTTTGGTTCAAATCAAAATACGACTTGGTCAGCTGAAAATTCTTACCTTCAATCTTGGATACATCAAGTACGTCTTCAGTTAATTTCTCCAGCCTCTTGGCATTTCTTATTATTTTGTCAAAATACTGATTAAAATTCTTAAGATTTGTGTGAATCATCTCCGAATAACCTAAAACTGACTGGATTGGAGTTTTAAACTCATGCGCAGCTATGTCTATGAACTCCTTTTGAAGTTTGTCATGATACGATAATTTCCTTGTTGTTTCCTCTAACTCCTTCGTCTGTATGTATACAACTTTTCTTAATCCCTTGTTCCAATAAGTTATTACAAAAAAAATTCCTAGAGCACTTGCCGCAATAATTATCATTGCCATTATGGCGAAATTTCTTTGCTGGGCTACGAGCTCATCTAATGATGATGCTAAGGTGTGAGGGAGAATCAAAATAATGGTAAAATAGTGTACGCCATTTGAAACGACTGGAGCATACGATACTGTAAACTCTTTTTCATTAAAAGTTGTATCAGATGTACCTATTCTTGGGCTTTTTACTGCTGATCTGAAGATACTTATCAAGCTTCTTTCACCAAGGCTGTCGCTAACAGATTGCTCCATCTTTGAGTCGAATTTTTTGTTAAATACGTTTGTACCATCAAAGTTGGGAATTCCAGCATGAATCATCATACCACTTGAATCAATAAGGGAGAAATTTGCTGAAACCATAGGGGGGATCTGACTTTGAAGAAAATTTTTTAGAGTTTCGGAGCTAATGCCAGCTAAAATGGCACCCCTAAATCCATTGGTGTTGTTTTGAGTAGTACGATTTTGAGTATCAATTATGGGATATAGAATCAATATTCCAGATTGACCATTGGTCAATTCTATTCTGTTACTATATGCAGGAACCCGTGTATCCTTTATTCTCTCAAAGTATATTTGAGCTGCTTTAGAAAATTCTTTAATTTTCTCACCTGAGCTATCATTCAAATTTGAGCTTGACCAAATATGGGTTCCATTGTTGTCTACCCAACTGTAAAAATCTACAAAGTTGTTAGTAGTTTTTTGAGCGGAATTTAGTAAAATCTTTCCTAACTCCAAACGCTGGTCAACTAATTCTTGAGAAGAAGAAAGCATTTGAATATTTGCGGTTACCAAGTCAAGCTTGTTCTTGAGTATCTGACTAAGATCTGATACCTTGACTAGGGTTGTACTCTGAATATGTTCTAGAGCAAGTTGTTGGACTTCCGAAGAATTTCTCATGTAATATTGATAAGTGAGAATGGAAAATAATACTCCTGCTGCGACAATTGCAGAAATCATTAGTACAATTCTTACTTCCAATATTCTTTGAGACAACTATGAAGTAGATATATTCGGGAGCTTAAATATATTATATGAGATATCAGTAAGAGCACTGGAGCATTAGAGATATAAGTCTTTTATATAATTCTGATAACTTAAGGGTATGGTCAGATGTGCATTATGTGGTAGAGAAATTAGTGATACCACAAAGTGTATCGTTTATGTAGGTTATAATTTTGATAAAGTGACATGCCTTTATATTTTTAAAAAGCTCAGCTATATCTACGATACTGCAATTGTTGACATTATCGAGTCATGACAACTGAAATATTGGTTAATTGGATACAACGATTTTCAGAGTCCTGCTAATATCATCACAATTTAAATGCAATAATTTTGATGTTACCAACTATCAATATTGTTCCAAATTTCATTTTATCTTATTTATTTCGTCATAAATTGGTTTTTATCTGAATTATTTATCCTTCCAACTGTCGCACAAAGAATTGATCAAAAATCCACAATGATCTATGTTATGGCGTAATATTGAAATTTTGCTAAGAATGTGTGATTTTTAAATATGAGGTCTACGTATTAAGTAATGAACTTATTTGAGTAATCGAAAAAATTCAAGCGATAATGATGCTGGAACTAGTCTTAAAGTTGGTGAGGCAGAGCAATCCGATGTCGGAAGGAAAATTGCAAGGGTAGATCCGAAAGTTGCAAGGCAACTTGATTTGTCTGCCGGAGACGCGCTGGAAATTTCATCATTGGGCAAGAAAACAACCGTTCTTCACTGGCCTGCAAGAGAAAATGATTCTGGAAAAGGTCTTGTGAGAATAGATGGTTACCTGCGTAATAAACTGGATGTAGGAATTAACGATTCAGTCGAAATAAGGAAGGTTCAATCAAAAAGTGCAAAAAAGGTTACATTGGCCCCAACAGAGCCTCTAAGAATTGTGGGGGCAGAAGGTTACCTCCAAGAGTATCTTTTAGGCAGTCTCTTAAGTACGGGTGATATTTTTCCTCTGACTATTATGGGACAAAGAGTAGATCTCGTAGTCATCTCTACCAATCCCTCTGGTCCTGTTTTAATGGAGGATTCGACCGAAGTCACAGTTTCTGAAGAAAGCGAAAAAGCAATTCAAGTTGCAAAAGGAGGAGATACTTCTTCAATTTCATATGAGGACATTGGAGGAATAAAAAATGAAGTATCTCGTTTAAGGGAAATGATTGAATTGCCGCTAAGACACCCTGAACTTTTCAAGAGACTTGGTTTTGAAGCACCAAAGGGAGTATTATTACATGGCCCACCTGGAACCGGTAAGACTCTGCTGGCAAAAGCCGTAGCTCATGAAACTAACGCGAACTTTTACACTATTGGAGGTCCTGAAATTATGAGCAAGTTCTACGGTGAATCAGAAGAGAGACTACGTGAAGTTTTCAAGAAGGCCGAGGAAAATGCACCTGCAATTATATTTATTGATGAAATTGATTCAATTGCTCCCAAAAGAGAAGAGGTTTCAGGTGAAGTGGAAAGGCGGGTTGTTGCTCAACTCTTATCATTGATGGATGGGATGTCATCAAGGGGTAAAGTAGTAGTAATTGGCGCCACTAACAGAATAAACGCAATTGATCCTGCACTTCGTAGACCGGGTAGATTTGACAGAGAAATTGAGATTGGTGTACCTGATAGAGAAGGCAGGTTGGAAATTTTGCAAATACACACAAGAGGAATGCCACTTGAAAAAGATGTAGACCTTGGTGTGATAGCCAATATGTCCCATGGTTTTGTTGGAGCCGATTTGCAAGCAGTAGCAAAGGAAGCGGGAATTAGGGCCCTCAGAAAAGTATTGCCTGAAATTGATCTTACTACAGAGAACATTCCATCTGAAATACTAAAGAAAATTGTAGTCACGATGGACGATTTTCTGAGTGTAATAAAGGAAATAGAACCATCTGCCTTACGTGAAGTTTTCGTCGAAGTTCCTGACGTGAAATGGGATGATATAGGAGGACTTGAGGAGATAAAACAAGAACTACAAGAAGCAGTTGAATGGCCACTAAAGTACCATGCATTATTTGTACACTCTGATGCGACTCCCCCGAAAGGAATTCTTTTGTACGGGCCTCCTGGAACCGGAAAGACTCTGATGGCAAAAGCAGCCGCTCATGAGAGTGAGGCTAATTTTATTAGCATAAAGGGTCCAGAACTGCTTTCAAAATGGGTTGGAGAATCAGAGAAGGGAGTACGGGAAGTCTTTAGGAAAGCAAGACAGGCGGCCCCTTGTATCGTGTTTTTTGATGAAATAGATGCAATAGCCCCTACTAGAGCATCTATGGGAAGTGATTCTCATGTAACGGAGAGAGTGATAAGTCAACTGTTAACAGAGCTGGATGGTCTAGAAGTGTTATCAAATGTAATAATCATTGCAGCAACCAACAGGCCTGACATAATAGATGCTGCATTGTTACGGCCCGGGCGATTTGATAGGCTGCTATATGTGCCACCGCCCGATAAAGAAGCAAGAGTCCAGATACTCAAAATACACACCTCGAAGAAACCATTGGCAGAAGACGTCAAGATGGATATTCTTGCAAATCAAACAGAAGGATACACGGGTGCTGACATTGCCGCACTTTCATCGGCTGCGGTCATGCTTGTCCTGAGAGAACATATCGAGAAATATAAAGATCCTAAGAAAGCAGAGTCTGCAAAAAACGAATTAAAAATACACATGAAAAATTTTGAAGAAGCTATGAAGAAGATTCATCCGTTATCGAAGCACGAAATAGAAACCTACAAGAATATTGCCGAACAATTTGGAAAGCCTGCGATGACAAAAGAGATTATAGATAGAGACACTGCAATAAAATGATGATTTGAAATTTAATATGCCAAATTTTGACCTAGGGATTATCGAATACTTTTTGTTACCACATTGGACACTTTTTTATCTATATTAGTTAATTAAAAAATAGGCCTCTATGCCTTTCTTGATCTCTTTGGTCTTAATGAAGCAACAGTCTCCATAAGGATTCTGGCTGCATGATTTGCGGTATTTTGGTTTAGATCATAATCAGGACACAATTCTACAATATCCATTCCTACAATGTGTAGATTTTCACTTATTTTTTTTATCATGTAAATTAGATCTAGAGGAAATAAGCCTCCGGGAGCTGGCACAGATACACCAGGAGCTACACCAGGGTCCATACAATCCAGATCAACGGACAAGTATACTTTTCTGGCAACACATTTTGTTATGATCCTCTTAATAGTAGCGTTGATGCCTGATTCAATAATATCAATAGGCGTTATTATCTCCAATCTTTTTTGAGTCGCATTTTTTAGTTCTTCCATCTCTGCGGCCCTCGTACCAATCAATATACTTTTACTAAAATTGATATAATTTGACGAGTCAGTAATCACGGATCCATAATAGTTCCTTGTGGATGAAACAAAATCAGGATGAGCATCAAAATAAAGCAGGGATATTTTTTCTCCTACAAGGCTATCGTTCAAAGCCTTGAGGATAATGGTTGTAATGGAATGGTCTCCACCAATAGTTATGGGAATTTTTCTGGCAGAAATTATATCAGACACCATTTTATAGAGATCCTCCCTTGATAGGTTTCCAACATCCATGATTTTCTTGTTTTCGAGTGTTCCTGACATTGGACAAATGGCTATTCTTCTTCCACTTCTTTCAAAGAATTCATAATAATTCGACGCACGTCTTAGACTGTCAGGGCCCTTACTAGCCCCCTTTCTCTTTGCATGTGACCTTGACTCATCTGGAACGCCTAATACGACAACATCCGCTTGTGCAAAGGACTGTACATTTGAATGAAATAATTTAATCACATAATAAGCGTATCAAAAGATACATTTCAATGTTAATTTTGCCAATTTTTCTCTAGGTTTTTAAAATAAACCGTAATGTCGCAAGAAGAATCATGAGATACTAAACAAGAAAAATATATGATTTGTAAAAAAAATAGAAATGGATGGGATGTTAGTCTACTACTCAGTTAAAGTAGAGAATCCCACTTCAGTAGAGTTGGTAGATTCTGCTGCTTCAGGCTTGTCGGTATTGACTATCTGGCCTCTAACTTCTCCATCAGGATGTTCTGCAGTATGCACGTTTACGTAAACATCACCAGAGTCCATCGCGGCAGCCAAGTCGCCTAAAGTCTTGCCTTGCATTGGGCCCTTGAGACCAGAGTCAGTCAAGTTACCTCTGAATATTATTCCATATGAAGTAACTTTGTCTTTGCTGGTTGGAGTGCCGAGAAGATCGATAACTACTTCACCGTTTTCTCCTTCCTTGCCCATATGGATGTGTGCTGCTGAAGCATTAAACCCTCCAGTGGAATTGACTTGGACCTTATACTTGATAGTGTCGTTTTTAAGTTGTGTAAACTCAGCTTCTCCAGTTGCGTCAGTCTCAACAGGGGGCACTTCATTTTGCCCACTTAATGTTGCATCGTAAGGATATTTTGCTGCATGTATCTGATCGACGAGTGATACAGTAAGCAAAACAGACAGCGAGATAGCTAATCCTAGTATGCTTGCAATTAACAGTTTGCTCGGATTCATCTCGTACTTTTGACCTTTCCTCACTAAAATAGATTACGAATACTCATAGCAATATTTTTTTATACTATTGTTTGTGTCTCGCGAATCCATTCTCGGCACTGTTTCTTCATTAGATGCAAACAAAACCTTTCATTCAGTTATTATCGATTAATTAATATCACAATTATCTGTTGTACATGTTATTCGATTGTATTCAAGTTCAGGCCTCAGGGTGTATAGTTTTTTGCTTGTAGTATCCCCTTTCTTTCTCTCCCTATCATACCCCAACGTTGACGGTATTCATATGGATGTGAAATGCACTCTATGGGAATGCTGAACCTGGACGTCCTACCAGTAGTATATGAACGGGGTTTTTAGAGACAATGGCCTTATTCAAAATTTCCTTAGTTTCATAATGAGCTATTATTTCCTTAAATGAACCTGATCTACTATCTTCAAAATGCTTCTTATTCCAAATTTGTTGGAAAATGCTTTTCATTTACCACATACAAGCAACGCATCCACTTTTATTTTGTGTATGCCGATACTATGGTACTCCGTATAGAGTATTAATTTTTTGCTCATGATTAGATTGTTTATTAGTAATTCACGTATTATTGTTGATCAGAAAAGGAGAAATCATTAAAATGAATTTGCAAACTGTCGACCGTAAGAATATTCTGACAGTAGTTTTGTTGTTAACTTCTGTATACTTTGGAGTTCAAATTATTATAGGAGTTGTTATCGGAAGTCTTGCCTTAATATCCGATGCCGGCCATATGCTAATAGATGTCTGCGGTCTAGTAATGGCACTTGTTGCAATGTCTTTTAGCGAAAGACCTGCAACACCTAATCGAACTTACGGATATTATAGGGCAGAAATATTAACGCCTCTTCTAAACAGTATATTCCTTATTTTATTATCATTCTATATTTTGTATGAAGCATATCAGCGAATTCTTTCACCATCAGAAATCAGTGGATATTCAGTAATACTTGTTGCATCAGTGGGCCTTGCAGTAAACCTGGTAAGCATTGTGTTACTGCGTCCCTATACGGAACTTAACGCTCCAAACGGAGCTCAAGATAAAAATGAAAAAAACAGAGAGAAAAACCTGAATCTTTACGGCGCATATCTCGAAATATTTGCCGATACTATAGGATCTGTTGGAGTTATAATTTCAGGCATAGTAATAATCAGTACCAAATTCTTTATGGCTGATGCTTTGATAAGTATCGGAATTGCCTTGTTCATACTTCCAAGAACATGGCTCCTAGTAAAGAAGTCAATTCACATTCTAATTGAAGGTACTCCATCCCACCTTGCTCATGAAGAAATAAAGAATACCATACTAAAAGTCAAGGGAGTGACCGGTGTGTTTGATTTACATATATGGACTATAACATCTGGGATACATGCATTGTCGGCGCATGTAGTAATTTTGGACAATAACAAGTCTAGTGAAATTTTACAAGAGATAAATTCAATCCTTGAAAAAAATTTTAGTATTAATCACGCTACGATACAAGTCGAATCCTATCATGAGTCAAACAAAATATGACATGATATTTTACGTGCAGTATAAATCGTCTGACGCGATCGTGAAAATTACAGATGAAGAAGTCAAAGTAAGAAGTCAGAAAACCAGAGTAACCACAAACCAGCAAAATCCAGATGAGTAAACAGATGAGGAAACAGAAGAACGACCAGAGAAAGAGGACCTGAAGAATAGATGGAATATTCTAGGTCTCTAATGATGAGCTAACCTCATGATTAATCCAGAGCACAAAAGAAATTCGATAATTTTTTTATTTTTTATTTTTTTCTATTGAAAATAAATCAGAATATTTAGAGAGAATCGGAGCTTTGCTTCAAACGAGCTTTATTCTATACCAGACACCATATGTGATTCGCTATAATGTATCAAAACTTTAATTTAATTTCAAATTGATAGCTGAATGTTACAGAAAAACTTCTAGACTAACTAAAAAAACCAGATGATACTACCTAATTGCTATCTTCTATTGGGCAACGATTTTTTCCGAGTGTTAGTCTTTCTTTAACTCTTCAGATGCAGCGTCAGCATCATCAACAGCATTTTCGGCCTTATCTCCTGCTCTCTTTACTTTTTCTGCTGAATTATCAACGGCTCGTTCGGACTCACTTGCTGCCCTCTTTACCCTATCCGCTGAATCATCAGCAGCTCTTTTGGCCCTTTCTGCTGAATCGTCCACAGTTCTACCTGCCCTAGCAGCTGCATCCTTTGTGTCATCAGCCAATTTCCTGGTGCCCATAATAGCCTGTTTCAATTTATCGAGAAAACCCATTAAAGTAACTTTAAGTGCCCAAATTATTTAAGCATTGAATTTCAGGGAATGATGCCAATTTGAACATGTAGACAATTTCGGCGTCATGAATCAATCTGAGCCTGTATTATCAAATTAGTTGGCGGGAATTTGTGTTAAAAAGAACGATGCTAAATATTAAGAGGAAACTGACTTCATGAGGAGGTTTTATCGATATTTTCAATCTCTATCACTAGTTTTATGTGAAAATAGACTAGAATCAAACTACAGATAAAGTAATAAGTGAGTAAACAGTAATTTATTCGAAAAATTTTATGTGGATCAACTCAAGTAGAGAGCTTAATATGTTATTTGCGACTTTATCGTTAACTGTTTTATCAACTGCGCTTCTTATGAATTTTCAATCTGTCTTTTCCCAAAATGAAGATGTAAGCTATCTTGATGTAAACGGAACTAATTCTGCTCAACTCTTAAAATTTAGTGTTGCGGCCTGGTTCAAAACATCAACAGATTATACTTCTGACGCCTTTATTGTCAACAGGGCCGGATCTTCAGATAATATGAATTATGGTATATGGATGACAAATGCCGAAAAAATTAGGGGTGGATTTGAAACTACAAGCGGAAATGCTTTCTTTACAACAACTCCCTTATCCTACAACGACGGCAACTGGCACTATGTGGTGGTAACATTTGACGGTTCTGCTATAACTCTTTACTTAGACGGACTTCCAGTTGCCATTAAATCAGCATCAGCAAGCCCTGACAGTGGTGGAGAAGAGCCCATAAGGATGGGAGCTGATTCACAGAGTCTCACCAATTACTTTATCGGAAATGTCGATGAAGTCAGAATATGGAATAATGCTTTAACTCCTCAGCAGGTTATTGATGCTTTTAGCGGAAATTTCAGTCCCCAGAACCTCATAGAATACTTGGATTTTTCTGAACCCATAGTACCAGTTAACGCCACAGCTCCCGTCAATGCCACAGCTCCAGTCAACGCGACGCTAACTAATCAGACAGGAATGCCGGACAGTAACGGAACTCTGAATAATGGTACAGGCCCTATTACCGTTCCAGCTTCTAATAATGGGACCAGCAGTACTAATGATACCGGAGGAATTATTCCACTTGTAGAAATTCCTCAAACTAATAATGATACCGATTCTAACAATGATACCAGTACGGCAGATCAACAAGCGCCATCCTCGCAGAACCAAAAAAATGAACTAAACAATGTTGTAGATAATAACAACACACAGGCCGAAGAAAATGCAAACACGAATGCAAACACAAACACACAGGTTCTAGAACAACCCAATCAGGCTCCAAAAGCTGACGCTGGCGATGATCAAAAAGCAGAGGTAAATACTGAAGTCAAGCTTGATGCGGCCGATAGCAGCGACCAGGATGGAGAAATTATATCCTATAAATGGGAACAAACTGACGGTCAAGAAGTAGAGCTTAAAGATTCCGATAAGCAAGTTGCAGTCTTTGATGTTCCAGAATCAGCAGCAGATTCCAACCTTGTATTCAAACTGACAGTTACCGATGATAAAGATGATACCGGTGAGGATGAAGTTACTGTAAAAGTAGAGCAGATTCCACAGGATGAATCGGATTCTGATGGCGAATCCAGTTAGTGATTCTATTTATTGTGAACGGCCAACTGCACAATTCTCAGAGCGGCTTTAACTAAAAATATTGATGCGATATGAGACAGTACTATGGATTTTATCTGGGTCCAGTAATTTGCTAGAAGCGATTAGGGAGGCAAAAAACTCTTAATAGCCGCCATTTCTATAGATTTTTGGATTTTGTTTTCAAATAGGAGTAATGCAGAGCTGTCAAATTCAAATATTGTGACATTTTCAATAATTATTCCTACTTATAATGAGTCTGAGAACATATTACGACTCATTAGTGAGATTGAAAGAAATCTGCCCCCCTCTGATTTTACTGAAATTGTAATAGTAGACGATAATTCTCCCGATGGAACAGGAAAACTCGTAGAAAGTTACATAAATCAACAGAATAATAATACTAATCAAAAGGAGGCTCCTGCCAAGACTACAAATTGCAGGATAAGAGTAGTTCATCGAACTGGAAAAAATGGACTAATACCTGCAATCATGGATGGAGTTAAACAGTCCAGTGGCAGGAATGTAATAATTATGGACGCTGATTTTTCACACCCGCCAGAGGTAATACCTCAAATGATGCAAGAATTGAAAATGAATCCAAATTCTATCATTATTGGGTCGAGGTATGTAGAGGGTGGAAAAGTAGTTGGATGGCCAACGAAACGAAAGATTCTAAGTACCGGTGC
>DATFBL010000004.1:0-3604 GCA_035253865.1 Nitrososphaeraceae archaeon | reverse complement strand
ATGGTTAAAATCGAGGATTTGGGAAGAGTTGGACATAATTTGAACCATCCTATGAATCATATTGCAAACGCAAAACCAAAACCCTAGTTCCATTCCTGGTGGGCCAACGTGTGAGCAACCATTACACGGTCCATGAGAAATGGGAAGTGGTGTTACGGATTTACTTTTTATTTTCAACAAAAAACAGTATAAATATTTTACGTTCCTTTTATGAGTCAGGAAGAAATATTAACTACGGTTTTTTTTCTGTTTGGTTCATGCCGCGGCATAAATTAACTAAACGAATCTTTACTAGGATACAAAATTCAATCCGCGAATATTTCAATACATCACATCATAAATCTCCAAGCGAAGTAGAATATTTCAGAATAATTGCCGAGAATAAAATTGTTGCATGTTACAAATGCCAAATGGAAATTAAAATTGGCGAAGAATACGTAACTAATCATAAGTACGGCCACGGTATCAGGCGTAAGTATTATCATTCAAAATGTTATGATTCGCTTTTTCAATGATTATTATAATTTTCTGCGAATAAGATTTAAGTCACCGAGTGATCTTATCTAGAAACCGTTCCTATGAACTCGACGGCCGTATTTGTTATTGTGTTCCTAAGTCTGATTAGTGCAACGATTGTCTTTACTTTTCCAAATCCAGTTCATGCAAAAATTAGTTTTTGCGCATCTGGAGACACGTTATATCGAGATAACGTATTTCAGTGTTTCATTAAAGATAATGACCGTAAAACTTTCTCGGAGAATCATCCCGGCACAAAATGCATTAGAAGTAAATCCTGAATTTCTAACCTGCCATCATTAATCTCTTTTGTTGATCGTTACATACCTAATAAAAGATCAATCCAATATTCGTAACTTGCTATTTAATATATGAGACTCTAATATTGAATCTTGTTTATTTATTTCCTGTACAGTTTCGTACATTCTGGATTCAATAAGACTGCAAATTTCGACGTCAGGATTTTCCATATTTTGAGAACCCAATTAATTAATTCAATCCTTATTTTGAGATCCCTTTTGTAAATAGACTCTTCTTTTTCCCTAGAAAGCCCAAGTTCTGAATCCTTGATTTCTTTCTCTGAATCTGATTTAGAGTCATAGAATTAATCTGACAAATGAGGATTTAAAATAAAAGGTTATCGTCAGGAGGGGAGATGACCGACGGGACTAGAGCCGTACGCGATAACGGACGAAAGTAGTCCCATCAGTCAACATAAGAATTTGAATCTTACGCTGAATATAATTATGATCACAAATTATAAAATAATTTATGCCTGATTTGAACTACTTTTTGCTAAAGTCAGGACATGCGCATTTTTGACAAGGATATCGCCTGTCTCTCCCTATCAAATGTTGATGATCCGATCTTTGATGCTGACAATCACATATGTCCGTTTCTAAATCCACATTTCTGATTACACAACATAGTTTTTTATTACTTCTATTATCACATCGTAATAGTCTCCAAGAAAGGAGTTCCTATGCTGTTATTTTTGTTCTGTTATTAAAGCGCAATCCTCAATTGTGTAAATACTGGATCTTCGTTCATTTTACCGCTATTGCTTTTTCATAGTTTAATTTAATTTTTTCGACATTTATGACTGATTCATCTTCTAACACCTTCTGAATACCAATTGCCATGAGGCTCTTCTTGAAAAACTATTATTACTTCCTTCTTACCTATTTTTAAAATCCGACAAGTACTTTCAGTAATTGCTTCGGCCAACCTATCCTTTTCTGTTTGGTTCCTTCCACTGAATAACGACACAGTGATAATGGGCATAATTTATTAGCGAATAAGAAGCTTATAGACTCTTTGTTGCTAGCGTTGAAAAATACGAAATATCGGCCTAAATCGATCAACAGACTCTTACGATGTATAATGAAAATTATTAATTAAGATATTTTGGAAATTGATTTTAGAAACAGAAGAAAATTTTTTATGACGTTTTTAAGAATATATTTATACGTCTCGACAGCCCTGATGGGAGGACAACTTACGCCAAACCGATACTTGATTTTCAATTTCATAGCGTTTCTTAAACTGCGAGAGTAGCTCTAACTTTTATAAATTATTCTAGACATTATTATGTATAGGATTGGATAACGAATGTCTAGCCGGTGGTCATGGAAAAAAAGATCATAACTTAGGGAACGATACGCGCTGTCGCAGTTCCAAATGTCCATGTTCAAAATTTAAGCCGACTATCTTGGAGGAAACTTAGAATATTATTATTTTTGCTCATATTAAATTAACATTCACAGGAGATCCATGCAGACACTTAGTTAATTAAACCAAGTAGTGGAAATTAAAGTTGCTAAATTGGAAGAGTATGCTATGGAGACTGATTATATTTGCAGTAATGTGGCTTGTAAGGTTGAGATGGTATAGAAACAAAAAGACGTCGATTTGATAAAAGACCTTTTTTAGGGATTCTCCGCCAGGAGAACGAGGTGGAAGTAGAGAGATTTAAGTTTCATTTTCTATACCTCTGTTTAACCTGATCCATTTTCTTTTTTTGCGCGCTATTATGTTTCTTGGCTTTGTACGCAATTTATATCCACAACAAGGGCAGTTCAAATTACTCCAGTCTAAAAAAATTTCACATTTGGTACATCTTTTGCGCCCGTTCAGATAATAAAATTTATCTGTGGAACGAGTGGCCTTGTATTGCGAACAGATCCCTTTACAGCTCATAATGCACTCATCTTAATTTATAATCTTTTGAATTGAACTATTTTTGAACGATGCCAAGGTTTGGTCCTAACTTTTTGTCGACATTCCTTACAACGGACCACCTGTTTTGCGTATTTGATCTCGCATGTAGAGCAGTAATTGAAATACCTATAATCTACTCTGCTAGGAACAATCTTGGGAATCTTAGTTGCTTTACCCTCATCAGAAAAATCAGTAAAGATTTCTCTTGACAAAGCATAACACCTCATCTAGGTTTTTGCAGTGCTCATCTCCAGATTTGGCTTTATCTTTTTCAATGCAGCATCGAAGTGTGTCATTGTAATGTTTAGTGGAACCTTTTGAATCCTTTTCTGACTCTCGTCTGTATAATTTAATTCACCCTTTCTTTGCATATCCTCACTCTTGTTAATTGAAATGTGTTCCTTGATTGCGGACAGGGCAGCCGCATTGACGAGAGCGGCAATATCGGCTCCAGACATGCCCTTGGCAAGTGCCACTAACTTGTCAAGATCTATAGTTTTATCAATTGGCTTTCTTGCCAGATGTATCCTTAAGATCTCTTTTATAGAATCGTTATTAGGAAGTGGTATTTGCAAAATACGATCAAATCTACCAGGCCGCAATAGGGCCTCGTCTATTATATCTGGTCTGTTTGTTGCTCCGATTACTACCACTCCCTTCAAATCCTGCAGCCCGTCCATTTCGGTAAGTAATTGGCTAACTATTCTATCACCGACGTGAGAATCGCCAGTGCCAGTTGAAGATCGTCTTGATGCTACTGAATCAAGTTCGTCAAAGAAGACTACACATGGGCTGGCTTGTCTGGCTTTTCTAAAAACTTCTCTGATGCCTTTTTCTGACTCACCGACCCACTTCGAAAGTAACTCCG
>DATFBL010000003.1:0-3962 GCA_035253865.1 Nitrososphaeraceae archaeon | reverse complement strand
TCCATACTAAGTCTAACAAGGTCAACTGCGAGCATAACATCAACCATTTTTTGATTATAGTCATAGTCCCGAGTTTTTGAATTGAAAACCCTTTGCGTTTTTCCGAGTTTAACTTCAAAATTTGGAATTTGTCTTAATTTGTCGAGAAATTTATCAGTTTTGCTGAATCTATCCGATTCATCGGCTGTTGGTGGCGAACTTTGATATGGCATTGCATAATAATAATAGGTTCCATAGACTTCAGATTTACCACGAACAAAATCCCTCACTCTTTCGAAATCCAACCGGGCATTAAGTTTTTTAGTAATTTCGCCTATATACCCGCCATCAATAAAAATGCCACTTGTCACATTACGTGAACAAGAAATTATAAATAAAAAAATTAACATGCCCCACGCGTAGTGGGACACCTTTTCCAACATCTCTTTCGAAACATCGGCGATTATATTGAATGTATTATAGTCTCTATCGTATATAAATACTATCACAGTATCCCTACAGAATATATCCAGAAGATAAGGCAAGATATGATAAATTTTACTATCTTAAAAATAGAGATAATATTATCATAATAACAAAGAATATTACAAACTGTATCAGAAAACAATACAGACTAATAAAGAAATAATTATGACCTTACTTGGTATTATACCCTTTTTCGTACTCAGCCCTTAGTGCGTCTAAATAAAAAATTATGGCTTAACAGGCTTGAAGGCGTGAGTACATGGACCAGTTACCGTTCCACCGTTAGCGATAACCTCTTCTAATGCTTTTTGGCAATTATGAGGGCCTTTGAAACATTGTGCATCTTCGAAAGGATCGGGACCGGTTTGAAAACAGAATCTCTCTGCACGGGTGAAGTCGAGTGTAGCGTTGGCAGACTTTGTTATTTCGCCATCCAAGTTCGTCAAGCAGACGAGCATTCCAAAAAGAGTAACTGTCAAAAGCGTTAGTAGGGTCTGACTCATTTCCTAATTATTAATATTGATAATTTAAAAAGTTCATAGAAAATTTTTTATGATATTTCTTCGAATATTATATTACAAATCGCCATTCATTTTCCCTGGCGGGAGGAATAGTCTTGTATCCCGTTGTTGCTCATCCTCCCGTCAGTTTAACTTTTTTATAATTTATTGTTACTAGTTAGGGTAATTCAGGATTTATTGTCAGACCATCATTGTTATTCAGGCCACCTGGGCGCTTCGGAACTTTTGATTCATTAGATGTTGGTGGATCATTTATAGTGGGCTCGCCATCGTCAGGAAGAATATCTCCGCGTGGAAATTTTGGTTCAATAGGCTGTGTTGGTTTTACATCCAAACTATCTTGTGGGTCATCAGGCAGAGATCCCTCGGATACTTGATAGGGTTTTTCACACACCCATTCGCCTTTATAGTTTTTCTTGCAGTCCTCACAGTATTTTTGTGCCAATTGGCCCGGCTTAAGTGACCCGTCTGCTGTATCAGAAGTTCCCAAATAGCAACAAGTTTTTTCTGTTTTAAGATAATTGGTGTAAGTACATTTCTCACTACCTAATATTTTTGTGAATAAAGCACATGCCTCATTTGTAGTAAATGAACTATAAGTGAACGGGACAAGCAAGAATAGCATAACTGTAAAAACGACCGATCTACCGTTCACATTAACGTCAACACCTCAGATTTATAAAAACTTTCTAGGTTTTGATTGTTCTCTTGCATCTCATCCTCCCGTCAGTTTAACTTTTTTATAATTTATTGCGAATACAATTGTAACGCAAACTTAGTTTCCATTGCTGGTGGGCCAACCTATCAACCTTCACACACCGGCCCATCAGATAATATTTATAAATAATTTTGTCTATCCTTTTTTAGGACTTCAATCATCTGATAGGGCGTGGTATAGGGTTTCGAGATTTTTCCCTATACCTGTCCGCTATTCATTACTTTCATGTCCTTTTTTCACTTCGTTACTATGACCGGAAATATACAATCTAAATAATCAATTTACAATTATTTTATATATCATTTTTCCCTCAAAACTTAAATAATTTGCGTTACGGGTAGATTTAATGACCGATAAATTTGGATTGGCTAAAGCCATTGCAGTAATGACATTCACGATTGGTATGACGATGTCCACAATAGCCTTAGTAGCACCTTTTGTACCTGCAAGTGCGTTTTCAGACAACGAACCGCCAGAACAGTCTTGTTTCCCTCCGGGCGTAGAACACTCGAGTACGAGCCAAAATCCGAACTGCTATGATGGAAGAATTCCCAATTGTGTTGCTGACCAGGAGGAAGGTACCGCAGGCTGCAGAAATCAAGGTACATGTTCAGAACCTACAAACAGTAATAGAAACGAGGAGACTCCCGCTTGTCCTGAAGACGAAGATGATTAATGAATCTATAACGAGTCTATTAGCAGAACCTAAACTTCCATTTTTTTATTTTATAACTTAATTCATACTTGACTGGAGTTAGCCTTGATGGTAGATAGCCTCTAATACTCGGCTTCCCAACATTTCCTATGATTTTTAAATTTTTTTTTATAATTTATTGTCCATATAATATCAACATCAATCCCAACTCAAACGCCGATTCATTCTGGTGGGCCATCCATCATTACCAATCAGGCCCACCGGTTTTCATTTATATAGGACTGCAATTGTTTAGTTTGTATGTCTCAAATCAAAATAGTTATGGCACTGACCATATTGGCAGGATTGTCCCTTTTAGTGGGTATGCAGAGTAGTGTATTCGCACAGTGGTCAAATGATACTGCCATGGGAAACGCAACTAATTCAACAGGTTCGAGTGGGAACGCTACAAATGCAACATCTCCTTTAAATGCAACATCTCCAATAAGCACTCCTGAAGAGGATCAGGTTGGAAAAATTGCTGAGGGTTATGGCGAACTTGATAACCCATAATTTCTAACTAAATTATATTTTTTATTTCGTTACTACAAACCTGATATAAAATCCAATTCAGAATTCTTAATTCACTATCTAATGGATCCATTTCAAAAATGAAGCGATGATTCTTTATTTTCCAGGATTTATAGTTGGTTCATCATCATTAGAATCTTCCATATCATCACCGTCTTCAGCAGATTCGTCGTCACTTAAAGAATCGGGCTCATCAAGAATACCGGTCTTGGGAACTTTAGTATTTTGACCTGATTCTCCAGGTGCAATTGAGGGAGGCTGTGCCTCACTACCAGGAGACACTTCTCCTGTTAAACCTGTTGGTGGTGGTAATATTGTGCCTCCGGTTGGTTTGGTGGGTGTTATTTTATACAGGTTATAACATGTATAAGGAGGGATTGTGGTCGTTGGAATACACATGTCTCTCTGGCAGACGAGGCTCCCTAGAACGGGTCGTCCATCCTTGTTCACGTAGTATTCACAAGTTTCCCGTGCGTAAGTTCCGCGATCGCGATCGGGACCTTGATTGAGACCGAAATGCGTGTATGCGGTTTCTTTTATATGATTCACCTGATGTTCCGCCGTCGCTTGGTTCAAACTATTCAGATTTGATGTGTTTATTATTATCACAAAGATGAGAGAAAATATCAAAGTAGCACATAATTTATGCAACATTTATCTGATGGTTTGGAAATTAATAAACATCATCCTTACTTAGGGACTATATGACGCTCTTCACCAGACTTCACTTCTTTATATGAAATGACATTAATACCATTTACTATATCCTTCAATAGGTTTCATCATTGATTCCGTTGACTCGTGATTCTACTCTTCAATTTCGTTAACATTCACGGGGTCCTCCAAATATACTTTGTATGTGAAAACCATATAGTTGGGACTCTGAATATCCCTACCTATACCCGTGAAATCTTTCGTAGAATCATATAATCCGTGTAAGTTGCTGAACCCCTTTATCAAATCATTTTTTTCTAGTCCTGGCTCGCACTTTGAGTTGACCTTATCTGTCATCTCTTTTTGTATAGCGTTCAAC
>DATFBL010000002.1:0-25744 GCA_035253865.1 Nitrososphaeraceae archaeon | reverse complement strand
GACAAGAGGATTTTTAGGAATTTCAAACACGATTTTTCCATTCATTACTCTCTGAAAGTCCACAATGGATGCAATCGTATAATACAGGTCCTCCCTCCAGCGACATACCACAGGATATCTTTGGATTATTTCATGATCATTTTTTCTGAAGAAACTACTCACTTCTTTCCAAGTATTTACGAAATCTAATCTTTTTGATGTTGGCGGATCTCCTATGAAGCTATAGTTATCATGTTCAGGACAAGATTCCCTGTCATTAATGGCCCAAAAGAATTTTCCGCATAACTTGCAACCTTGCCTTCTGAATCCTTCTTCATCAAATAATGAGACTTTATAATATTTATCCGGATCTGAAGAAAAAAGCGATAATAATGAATGTTTTTCCATTTCACACAAATTATTTGACAATGTTATTAATGCTTTTGTAAGTTCCGATTAGGAACATGATCAATAAGCAAGTAACTCATTTTGATGCCTTCAGCATCATGTATCCTCTCATAGACGAAAATTGATTAGATTACTTTTATGACTCACTTTTCGTATTCACTCGTATCCACTAAAGTCATACCAGGCTTATACCGTGAACCTGAGAGATTTTCTAAGCGGAACAATGCCTTGTCATAGTAATTCGAACAATTGCGTAAAAAGGTTAAATTAACCTGTTCATTAAAGTTCAAATTATCAAGGATCATCAATTTGTATAGCCCAAACCCTCAAACCTGGAAACGAACACACTATTCCAAAGATATCGATAATTCAATGGATAGTAAGGAGGTAATAATTGTAGGATGGATCTCTTCGATACGAGAACATAGTAACATAAAGTTTCTTACGATAAACGATAGATTTGGGACCATTCAGGTTATTTTAAAGAAGAATGAATATCCAAATTCGCTTTCTTCCGAAGTACAAAAGATTAGAGAACATGCTTCGATTGCAATAAAAGGTAAAGTTAGAAGTGAAGTGAAAGCTCCGAACGGAATTGAAATAATTCCAATAGATTTTAAGATCTTATCCTTGGCAAATAAGAATTCTCCTATCGTTATTCAAAGTAGAAAAGGAGTTGGAATTGACACCAGATTGGATCTTCGTGCAATAGATCTTCGTAGACCATTTCTTCAATCGATTTTTAGCATAAGATATACCATATTAAATTCCTGCAGGAAATTTCTTGGAGATGAAGGTTTCATAGAAGTTAATACGCCTAAGATAATTGCTACTGCGACCGAAGGTGGCGCAACACTCTTTCCTATCTTTTACTATGACAGAGAAGCATTTCTAACGCAAAGTCCTCAGCTTTATAAAGAACAACTTACAATGGCATTTGAAAATGTATTTGAGATAGGTCCAATCTTTAGGGCTGAACCTTCGAGAACAAATAGACATTTATCAGAAGCTACTTCGGTTGATATCGAAAAAGCTTATGCTGATTATAATGATATAATGAATATTTTGGAAAAGTTGATACATTTTCTTTGGGGTGAAGTGAGAAACAAGAATAAATCCCATCTTGAGTACTTGAAAATAGAATTACCTGATTTATCACTTCCATTTCGAAGGTACACATATTCAGATCTCATAGAAAAGCTGCAAAAGTCAGGGGAGTCAATTGAATGGGGTGATGACATCTCGCAGCAAAAATTACGAAACCTCAATGATGATGACATGAAGTACTTTTATTTTATTGTTGATTGGCCAACTTCAATAAAACCATTCTATGTAAAACCAAAATCGACTGGAACAGAGTGCGAATCTTTTGATTTGATGTATGGTAATCTAGAACTATCTTCGGGTAGTACAAGAATCCACGATAAGAGCGAATTAACTCAAAGAATGAAAAAACAGGGGTTAAACATTGGTGCGTTCGATTTCCACCTGAAAGTTTTTGATTATGGTATGCCACCTCATGCAGGGTTCGGGATGGGTCTGGAACGATTAATGATGAGCATGTGCGGCGTTGATAATATTAGGGACGTTGTATTATTTCCTCGAGATATAGACAGGTTGTCGCCTTAACAAATAATATATCTCTAAAAAGATGACAATAATATGATTTCAAAAGAAGATTTAGAACATCTCGCTCAAATATCACGAATTAATCTAACTGAAAACGAACTTGAAAAATTTCCTAAACAGCTAGATAGGACAATAGAATACATTGATATACTTAAGGAACTTGCATCTAATGATTCGGTCATTTTAGACATGCCGGAATTAAGATTTGAAGAACTTAGAAAGGATGAGATAAACATTTCTGATGATATGCGACTTAGCAAGAACATTACAGAAGATGGATTCTTAAGAGGTCCTAAGATGAAATAGAATGCCAAAACTAGAGAATCTGCTTGCACATGAAGTGGTTGAGGGCCTAACTGGAGGTCAGTTTAGGGCCGAAGAATATGTTATTTCTATACTTAAAAGAATAGAAGAAGTCGAGTCAAAGGTACATTCATTTATCACATTGGATTCTGAGGGAGCTTTATCTTCCGCGAAGATTATAGATAAGAAATTAAGAGAAAAAGATGAGATAGGTCAACTCGCTGGAGTAACAGTAGGAATAAAAGATAACATTTCTACACAAGATATCAGAACTACATGTGCTTCAAAAATTCTCGAAAAATATATTCCTACATATGATGCCACTGTGATAAAGAATCTGAAGAAAAATGGTGCAATCATATTGGGAAAATTGAACCTTGATGAGTTTGGAATGGGTTCAACGACTGAGTACAGTAGGTTCCAACCAACTCATAATCCATGGAATTTGGATTATGTTCCCGGTGGATCGTCGGGTGGAAGTGGAGCGGCTGTTGCTGCTGGAGAATGTACTGTTGCTCTTGGATCTGACACAGGAGGTTCAATAAGATGTCCTTCTAGCTTTTGTTCTGTAGTTGGACTCAAGCCAACATATGGGAGGGTAAGCCGATATGGACTAATCTCATACGCAAATAGTCTGGAACAAATTGGTCCTATATGCAGATCCGTAAAGGACTTGGTTATGATGCTAAATATCATTTCTGGAAAGGATCCGATGGATAGCACAAGTATGTCATCGTCTTCAATTACAATTTCCAACAAGTCAGATAATCTAAATGTTGCAATGATAAAAGAGTTAATTAGTGATAGCGATCCAGATGTTAAGAAATCAGTTTACAGCGCATCAGAAAAGTTTAGGGAGATCGGATGCTTATTTGAAGAAGTTTCAATTAATAATTTGAATTATGCATTGCCCTCATATTATACTCTCGCGAGTGCTGAGGCGAGTAGTAATCTTGCAAGATATGATAATATTCGATATGGATTCGACTATCCGATAGACGAATATAAATGGGAAACTTATTTTAGTAACGTCAGAGAAAACTTTGGAGAAGAAGTAAAAAGGAGAATACTAATTGGATCGTATGTTCTTTCTTCAGGATATTATGGGAAATATTATCTCAAAGCAAGGAGACTTCGGTCACTATTAAGATTAGAGTTACTTGCGTTATTCAAAAAGTATGATCTTTTAATTGGACCAACAATGCCGATACTTCCATTCAAATTCGGTGAAAAGATAGACGATCCGATTAAAATGTACTTGATTGACATAAACACAGTCATAGCAAATCTGGCAGGAATTCCAGCAATTTCATTACCAATAGGATTTAGTAACGGTCTTCCAATCGGGTTGCAAATAATGGCAGCTCCATTTGAAGAACAAAAGCTACTCGATGCATCATATGAACTTGAAAAAGTTATCAATATCCAAAAGGTGCCAAATTCGATATGAGCCTGGTTATGATTGGATTAGAAATTCATGCTCAAATAACTGCGCTCAAAAGTAAATTATTTTGTTCGTGTCGGGGTAACTACCGAGATCTTAGAGCAAACAGTAACATTTGTGAAATATGTTGCGGACTTCCAGGTTCTCTGCCAATTATCAATCAAAAAGCAATTGAATATTCAACAATGACCTCAATAGCATTAGGGTGTAAAGTGCCAGACAAAATTATGTTTTATCGTAAAAATTATTTTTATCCTGACCTGCCAAAAAATTTTCAGATAACCCAGTACAATGTTTATGGAATTTCAAGTATTGGGATAGATGGAAAATATGAACTTGATGATGCAAAGCAAATTAGAATCAGTAGAATTCAATTGGAAGAGGACCCAGGCAGGATCGCATATTCTGAAGGTGGGATGAATGTCAGAAATTCTGCTTTGATAGATTATAACAGGGCAGGCGTTGCCTTAATTGAAATAGTTACAGAACCTGATTTCACAGGTCCAAAGGAAGTCAGACAATTTCTAAATAAACTATCCCTGACACTTGAACATCTTGGCGTATGTGATACTCTACTAGAGGGTTCAGTTAGGTGTGATGTAAATGTGTCCATGAATGGTGGTAACAAGGTAGAAATCAAGAATATCAATTCCTTCAAGGAAGTTGAAAAAGCCATCAACTATGAAATTACCAGGCAATCTAGCGTGTATAACCGCAATCTCAAAGTAGAAAATGAAACTCGACATTGGGATGATAAGAAAAAAATTACATTTAAAGCCAGGAGTAAAGAAGAGGAACATGATTATCGATATTTTCCAGAACCTGATATTCCAATAATAGTCCTAGGTAGTGATTTTGTTGCTAATTTAGAGCAACGAATGCCAGAATTACCAATTCAAAGATTTGAACGCTTTATTTCAAAATATAATCTCTCAGAGCATACGTCCAATATTCTCATAAATGATAAGAAATTGGCAGATTTCTTCGAATCTACTCTGAAGTTACACTTTTCGCCAACTGAAATAGCAAATATTCTAGTTACTGACTTTAAGAGTTTGATTGAAGATGATACAGAAAGTACCGATTATTTGAAGAACTTGAAAGTGAAACCAGAACACATCGCAGAATTGGTGAAATTGATTGAAGATAACAAAATTAGTAGAATTACCGCTAAGGATATTCTGGTCAAAATATTTGAAAGTGGAAAGTTACCAACGGAGGTTGTCAATAGTAGTAATTCATACAAGATAGCCGATGAAAAAACAATAATGGATGCCGTTCAATCGGTTTTTGATAATGAAAAATCTGCAGTCGAAGACGCAAAAAATAATCGCGAGGCGATTAATTTCTTGTTAGGTAAAGTAATGAAGTTTACCAATGGACGAGCAGACCCAAAAATCGCCATGCGTATTATTAATAGCAAGTTAAGTGACTCTGAGAAGCAGTGATTTCATCGATGTGATGACATGATTTAATTATCTTGTTTAGGTTCTACTAGATGATAGAACTATTTTTTGGAAATTTGCTCTAACTGGTGCAACACCATTGGGAGGAACGCACCAATGTCACTAACTATTCCTATAGCCTGTGTTGTTCCTCTATCGAGTAACTTTGTTACTACAGCTTGACTAATATCCACAGCAACAACCTTTACTCTTGCAGGAATCATATTTCCTACAGCAATTGAGTGTAACATGGTAGAAAGCATGAGAACCATTTTTGTATCTCTTAATATTGCTCTATATCTGTTTTGGGCCTCTATGATATCGGTAATCACTCCTGGAATGGGTCCATCGTCTCTTATAGATCCACAAAGGGCGTACTCTACATCATTCCTTATGCACTCATACATTATTCCAGATTTTAGAATATTCTTTTTCACCATTTCCTCTATAGACCCTGCTCTAAATACTTCATTTATGGCCTGCATATGGTTTCTGTGACCTCGAATTGCTAACGTTCCGTTTTTTACGTTCATACCTAGAGAAGTTCCAAACAATGAATTTTCTATATCATGTACTGCTAAAGCATTACCTGTAAGTAGTCCATTTATGTAACCCAGTCTAATCATCTTTGCCAGCGAATCTGCTGCACCCGAATGGACAACAACTGGTCCTGCTGTGACAATTATCTTGCCATCGCTATTTTTTGTATTGTAAATATCCATCGCTATTTTTCTTGCAATTTGCTGGGTAGGCCTTTCACTGGAACTTGTACTACTCATGAATTGAAAAATATCTACTCCTTCTCTTGGGCGTTCTTCAGGCAATATCCTCACTCCTTTTTCACCCGTAACTATCATGTCTCCTCTCTGAACATCTCTAATTTTCTTACATTCTGCCATCTTGTTACCTGGATCAACGACAATGCACTTATCCATCATCATATTTTCAACTTCAACCCATTCATTATTAAAGAAAATTTGTGTAGTATTGTTGGTTGTGCTGTAAAAATCTCTTGGCATTACCATGTCATTTGGTGCGGGCTTTAGGGTAACACCACCAATTTTTGTAGGTTGTGCGCCTTCAATAAAGACTGATTCTAGTAATTGGTCAAGATGTTTCTTATTTCTTGCTGATATTAATAATCTAGCATAGCTTAATTCATATTTCTTTTTTCCGACATGAAATTCGAGAACATTAAAATCTCCTTTCAGGTCCATAATTTTATCAAAGATTCTCGTGAGGATCATCGAATCAATTAGATGACCTTTGATCTCGATTGTTTGTTCGTATTTTCTTTTCAACTATAATCACTAAATATTAAATCTACTTAAGTGTTAAATTGGAAGTATCACTTTCCCGTTGTACTCAGAGAGGTTTTCATTTTGAACTATGTTGCTAACAATTTCATCCTTTTTTACTTCAATAAACCATTGTGCAATTGTTTTTGCAATTCCATTTTTATCACATATTGCAATCAAGTAACCATTCTGATCCTTTACTGTAGTCAAAAAATTTTCTTCTCCAACAGGTTCCCAATTATTGTTGTTATTGTCCTTCAACGCTAGTGCAGGCATAGCAATGTTGCCTGTATACTTATTCAAAAGCTCTTGAGCTGCTCTAACTCTTCTCTCCCCTATTTTCAAAGCCACGAAATACTGCATCTATTGCAGTATATACTACTCTTTTATATTTGCGTTTAGCGTGATAGAGTCGAATCTAACTATTCTCGGATCAAGGGTATTAAGGGAACATTGTTTCAGACATAGTGTTAAAATCATTCCATTATAAAATAAAAAATAGGAGATGAAATGGAAATGTCCGGAATCTATGAATTTAATAATTGGACAAGTTTGATAATTCAAAATGATACTGTTTCATTCCAGGCAGGAGTTTTACGTACGATTTTGTTGCAGGACATTATGGGATGTATCCTTACTACTGTCATGTTGAGCCAATGGCAGATCATATCAACAGGGGATTATATGGAATGATGATAATAGATCCAAAAGAGCCCCGTCCGCAAATGACAGAGATGGCTATGCTTCTTAATGGATATGACCTGGATTTAGATCTTGAAGGGCCGATAACATTGCCTCCAGTTGATTCAATTGAAGGGCCTTTTTGATGTAAAGGGAACTCCAGTTAGTACTCTACCTAGTGCTGCGACTTAAAAAGAACTACAATTAAGTTACGGCAAAGTATTTCGTGAGAAGGAAAAACATAATTAATTCTCATACCTTGAGGTATGAATTTATTCAAATCCTTAACATCCCAATTGACAAATATAGGGTGTCCCAGTACTTGTATTGCTATCGAGTATGACCGAACCGTGGACACTTCTCGGAATTGGAACAGGTGCTTTTGTCGCATCGAATATAGATGATACATTCATGTTAATGTTACTTTTTTCATCTACTAATATTCTTACTCGTGATGTTACCATTGGACAGTTTCTAGGTATAGCGTTACTAGTAGTTGTATCTGCATCAGCTGCATTACTCATATTAGTAGTGCCATTGTTTGTCATTGGTTTGATGGGATTTATTCCGATTGGAATCGGAGTTAAGAGATTGATTGAATATCAACAGAAGTCAAAAACAAATAAACAGAACAAAAAGTTAGAATCTTTATCATTTCTTTCTGTTGCCGGAATAACCATTGCCAATGGAGGAGATGACCTTGGAGTATTCACTCCGCTTTTTGCAAAGTACAATACTTACTTTGAGGTGACAATTCTTATGATACTATTCATGTTGCTCACAGGTATATGGTGCACATTAACATATTATTTTATCCGACGTCCCTTGATGGCATCTCGTATGAGCTACTTAAGCCAAATTATAAATCCATTTGTGCTCCTTGGGCTAGGAGTCTACATCTTATTTGATTCATTTGTTCTCTAATTTCATATTATCAACCAGTGGTACCGACATGCATTTTGTCATATTTTATCTGAATTACTATTCATAGTTTGTAAAAGTTCAGACACCAGATTAAAGTTGTCATCCGAAATGTAATTAGCGGCCGAACGTAAGAAAAGTTGTAGAGATTGTTTAGAATAACCGTCTAGTTCATATGCCTTTGCTTGCATGGCCATTTCGAACTTGTCTATATTGTGAACAAATTTAGAACTAAGAGTTTTATTTTCAACATATTCATTCCAAATATCCATATATTTTTTACAGAGATTTTCAGGCAGTTTGGAAATAATTTTTCTCATTGCAGTGTCTTCTTTAATTATTTTTTCATCATGAGATATAACATCGGGCATACTGTCGCCAACAATTGATTCAGCCAGATCATGCAAATTGGCCATCTTCATTATATGTTCTGTATCAAGATTTAATATTTCGGAAAGGACCATAGACATCATACACATTGAATAAGAATGATCGGCTACAGATTCCGGTGATGGAATGTTTGCTTTATGTATCCATCCCGATCGCCTTACCTTTTTAAGATTACAAACAACATGAAAAAAACTTACAAGGCCAGATTTTTGGTTATTTTCAAGGTTCATATTGAGTAATGGATTCTGATTAATATTAACATAATGTAATTCTCAGCATTATGGGAAAGAAGGATTAAAGGTACCTGGAATCTTTGAAGTGTATTCAAAGAGTATCAATAGAATGGAGAGAAAATGATCAAGAAAATACAAAATAACACTGCATACTATAGCTAGGATAGTTGTAATGAATATTAAAAGCAGAACATTTCTCGTCTGTTCCAATTCTAAACAGTAATTATTTTGATATCTAATTTGTATTTAAATCTAGTTGGTTCATGGTTATAAAGGGGACATAGTTTGCGATTTGTTATTGACCTAGGCTGTGTCCTTATATCTTCACGGGTCTAGACTCGGAAAAGGAAAAACTGATACCCCGGATCAACAAGGATATTTGGAGCGTTGCTAATTATTGGTAAGAAAAAAGTTTTATCAATACATACAAAGCACAGTAAATTTATCTATTGATTGGACTTAATATTCAAGTTGCTATTCAGATAAGATAGTAAATTGATGCCATAAAGGCAGCAATAACGAATATTAAGTAACCAAATCCAACCGCCATTATTATTATAGATGTTTTCTTGAATTGTTCCGCGTAATTGCTTGACAAGTTTGTCATGATGGCTAGCACAGCAGATGCAGTAAATGGCGCTATTATTGCCAAAGTAATTATTAACCTGGTAATGTTCTCAACCTTTTGGGAATTGATGGATGAATCAAATCCAATTGAAAGTGTGAGAAGAATCATGACGCCAATAATTACGGTCGCATCAACTTGAATAATGTCCTTGTCCTCCAGTGTCATTACAAAACCAATGGAGGTCCATTGAGCATATTTAAAACATTCCATATACATGAAATCATGAAAATTCATTTGTCATTAAATAATGATAGTTTCTGACCGGGGGAAAGAATTCTATACGTAGAGTATCCCACCGGCCCTGTGTGATGGTACCAAATCTATGGCGATAAAAGAGTACTTGTGTTTCTGTATCTAATTACAATAACTTGGCATACCTAAGTTTACTCACTATAAGTAATTGATGGTTGAATGAGCTGTTTATTCAAAGTAGCTAGGCTCATGTAATTTTTTTTCATAATTTACAATATTGGAAAATTGAAATCAATAAAGCTCACTTTAGTTTCCAGGCGACATCATTGCAATTTTGTCGCTTATTAATAACTCTGGCAAGAACAAACAGCAAATCTGATAATCTGTTTAGATATATGAGAATGTTTTGATTTATTTTTTGTTGCTTAGATAGTGCAACTGCAGACCTTTCGACGCGTCTAATAACGGTTCTACAAATATGGAGCAATGAGGATTCAGTAGTACCACCAGGAAGGATGAAATAAGTTATTGGCTCTACTTCTGATTCTAGTTTGTCAATTTGATTCTCTATGTTCGTTACCATTCCTACTTTTACAAGCATTTTGTCATCTTTCACATTTTTGGGATTTGCCAACTCTGCTCCTAATACGAACAAGTCATTCTGAATATCTAAAAGTATTTTTTCTAGATCTTCAAAATTTGATTTCCCTTTTATGTTTGATATTATCAATCCGATATGAGAATTTGCCTCGTCAACTTCGCCATATGCAATTATTCTTAAATCAGATTTCAAGGCTCTAGAACCATCAATCAATCCCGTGTCGCCTTTATCCCCGGTTTTCGTGTAAATTTTCAATTGAATACATTGTTAGCTGATTCCATAAATTATTTTATATTCGTTCTTTTCAAAAAGGTAGAAATAACAAAATCCGATAGACGGATGGTAAGCCTTGACCGGGTTAACTTCGATGCTATAATACGAGTGAATAAGAAAATTAGTAAGAATGAACCTCTATTTTGTGCTCTTTAAGATATTTCTTTTTCTTGAATCTCTCATTACACTTCTCACATTTGAAGGGCTTCTCGAATTCTATAAGGAACCTTTTTCTCCTTTCCTCAGGCGTTTCCACGACCACCTTTAAATCTGAATTATCCATCGTAATTAATTTTTTAAATTGATTATCGCTTATTTACTTTAAGGAAGATAGTACTATAGACAAAACTAGTTAAATAATTAGTTCTTGATTGTAAGCTCTGCCAAGAACTATGCACGCTCCTTGCTAACAACTAAGTACCTTCACTGTCATCAACAATTTCGATATGATCACTAGCTACAAGTTTTAATTTTTTGCGAATGATTCTTGCCAGAATACTCTGTCTGGCGCCAGAATGAGGGTGGTCTTTGTGAATCTTGAATCTGAAATCCTTAATTGTTTCATCGGAACTATTAGATTTCTGCTTAAATCTATATACCTCGTTCTTGAGTTGAACTATTTCTACATCAAACTCGTCTATTTCCTCTTCTTCCACTAAATTTACACGCATATTCAGTTCAATTGAAATTAATAAATCCATCTAACTCCTAACTTACGTCCTTATCAAATGCCCGCAAGTTATCCGATTTTGTCAAGGAAGATAGTCCCAGATTCTTGAGGGATTCACAAAAATTTTACATGCTGTTGATCACAAGACAAGATTAGATTATATATAATTCGTACAGAAGTTTAGCTGTGCCGTCGTAGCTCAGCCTGGGAGAGCACTCGACCAGTATTGGGGTGAAGCTGAAGACCGAGCTGTCGTGAGCTCAAATCTCACCGACGGCACTTACGGTCTTCCATTTAGCAATTATGAAGACAAGATTCAGATGAATAATATGATTCGATTAAAAATCGGTTAATCCGTTATTTATTGATAAACAGATGAAAGTGAAGATTAAAAAATTACTCTGGTCTCCTGTTTAACAAATCCTGTTTCATTTTTAAAAATTCTTCGTCATTCAGAATTCCTTTTTCCCTGAGGTTCGCCAATTTCAGTAATTCATCTGCTAACGATTCCTTTACTTCGGCCACTTGATTTCGTGATTCAATTTTGATTTTATCCATCGAATTCTTAACATAAAGCATTATTTGCTCTGCTACGTTTTTTGATATAGCATCCATTTCGTCCGTTAATCCGGGTGCCTTTATAATAATCTTGGAAGAAAAAACGCCTCTTTCCAATTCTATTGAGGTTATTTTATCATAGGATACGGATACAATATTTTCTCTTACGCCTAATAGTGAAGGGTCTCTAATTATGATTCTCTTGTTGGTAACATATATTGTATCTGGAGTTGTGAATGAACCACCCGGTCTGTGTTTTGATTGTCTGGCAAAAAATTGGACTTTTTCTCCCTTGTCCAATCTGTGTATTATCTTTCTTACATGTTCAAATTGTTTATTGCTGAATTCCTTGGAAACATCAATTTCTTCTTCATGAACTATGTGGTTCAATGCGTGTTAGATTTATGACCCACTATTAAGTCTTCATTCAAAAGATTTTCATTGGTATATCATTATCATGTTAGATGTAAGGTTTCAGAAAAACGTCCATTTTTTGATAACTCCATTTTCCAAGCATAAGATTGTATTAATGAATTTCAAAAATTAGTCAAATTATTAACTTTGCAACAAAATCGTTATTATGTCTGGGTGTTCAAGAAACATGGAGATGACTAATCCACTTTTAATAGGATTCAAGCGAATTTTTTGTAATCATGAAAATACTTTTTCATTCAGAAAATATAACGATTTTGATTTTTATGAATATGATAAATGTGTTAACTGTGAAAAAATTTTGAGATATATTCGCGGTTTTGACGAAAGCATTAGAGGGTGATAGATTTTCATATCAATCTTCAAATTTTAATAGTCCTCTGGTGGATAGGTGCCATTGTCGCGGGGTTATCACTCTTAATAGCCCAGTATAATTACTATCTTATAGTGGGTTCTCTTGGATGGACAACTGTCGTGATAGCCTCCGGACTTATAATTTATGCAATAAAGAGAAATAATAACGAAAGTCAGAAAAATATGTCGTCGAATCCTAGCTAATCTCCTTTCCGCCTTGTTCCTCAATTACCACAAGTGTAACAGTAGACGTTATGCCGGCTATCTTTCTTATTCTGCTGGTAATCGTATGGTTCATTGTTTCAGTGTTGTCTGATTTTACCTTTACGAATACGTCGTGTACACCATAAGTTCCGCGCACTTCCTTTACATCAGATAGTTTTGATATTTCATCTATTATTCTTTCTTCAGAGCCCAATGTACAATTTACGAGGATATATGCAGTAGACAATAGTGATTCTAGAAATTTAGCGTATTTTAGTCTTTTCTATAAACCGTAGTATCAGCATGACAATTACTATCTATTATTTTAATGTATAAAGTTTGTAAAGCTCTCCTGTACGTTTACTTACGTAATTCCATTCCCTTGCGCTATAATTGACTCTAACAAATTTTTGGCGCAACTCTGGATGCAACCTCACATATACATCATCTCCTATAGTGATATTGTTTGATTTGGTTAATGAGGTCATTTTTGCTGATACACTCATACAATAACTCAAAATATCAAGTGGTGAATTTTGATCATGCCCGTACTGCACTATGATGTTTTCTCCTTCATCAATTCCAATCTTGGCACTTAAGTCAGGATAGTCATATTGATTTAGAATTGGATTTAATCCATTCTTTATCATTGTAAGCATTGAAATTCCACATCTGACGGCTCTATCACATACTACAAATTTATTGGATAATGATGGAAAGAACGCAATAACTGCATCTCCTACGTATTTGAGTACAAATCCACCATATCTATAGACCGTGGATGACATTTCATAGGTAAACGCACGGATTATTGTTACCAACTTATCTACTGGAATTGTCATTGACAGATTCGTAGATCCAACCAAGTCTACGTATAATATGACAAGTGGAATTTTGGAATTAACATGATTTTTCAGGAAATTCTGTCCAGGTTCAATGTTTGAGTCGTACTGATATCTCCTTTTAAGCGCCTTCCATAGCCTGTTCTGCGTCTGCTTAATTTGGGTGTCTGTGTCATAAATAACTTCAGATCCCACTTGACCCTTCTTTTCATCTGTTATCATAGAAATAAAAGGTGACCTCTTAATCACATTTTGAGTCTGAATTTCATCGGATTCCTTATTATCCCTAGTCATTTACACAGGCTAACCGATCTTTTTGATAGTTCTCAACTAATAATAAGATATTGAAGTCATGATACTTCGCAAAACGTAAATTATTAAACCTTAAATCTCTTCAGTTATATAGCCAAAAATCTGAGACCTTTGACCAGTTATTAAATGGTATGGGTGTTGTTAAGAAAGACTAATTAGGACAAAGGTTTATCCTGATTAGAGGATACCTTTTTTATGAGAATTCCAAATAATATTGAAGATGATTTTGCAAAGAAATTAAATGAATACTTTGTTGAAATTGAGGACCTTTACTTACAAGGTATGAAACCCTCATTAACTACAACGGATGTTAACGTAATGCTTCAAGATGGCTCTGTTACGAAATCTGTGACCTTTGATCCCCAATCGGTCATAAGATTTTATCGATCCTTTTTAAAGGAGCTGAAAAACTGGGATGTTGCGGATATTCAGGAGACAACAGGCGAGCTAAATAGAATCTACTGTCAAATCTCTGCCAATCTTGAAGGCTATATTATCAAGGGATATTTTGGATTACAATATCATATTTTACCATACTATAAACCAGACAAACAAGTCATACAATTACAAAAGGAATTATTCGATCTAGCTACTAATAGCTCTTCACAATTAGAATCTGTTGCAAATATTGGTAACAATACAATAAAACAGGAGATAAAGAATATGGCTTTAGATGATCTAGAGTTTGAAGACTTGTTTGAAAAATTACTTGAAAATCAAGATCTAATCGGCAAGTTAGAAGACAAAATAAAAAAAGTTGAAAATTCATATCCAGAGTTGGAAGGGGCTGAAAAAAGGAGGAATTCTTTGTTTTATGAACTCGAAAATTTGATAATAAAGGTCTATCAGGTCTCTCCAATTTTGATAGATTATAGTAAACTAATGCAAGGTGAGGAAGGGATAGTAGTCTATTTTGATATAGAACCCAAGATTGATGCAAAAGCCAAAAAAAGTTCAAATAAAACTGTAAATTTATCTCGTATGAAACCTCCCGCAAAGAAAAAAATTGGTGAACTTTTTAAAGAAATTAGTTCGGCATTGCGCAATCAGAGACAATAGACACACTCTGCATCGCAATAAAACAAAATTCATAATGTTGGTTGAATAATGCTTAATGGATTGGACAATCATAGCAAGATGTATTTGAAGGGTAAAATTCCCTCGCTAGAGGAAATAGTCAGGGCTCAGAAACTAATGGACAAGACACATGTAAAAAGGACGCCATTATTAAAGTCAAACACATTTTCAAAGTCTGCACATACAGATATCTTTTTGAAATATGAATCATTTCAGAAAACGGGATCATTCAAAGTAAGAGGGGCTTATTCAAAAATTAACTCACTAAGTGATGAGCAATGCAAGGCGGGAGTAATCGCAGCCTCAGCCGGAAATCATGCACAAGGTGTTGCTTATGCTGCTTTGAAGAGAAATATAAAATGCAATATTGTTATGCCAAAAAATGCATCTCCTGCGAAGGTTGCTGCCACGCGTTCTTACGGCGCAAATGTCATTCTCTCAGGAGATACTTACGATGAATCTTGGAAGAAGGCTGATTTGTTAGCTAAGGAAAATGGATATTCTATAATACACGCATTTGATGACCCTGTAGTCATTGCAGGTCAGGGTACTATTGGTTTGGAATTAATGGAAGATTTGAATGATATTGACACTGTTTATTTACCACTCGGTGGCGGTGGACTTGCCTCTGGAGTATCGATAGCCATTAAGGCGAAACGACCTAATGTCAAAATCATAGGAGTTGAATCTAACCAATTCCCAGCTATGAGAAAATCACTGGACAAGGGCAGTCTTTGTCATATTACTGGCGGATTTACAATTGCGGATGGTATTTCAGTAAAGTCTCCAGGCGAGTTGACATTTGAGATTTGCTCAAAATATCTGGACGATGTCGTTACTGTGGATGATGTTGCTATCGTAGAGACCATGTTTACTCTTATGGAGAGAGAAAAAGTTGTAGTTGAACCTGCAGGAGCGGCAAGTCTGGCATATGTTCTTTCTAGCGGTAAAGTAAAAAATAATAAAAATATTATTTCAATACTTTCCGGTGGTAATATCGACATGTATCTATTGGGTCAAATAGTATCGAAAGGATTAATGCAAATGGGAAGATTAGTCAAGATATTCATCCAGTTGCCAGACAAGCCCGGAGCGTTAAAAGGTATAGTAGATAAAATAGCAGAGTTGAGTGTCAATATAGTTCAGGTTGAACATGATCGCCTGAGCTCAAACGTAGCAGCAGGATCAGCAGGTGTATATCTAAGTTTAGAACTTGAGGATGAAAAGCATTCAACTAAACTTTTAGATTTTCTAAAAAAGGAAAAAATGGTGTTTAAGGTTGTACCCTAAGCGCAGTAGCAATATTCTCTAAATCCAGCTTTATCTGCAGTAGAACCACCAATTTTTACCAATACAAACTCATTTTTAGCTCTTGCATAAGAATCATTCAGATTCCGTTGATTTTCACGTAGTGTTTGGTACTCATCCATAGATAATTTCTTACGTGGTCCAATCTCCTCTTCAAGATTCATACTCTTTACTATCTCTTTGTAACCTGGTTGAATAACTCCAGTGAAAACCATTGCACTGCTACCGCTCCCATAGGACCCAAAACCTACCCTGCAACCTTCAATATCGTTATTCTTCTTAAATTCATATTCGAGTAAGCTTCTAAATCCCATATACATTGATGCTGTATACAAGTTTCCTATGATGTTAGAGGCCTCAAGAGAGCTTGCCATCTTTTTCTCATATACCTCGTTGTAGAATGAGGTTTGCATGAATGCTTTTCTGAATTGTTCATCTGCCTTCATGAATTCCTTGTCGGCCAGAATTGATTCTATCGTACCTCTACTGTCGTTTGGCACAGGTTCGTTGAAGCCTATCTCTTTGATGACATGTTGCCATCTGGGAAGAGTTCTCCATTCATGTCTTAACAAATAAGCGAGTGCCTTTTCTCCCATTCTTCTATATGGTAAATGCACAGTAAACAGATCAATGTAATCTGTTATAGATTCCCCATCCTTAAGATGAATCAATCCCGTTCTCATTGCTTTTTCCTTGTAACTATCAAAAGCCTTCCTAACTTGGATTAAGTATAATAAATTGGAGTATATTCCGTTTACCAGCGGAGTTTCCTTTCCAAAAGGTCTGTAGAAGTCATATTCGTTTTTAATTATTGTTGAAGTGACTTTTGGATCCAAAGCTAATAATCTCGGATTCTCTTTTATCAAAAGTGCTACTGCTCCCGCTCCCTGCGTGTATTCTCCTGCCGATCCGATGTCGTATTTGGCTATATCACTTACGACTACGATAGCTGCCTTTTCATTATGCTCTTCAGCTCTAATCCAATTGGTGTTGTCATAAATTGCATAAGATCCGCTAACACAGGCGAATTTGCATTCAATTCCACCTGCATGTTCAAAAGTACCATCTCCATAAACCTGTTCAAGCATACCCACAACAAATGAGTTCAATGCCTTTGATTCATCAATACTTGATTCTGTGGCTACATACAATCTGCCGATATCGTCTGGGTGTAAGTTGTTTTTCTTCATTAACTCTAGGCAAGCATTTGAGGCCATACAAGCGGCATCCTGATTTGTATCGACCAGTGCCATCTTCTTGATCCCAATACCATGTTCTAGCTTTTGGGGATCAATACCTCTTGCCTGAGCAAAATCCTTATAATCAATATACAATTTTGGAACGTATATAGCGAGGTCGTCAATGCCGGCTGGCATGTTATCATTTTTTCTCATTATAGACATTTAAAGGTACTTGTTGCTATTTGACTCCAATTAAAAGAAATTCGACAAAAAATTGGGATCTTTTTAAGAAAATTGTATTATTTGTCATTAATAATTAATATGATTGTAAAGTAACCAGGGCCTTTTCCATATACAAGATAAAAAAATTGACTATTGAACTGTTCTTATTTGCAGATCTGATGTCAATCTTACAATAGACCTGACTAATGAACCCGGATAGTTTCGTAGAAATTATTACGTTCATGGGCATCGAAGCCAATTTGCTTTATCGCTGCAATAATTTTATCCGCAGATAATTCTGTAGATCTTGCTCCAGTAGCACTAACTACTTCTTCACCGATTAGCGTACCACCAAAATCATCTGCTCCATAAGTCAGAGCAAGTTGTGCCATTCCTATGCCATTTGTTAGCCAAGAGGATTGAAGATGGTCTATAAGTCCCGAATAAACGATCCTAGAAATTGCAATCATTTTTAATAGCTCCAACCCACCAGAAGGATATTTTATCATCCCATCTTCCTGCATCTTTGTATTATTTGGCTCAAAGCTCCATGGAATGAATGCCATAAATCCGTGCGTTTTTTCTTGTAATTTTGCAATTTTTATCAAATGTCTTGCCCGTTGTTCATAATCTTCTCCCGTACCATACATCATAGTGGCCGAAGATTTTATACCAAGCTCATGTGCCTGTCTCATGATATTTAGCCACTCTTCACTTTTTATTTTAAGTGGACTAATCTTAGACTTTACATCATCATCAAGAATTTCAGCACCTGCACCTGGTAACGAGTCCAATCCTGATTCTTTTAGTCTAGACAACACTTCTCTGGTAGTGCTTCTTTCTAATTTGGAAATAGTATCAATTTCAGAAGCAGAAAGTCCATGAATAGCAACATCTGGACATTTTTCCTTAATTGTTTTGAATGCCTGTTCGTAATACTCTATCTTGAGGTCTGGATTGTGACCTCCTTGCATCAAAACTTGACTGATACCAAACTGATCCCTTGCAGTGACGACTCTCTTTACAACATCGTCAATAGACAAAGTATATCCCTCAGAATCACCAGGCGCTCTGTAAAAGGCACAAAATTTGCAATAAGTTATGCATACGTTTGTATAATTTAGAATAATATTGTTAACATATGTGGCAATTTTACCAAAAAGTTTTTCTCTCAAGATATTACCAATGATGCCCAAAGCATAGGTATTATCAGATTTCAATAATCGCACGCAATCATTTAGATCCACTCTTTTTCCTTGCAATACTTGATCGAAAATATCGTTCACATCAGATTTCTGGATCAACTCTTGTGCAAAGAAATTCATGAGCTATAAGTTTCATGACGTTGGTCATCGATATTTATTCTTTACAAAACGTGTCAAAAAGTGAAGATTTTATAGCCGATAGCGACATCATCTAAATAATTTGTTAAGTATTGCAGGCACAAATGCGCTAGAAAAAGTAATCCATGGAGAAGAATTATCCTTCAATGACGGTATGGAATTAATGAAAAATGAAAATGTCTTTAACTTGGGCGCTGCTGCTGATTTGATAAAAAAAAACCTAACTGGTAACAATATAACTTTTGTCGCTTCATACTACCTAAATTATACCAATGTATGCGCAGCCAGCTGCCCTCTTTGTGCCTTTTATAGAAAAGGAACCGAACCTGATTCCTATACTCTAACAATCGAACAGATTCTAGCTAGGGCAAAAATTGCAATAGAACAGATGAAAGCAACGGAGCTCCACATAGTTGGTGGATTTCATCCCAAGCTGGGACTTGACTATTACGAAAAAATGATAAGTGAAATCAAGAAGGAATTTCCATCAGTAACGGTAAAGGCACTCACACCGGCCGAAATTCATTTTATTTCTCATATTACCAAGAATTCGGTAAAGGAAGTACTTTCGAGGCTAAAAGCTGCAGGTCTCGATGCATTACCCGGTGGAGGGGCAGAGATATTTAGCAGAGATATCAGGGATATTATCGTGAGAGGTAAATGTTCCGGAGATGACTGGCTTAAGACAGCTGGAATCGCTCATGAGATGGGTATTCGATCAAATTGTACAATGCTTTTTGGTCATATTGAAGAACCGCAACATATCATTGATCATTTGATTAGAGTTCGAGAATTGCAAAAGAAAACGGGCGGTTTTATTACTTTTATTCCCTTGAAATTTAGCCTAGACAATACGGAACTTGAACAGAAGGGACTAATTGAAAAAGAAAGTTCCTCAATATACGATCTGAAGGTAATAGCTCTATCACGGCTCATGCTAGCAAACACACTGAAAAATATTTCTGTTTATTGGGTTGCGCTAGGAAAGAAGTTAGCTCAAGTTGCATTATCGTATGGTGGAAGCGATCTTGTTGGTACCGCCTTCTCCGAAGAAATTTTCAAAGCAGCAGGTAAAACTACAGGAACTTCGATTCAGGAATTAGTATCATTGATTAAAGATGCGAAATACAATCCTCTACAAAGAGATACATTTTTCAACATCTTAAAACCGGCCATATGATTATTTATTACCTATCTATAATTTTGGATTTTCTTAGCGTTACTATCTATGAATAGTAAGTCATTGAATGAAAGAATGTTACTCCGTCTTGCTTTCTGAAGTAGCGTTATTATAGAATTCTTTCCCTCTTCTCCCATATCAATAGTAAGGTCATTCACATACATCTTGACAAATTTTTCAATCAACGACTTGGGGTTACCCCTGCCAAATTGCATCGAATATTCTATCGCATCTTCCAAATGTTCCAATCCATACTTTATGGAGTCCCTAAAAAGTTCATCAAACTTGATAATTTCTTCAACCGTCAATGACCGTTTACTTATAACATTAATTCCTAGTGGAACAGGCATACCATTTGTGTTATCATGCCACCATTTCCCAAGATCCAGAATCTTTTGGAATTCATCTCCAAATGAAATTTGTGCTTCATGAATAACCAGACCTGCATCTACCAAGCCCGAAGAGACATGTTTTGGTATTTCACTAAAAATAAATTCACTTCCAGCAAATTTACCTATCGCCAGATTTAGTAGAAGGTTTGCCGAAGTCATTTGACCCGGAATCGCTATCTTACATTTGTTCAGATCTTTAATTTCTATGCTTTTTTTCGAAATTACTATAGGACCATAATTAATTCCAAAACTTCCACCACTATTTAAAATAACGTAATCCTTAATGAAAGCATATGCGTGAGCCGATATTGCAGTGATATCTAAATCATGGTCAATTGCTCGTTTGTTCAATTTCTCAATATCTTCAATAACATGTTTTATTTCAAAACTAGATGAACTAACTTTCCCTGAAGCAATCCCATAAAACATAAAAGCGTCATCCGCATCAGGGGTATGTCCTAGTGTTACTCGTTTCATAAAAAAGTGAATATTCTGACGATATTTCTATTTTACAGTATTAGAGGCCTATTGATGAGAAAATCACAGAAGGAATGAATACTGTGACACTCGAGGTGTAATTTGAGTATGAGTATGAAACTATGGATGCTTGTCAATGAACTTGAATTTGATACAGTTCCTTAGTAAGATAAGGAAGATTTAATAATCCTGGATAGATTTTTTGTCGTTTGTAAGATGCCAAAATTCAAGTCCACACAGGATATCTTGAGAATTATAGGAAATAAGGATCAAATTCGTAATTTCGGTGTAATTGCTCACGTAGACCATGGCAAGACTACGATGAGTGACAGTTTATTGGCTGCATCAGGTATTATATCTCCTTCAGTTGCAGGTCAGGCACTAGCACTTGATTCGATGAAATTAGAGCAAAACAGACAAATGACAATTAGAGGGGCTAATGTAACCTTGTACTATGAAATCGAAGGCAAGGAATACGTCATTAACATGATCGATACTCCCGGCCATATCGATTTTACAGGTAGAGTTACCAGAGCACTCAGGGCCATTGACGGAGTAGTTGTAGTCTCAGATTCAGTGGAAGGAATTATGACGCAAACTGAAACTGTTACAAGACAAGCACTTGAGGAGAGAGTCAGACCAGTTTTATATATAAACAAGATAGATAGACTAGTCAAAGAATTAAGGTTAGATGCGCCTGCAATGCAGAAATGGCTTTCAAATATTATTGCAGAATTCAACAAGCTCGTCGATATTTATGCTGAACCCGAACTTAAGGAGAAATGGAAGGTAAGTATTCAGGGAAATAGTGTAGCATTTGGTTCGGCAAAGGATAGGTGGGGATTTAATTACAATATTGCCCAAAGAAATGGGGTTGGCTTTAAGGACGTTTATGACGCATACAACTCAGACGATCAGGCTCTGATAAAGGCACTTTCGGAGAAGGCCCCATTACATGAAGCAGTGCTTGGAATGGTCGTGCAGCATCATCCACCTCCTCACGTAGCGCAGAGATATAGAATACCAAAGATTTGGCCAGGAGACCTTGATTCTGACATTGGAAAGTCCCTTGTATCGTGTGATGATAAAGGACCAATCCTAATGATGGTTACTACGATTAATGTGGATCCACAGGCCGGCAGAATAGCAACCGGCAGACTGTTCTCAGGAACCATAAAAGATGGAGATGAAGTTTATCTAATTGACGGGAAAAGAATGGGGAAAGTTCAATCAGTAAATATCTACATGGGTAACACTCGTGAAGTGGTAAATATGCTTCCTGCAGGAAATATACCGGCATTGCTAGGTATCGATCATGCCATTGCAGGGGAGACATTTTCGTCTATTAAAAATGTGCCTGCATTCGAATCAATCAAGTATGTCTCTGAACCTGTTGTTACTATTGCAATAGAACCAAAACATCCAAAAGATCTACCTAAATTAGTTGAAGCATTAAGAAGGATAACTGTAGAGGATCCAAACCTTATAGTAAAAATTAATGAAGAAACTGGAGAGACATTACTTTCCGGAATGGGGGTATTACACCTTGAGATTGCTACCTCTCTCATATTGGAAACAGGTCTAGAAATTACTACGACTCAACCTCTTATCAATTACCGCGAGACTATTCGTAATAGCGCTGGGCCAATAATGAGTAAATCGCCAAATAAGCACAACAAGATTTTCATGAAAATCGAACCACTTGGAGAAGAAATTATTGAATTAATCAAGAATGGACATATCCATGAAGATCTAGATCGAAAACAGATGGCTAAAATATTAAGAGAAAAAGGTTGGAGTGCAGATGAAGCAAAGAGCGTAGCTGCTGTTGATGTTAGTGGTAATATTCTCCTTGATCAAACAAAGGGTGTACAATTTATTCAAGAATCGATGGATTCTATCAGATCGGGTTTTGATGATGTGGTACACTCTGGTCCTCTTGCTCATGAGACCGTTCGTGGAGTAAAATTTGTCTTACATCACTTTGTACCCCATGAAGATCCTGCCCACCGTGGACTTGCGCAGTTAATGCCAGCGACAAGACGAGCCATGTTAGGATCTATGCTTTTGGCAGATCCTGCCCTACTGGAACCCATTCTTGGTATGGAGATAAAATGTCCTCAAGAACAAATAGGTACAGTTGCTGGGATCTTATCGGGGAAACGAGGAAAACTATTGAACGTTGAACAAAAGGGAGTTATTAGCATTATTCAGGGTGAAGTACCTGCATCAGAGACTTTTGACTTGTCCGAAGTAATGCGAGGTGGCACAGCCGGAAAAGCCTTATGGAACACTTATTTTAAGACTTGGCAAGTTGTACCCCAATCTATATTCAAAACTCTTGTCAATGACACGCGTAAGAGAAAGGGACTAAATCCTGAGCCACCGACATCGGATGAATTCGTAGATAAAGAATAGGCGAGTAACCAAAGGCATAATACCTCATCTCCATGATGTGATAATTTCAATAAACTAGCCATAATTATAAAAATACACTAATTTACGGTGTAGAATTTATATGCTGGATCAATATATATTATAATAATTACATAAGAGGAAAAAACGTGTTTAACAAGGAATCATGTAGGTCGTGTGGAAAGACTCTAGTGCCAATCTTAATGTGCAATTTATGCAAAGAACATATTTCATGGATTTGCAATATGTGTCAAAGAGTGGAGGATGTATCACACAAACATGATAGGATACGCGAGCCGAAAAACACCTCCCTGAATTCGATAGATTCGATCGAAAACGGCACAATGCATTTAGTTAGCAACGGTAAATAATTTCATCATACCTTGGGGCACAAGCTACAATGATTGTCCTACATTCTTCCATCATGCTTCTTACGATCCTTCATTTTCTTAGTGTCCACAGGACAGCTATCTCTTTCCACTTCCACATAAATCTTGGATGATGTCTTTACATCGATTACAGATTTGATTTTATCTTCAATAGTATCTATTACTTGTTCAATTTGATCTGTGTTAATGTTATCCACTAGACTTACCTCCATCGCAACAAGGACGTCATTGGGACCAAAATGCATCGTTCGCAATGTAATCACTCTGTTTACCTCTGGAATCTTTAATACAGATTCTATTATCTTTGTATGATCTTTTTTTGACATTGCTTCCCCTATTAGAAGAGCTCTATTTTCTTTTGCTAAAAAGAATGCAAATAACATGAGGACAGCGCCTATCGATACGGACGCTAGCGCATCATAAATCATATTGTTGGTAACATCTGACAAATAGATTCCTATTGCTGCTATAGCTATTCCAAGTAACGCTGCTGAATCTTCAACCATGACGGTAAGAACGGTAGGATCTTTACTTTCTTGAAACTCCTTAAATAAAGTATGCAGATTTACCTTTTCGCCCCTCGCTTCTATTGTGCCCTTAAACAGATTGAAGGCAATACGAAGTGCATTTCCTTCAAAAATGGCTGATATTAAGAGAATTACATAACTGATATTAGTATTTGCAATTTGATGCACAGGGTCATAGAAGGAAGTAAATCCCTTCTCAAAAGATAGGATGCCGGAAATACCAAACAATAAGGTAGCAACGATAAATGACCAGAAAAATTGTTCCTTCCCATATCCAAATGGGTGTCTCTCAGTTGGTATTCTCGAACTTGTCTTGATTCCGATCAGCAGTAATAGTTGGTTAAAAGTGTCAGAAAATGAGTGATATGTTTCTGACCACATTGCGCTACTATTAGTTAGTAATGCTGCAATTAGTTTTGCAATTGATATTGCTAAATTACCAAATAGTGCAGCATAAACAGCCTTCTTGGAAGTTCCGACCAAAAATTATTCTCCTGATCTCCTTCTGTTATCTCACTGGAATTAACTAGAACATATCTCCTTCATGAAAATATTCTGATCAAGCTTGGAAAATTCCTCTAAATTTATCGTCTCTCCTTTTGACATTATTTCTCTAATCTTCTTTCCAGCAGAAGGTTCATTCCACCACTTATCACTGAATTTATTGCACAAGTATCTTTCTAATTCTGCAGCCCGGATTGCTGCTATCATGTAACTGGGTACGTACATTATTGCCTCTGGAAGAATATGATGCAACATCCAATATTCTCCAGGTACTTCAAGACCCATATACTTTTTGATTAGCTTTTCATAAAGTCTACTTGCCTCGTAAATTGAAAGATTTCTATTCCAGTATTCCATTTTCATTAATGAATTTGCGGCATAAAAAACGACAAAAAATAACTCCATGAATTTGTTTCTCCAAATGAGATCACTTAATACTTTATCATTTGTTATTCCAATATCTTTCAAATATAATGGATTTCTAGTCAAACTTTCGATTAGTATTGAAAATATTTCAGCTATGCCCATTGGAAACTTGTATTTTTCCCAATAATTCAAGTCCTGGTCTATAGAAGAAGCATGTATTGCATGTCCAGTTTCATGATAACAGCTTGACAAATTAAAGTAAGGGCTTTCGCTTTTGTAAAGGACTCTTATATCATCAGGTATTTTTACAAAAAAGCATATCGGTGATGGATATTTATTTGGCCTATCATCGGTGTCAAAGTGTATATTTGAAAAATCAAATCCAATAGATCCTAAAGTCCTTCTGACAGAAACGACAGGATTAATTTTTGTGAAATACTTTTCCATACTCTGGAAAATTCTGTTTCGGAAAAAATAGAAATCATCATAATACTCAGGTTCCTTGCCAATTAGCTCGGTCCCAAAATTTAGTTCACTCCTAAATCTTGTTGTTGCACGTGAACCCA
>DATFBL010000001.1:0-7390 GCA_035253865.1 Nitrososphaeraceae archaeon | reverse complement strand
TGGTGTCGAAGGTGTTAAGGTTGAATCAGCCTCTGAAGCTCTCCATCATATCAATAATCTAGATAATGTCGGCGATGTGGGTCTTGTTCTTATCAGTGAGGACATTGGAAAGGAAATCCGAACCCAATTGACCAGTATTAGAGCCAACCGCCCAATTCCATTAATTTTTGAATTACCTGCACCTGGAAGCAGTAAAGAAAGTGTAGATTACAGAGCTTTACTAAAGCAGATTTTGGGTGTTTGATTTCTTACTACTTTGCTATACTTAGATTTCTATTTATTACCATTCAAATTAACTGATTTGATAAATACGGGTAACTATTATCCAGAATAGTATCTAACGTATAGTCTATATTTAGAATAAATTAATGGTATTAGTTGCTCATCTTAGTACCGCTTGCTATCATACTGGCAATTAATATTGGAGTCTTAGCATGTTGGATGTATTTTCTGGTTCTAATTTCTTGGTCAATTTCAAAATCACCCAAATTAGAATGGTCAGCAAAATATCGAATAAAATCAAAACCTAAGGTCAGTATTATCGTACCCGCGAGAAATGAAGAACGAGCAATATCAAAATGTCTTCAATCATTATTATCTCAAGATTATGACAACTACGAAGTAATTGCAATAGACGATTCTTCCACAGATAATACGTTTACAATTATCTCAGAATTATCTAAGAATAACCAGATATTGATACCAATAAAGTGTCCACCTAAACCGAATGATTGGATTGGAAAGAACTGGGCATGTTTTCAAGGCTATAAAAAATCAACAGGAGAAATTCTTTTGTTTACTGATGCGGATACCATACACAGACCAGATGCATTATCATCCGCAATCAATACTATGATGCATGATAAAATTGATGCACTTACTCTTGTGCCCAAACTTTTATGTCAAGACATGATTACAAAATTCACGTTACCAATTCTTTCTGTATTTCTACATTCAAGGTATTCACCCCTTCGAGTAAATAATCCAAAAAACAAGATAGGTTATTTTTTCGGTAGTTTTTACTTGATATCCAAAATTAATTATGAGCAAATTGGGACACATGAGCAGGTACGTCGAGAACTGGTGGAAGATGGAGCGCTAGGGAGGATTGTAAAGGAACAAAGAATGAAATTAAGACTAGTCAGGGGTGAAAACTATGTTGAGGCATTATGGGCAAGAGACCCGCGTTCATTATGGCATGCACTACGTCGAATAATTATACCGCTACATACGGAGAAGAAAAAATCGGCACTGATGATTACAGTTTTTATTTTTTTCATTCTAATGCAACCATTTCTAACGCTACCTCTTTCCTTACTTTATTTAACAGAGAATCCACTCAAAGGACCCTTGGAAATTATCTGTTTATTGACAATAATTCTAATGCTAATCTGCTCAATCGTACAATCCCGTTTCGGTCTCTTACAAAAATCAATCTATGGTCTTGGATTTGTATTGGGATGTACTGTAATAACCGCAAGTTTCATGACTTCTGCCTTTTCCTTGGAAGGAAATCGAATGGTAAAGTGGCGTGATAGGACTTACTTGGTAGGTACAAAGCAGCATCCATTTCATTTATGAAAGTGAGACAAATATGGGCGGAAACAGCTCAGATTTATTAAGCCGATCTCTACAACCTAGGCAGATACTGGTAAAGAATGTTTGTGGTAAGAAATCATGATACCCATAATTGTCTTGAAACAAATTATTAATAATAAAGTGCTTCAATATTAATAGGGCATTGAAATCTCCGCTGGATGGAATAGACTTATCTACAATAAACGACATGATTCAAGATGTACAGAATTTTCCGATTACTAAAGACGAAGTACTCGAACTAATAGATATCTACGATACAAAGTCTCTTTGTACCCTAGCGAAGTCAATTAGAGATGAATGCAAGAGTGAGATAATTACATATTCTAGAAAGGTATTCATAAATTTGATAAACCTGTGTAGGGACACATGTTCTTACTGTACGTACAAAAAAGAGTTTTCGGATCCTAATTTGTCAATTCTTACAAAGGAACAGGCATTACACATCGCAACTATGGGTAAACGACTTAAATGTACTGAAGCATTGATTGTGACAGGAGAGAGACCTGAGCAAAAATATCCAGAATATAGAGAATGGTTAAGAAAAAATGATTGCTCAACTACACCTGAATATGTAGATCAGATCAGTAACTTGATTCTAGAAGAAACTGGACTGTTACCACATACAAATGCAGGTACATTGAACTATGATGAATTGTCATTGCTAAAAAAATCCAATGTTAGCCTAGGATGTATGCTGGAGACTTCTAGTGAACGACTCTCGGGTAAGGACATGCCACATGAATATGCGCCAAGTAAAAATCCCAGAGCAAGAATTCGAGTGCTTGAAAATGCAGGAAAATTAAAAGTACCTATGACAACAGGCTTGCTCATTGGAATTGGTGAAACGCTAGAAGAGATTGTTGACTCCTTAATACTGATTAGGGATATTAATCAAAAATATTCAAATATTCAAGAAGTGATAATGCAAAATCACGTTCCAAAATATAATACCAAAATGGGGAACTTTATGGCGCCAACACAGGATTTATTTTTACTTACTGTTTCGCTGGCAAGAATCATTATGCCCCAAATGAACATACAGGTTCCACCAAACCTAAGTCCCGATTATTATTCGCAATACATTAATGCAGGTATTAATGATTGGGGTGGCATATCTCCTTTAACAATCGATTTTGTAAATCCAGAGTCTCCATGGCCTGATATTAAGGATGTTAAGCAGGCAACAAATAAAGCTGGTTATGACTTTAGAGGAAGACTTGCAATTTATCCAGAGTTTCTTTTGAACAGAAGAGAATTTATTCCAAATAATCTTTGGCACTATATTACCTCACTATCGGAAAGTTCTGGCCTTGTGAAGGAGGAATTGAATTGATACTTGAATCTATGTTAAAGGAGATAGATCCGGTTGTATCTGATGCTTTGAACCAAGCCCTTGATTCCAAGAGCATTTCAACAAAACAAGCTATTGAATTGTTGCTAACAAAAGGCACCGAAATGATCATGACTACAATGGTTGCTGATATATTAAGGAGAAATAAGGTTGGGGATAAAGTAACTTTTGTTATAAATAGGAATATCAATTTTACAAATGTTTGTATCAAACGATGTGGTTTTTGTGCATACAGTAGAGATTTTAGAAATGAAGAAGGGTATTTCCTTCCGATAGCAGAGGTCGTTAGGAGAGCAGTAGAAGCATGGAAATTGGGCGCAACTGAAATTTGTATCCAAGCAGGGTTACCGCCAAAGATGGATGGCTTATTGTACGTCGATATTTGTAGGGCAATAAAAAAAGAGCTACCTGATATCCATATTCATGCTTTTTCTCCTGAAGAAATCATGTACGGATGTACAAGATCAGAATTAAGTGTGAAGGAATATTTGAGTTTATTAAAAGAAGCTGGATTAGGAAGTTTGCCAGGAACAGCAGCAGAAATCTTGGATCAGGGCTTAAGAGACTTGATCTCTCCAGGTAGAATCACGGTGGATGACTGGATTGATGTCATTACGACCGCACATAAACTAAAGATTCCAACGACATCGACTATAATGTACGGTCATGTAGAAACAATGGAACACAAAGCCAAGCATTTGGAATTGATAAGGACGATTCAGAAAGAGACAGGAGGATTTACTGAATTTGTGCCGCTTAGTTTTGTGCATAGAGAAGCTCCAATGTATAATCACAATTTAGTAAAGGGAATTTCAGCAGGTCCCACAGGTCAGGATGTGATAAAAATGCATGCAGTTTCAAGAATAATGCTCAACAATTTTATTGACAATATTCAGGTATCGTGGGTCAAGGAAGGAACGAAAATGTCTCAATTGCTCCTTGAGGCCGGAGTTAATGATTTTGGTGGAACATTGATAAACGAAAGTATATCCACCTCAGCAGGATCTGAATATGGCCAGATAATGAAACCCAAGGAAATAAGATCTTTGATAGTATCTGCAGGTAGAGTAGCCGCCCAGAGAAACTCGGTTTATGGAATTGTTAAAGTCTTCGACGAGCATGATAATGGAAATGAATCTCTGTTGGATAATGCAGAAGTATCAAAGTTTGGGTCTTATCACGAGCTGATAAAACTAGATGAATTTCGATATAACCATGTGAAATGAGCGCATTATTTTTGATTGCCATGATAGACTTGTTCTGATCACACATTCGCAAATTATTGGGCCACCAATATGTACACTTGCAACATCTAATTAGTAACGTTTTGGTCATCATAGTCAAAAGTTCCTTCCATAGGCTCCATGATAACAGACTCTTCAATGCTACTAAGAACTTTTTCATTACATTTAAGAATCTCAACCATACACATTAGGAGCAAATGATAAACCTTGGAATCCTAATTTCGGGAAGAGGTAGTAATATGGAGTCAATATTGAATTATCTAAAAGAAAATAAGGTGACGGACATCTGTCCTAAAATAGTTATTTCAAGCAATCCTGAAGCAGAAGGTCTTATTAAGGCCTCAAAATTTGGAGTTCCAACAATGGTCGTTACCAACAATTCAAAGGGCTGGGATTACGATAGTCAGATAGTAAACATATTGCAAGAATATAATGTAAACCCAGAAAATGGACTAGTATGTTTGGCAGGCTACATGCGACTCTTAAGTCCAGAATTTGTAAGAAAGTACAAAATGCATATTATGAACATACATCCATCACTCTTGCCATCGTTTCCCGGACTCAATTCCCAGAAAAAAGCATTGGATTATGGAGTAAAAGTAACTGGATGTACTGTTCATTTTGTTGATGAGGGATTGGATTCAGGACCAATTATTGGACAGAAACATGTAATGGTATTAGATAATGATACACCTGAAACATTATCAGAGAGAATTCTCGAACAGGAGCATATTCTTTATCCTTATTGTATAAAGCTTTTTTCTGAAAAGAAACTATTGGTTGAAGGTAGAAAAGTAATTGTTGCCTAGCAATGAAGAATAATTGAGATAATCTACAGTAAAGCAAAAAAATGGCGTTGTGAATTTCTAAAATGTTTGGCCAAATTAATAGATGGCTTGCTAGTATCCCAACACATTAGGAACATGATTAAAAAAGAGGTGTCAGCACTAACAAGCAAGGGAATTAGACCATGTTTGGCCACAGTTTTAGTTGGCGACAATCAAGCGTCCGCAACATATGTTAAAAATAAGCAAATGGCCGCAAGTACTGTTGGAATACTAACACGAGATTTCAAGCTTTCAGAAAGCATAACTCAAGAAGAACTCTCTAAGACAATTAAAGAGTTAAATCATGATGAAAATGTCCATGGGATACTAATTCAACTTCCATTACCTGACCAAATTGAAACATCCATTACTAATATGGTAAGACATGAAAAAGACGTTGATGGTCTAACTTCTTATAATTTAGGCCTTCTGTTAGAGGGTACACCTAAACTGGTTCCATGTACACCCTTGGGCATACTTGAACTGCTGGATTTTTACAAAATTGATGTCAAAGGGATTGACGTAGCTATCATTAACAGAAGTAACCTGGTTGGAAAACCACTAGGAATATTACTAATAAACCGTGATGCTACAGTAACATTTTTCCATTCAAAATCAAAAGGGATGGAAGACAAATTAAGGAACTATGATTGCATCATTACTGCTGTTGGAGATCGTCAAAAATTTATGCTAACAGGAAATATGATTAAGGATGAGGCAATAATTTTCGACGTGGGTATTACAAGAATTAATGGAAAGATTCACGGAGATGTTGATTTTAAATCAGTTTCAGAAAAGGCAGCTTATATCACTCCTGTACCTGGTGGAGTTGGACCAATGACTGTTACAATGCTACTAAAAAATACAGTTCATGCAGCCAGTATTATAAGTAAAAGCAGTAGCATTTAATACAATGAATTTAAGGAATCAGGAACAAAAATCAATATTAAGAAAAGAGATTCTACAAAAAAGAAACTCTTTGAGCGATTCTCAAATAACCAGCAAGAGTAGATTAATTCAAGAAAAGATCATAGGAAGAATGGAGTTCATTGAATCCAAATCTATTGGGATTTATCTTCCCATTGGTTCGGAAGTAAGAACAAATAGTATAATCAAAAGTGCGCTAGAATCTGGGAAGACTGTGTTGTTACCTCGTATAATAACAAATGATCTTCACTTCTTTATTGTAGAAAAGCATGAGTTAGATGACGATTCATTTGACGTAAATAAATTCGGAATTAAAGAACCAAAGAAAACTAACATGAAATTAGACTTTATTGATTTGTTAATTGTTCCAGGGATTGTATTTGATTCAAATGGATATAGAATTGGCTACGGGTATGGCTATTATGATAAATTCATGGTAGAGAAAAAATTTTCAAAATCGATTGGCCTAGCGTATGATTTTCAAGTCATGAAATGTCCTATTCCAAAATCTGAATTTGATAAGAAAATAGATCTCTTAATCACTGAAAGTGGAATTCAAGTATTTGATACCTTTTGAAGCAATGTCTGTTCGGAAGTACTCCTCATTATCCCCCCAGTGAATTTCAGACGCCACGGAATAAGATTTTTCCTTGGCCGCTTCAAGTGTATCAGCTAAAGATGTAACTGATAATACCCTTCCGCCATTTGTAAGAATCTCTCCCGCAGAATTTTTCTTAGTTCCTGCATGAAACACGTGTGTATCATTGTCAAATTGAGAGTCCAATCCATGAATGATTTTACCTGTTTGATACTTCCAGGATATCCTCTTGAAGCCATAACTATGCAAACTGAATGTTTATTTTTCCATCTGATGGGCGGCATTGAGCCAAGCCTTTCATCAATAGCTGCCTCGAAATATTCTAGCAAACTGGCGTCCATTCTTGATAAAATGGATTGACATTCTGGATCACCCATTCTCACATTAAACTCGAGCACGTATGGCTCATTCGAACCACGTTCTATCATGATTCCTGCATATAAAAAACCCTTGAATTTAATTCCCATATCATTTAATCCTCTCATTGTAGGGTTCATTATTTTGTCGACTATCCTGTCACTTATTTTTTCAGTGATAAGAGGTGTGGGAGAGTAGCTCCCCATTCCCCCAGTATTTGGACCTTTGTCGCCGTCAAAGATATTCTTGTGATCCTGACTTGTAGCCATTGGAATTACAGAATTACCATCACATAGAGCAATAAAAGAAGCTTCATCGCCGTAAATTCTATCTTCGATTATTATCTTATTCCTAGAATTAGTAAACTCATTGTCGCTGAAAATTTTCTCAATCGCTTCAACAGCTGAATTAGTGTTATCACATACAAATACTCCCTTGCCAGCAGCAAGTCCATCCACTTTGACAACTACATTCTTTGAATATGATT